>CALJJR010000099.1 GCA_937973905.1 uncultured Arenicella sp. | reverse complement strand
CGTCATCTAGATGGTCAGCCGCAACCGCTGCTCGCTCGCGAACAGCGATCGGTGCAGTAGTGTGATTAAGACCTAGAGATAAGACGTGCATTTTTTCGAGTTGAAACGGCGTGGCCATAAAATGGCGCTCTGAGCAGCTATTTTAGCGTTTTTACCACGTAAAGTGGGCCAATTCTGAGCTTAGAACAGCTTGCTCTCAGACTTGATTTGCAGGCCACGGACACAGGCAAGGGCATTTTTTAAGCACATATACGCAGCTAATACCAAAATGCCGGCAGCGGCGGAAGACAACACTATTTGATCTTGTAAAAGCGCGCTGATGGCGACAAAAAATAATTGCATCACACCGAGGGTAAAAAGCCCCAATGAGAACAAGCGACGAAAATGTTCTTGCAGAACACCTTCTTCTAATTCACTCGCATAATCCAACAGTGTGTCACAGCACAAAAGCCAACATACGGCCATTGTTACTAGCCATAGATGCACCCCCATGCCGTGATTCAGAAACCACATGCTGAGCATGAAGATAACCAATCCATGGGTATTTTTGCGGCTCAAGATATACGTAAAGAGAGTTTTCTCTTCTTCGTGCATTTGTTCCGCGAGCGTTGTTTGCTCAGATAAGGCTGTATTGACGTAAATCAATGCCGCTGCGGCAAATAGGCAAATACCCGCCATTAATAAAGAAGTCCCGCCTGCACCCGTCCCCAATGACGCGCCGGTGGCAGCAGTTAGAGAACGAACCGCGAGACTAAAGTGAGACTGTAAGGTGACCGTTTCCGGCCAGGCGATATAGTGGGTATTCCAAGCACCTATGCCGCTGGCAGTGGCGATCCACAGCATTAGAACGACGGCGAGGCTTAAGCCAAGAAAACTCAGGGTCTGCTGCGCGATGATCTCATGATGCACGGGCTGTTCATTATTGCTGTTGGAGAGATTGCCAAAGTTCGTGATTCTGAGTAACAAGGTAAGCATTGCTACGGAGACGAATAAAAATACCGTAGCAAAGATTGGGAGATTGGCGTCTCTGTGTTCAGCGCTGAGTATCGGCGCGTCGAGCACCGGCTGCTGCAAGACAAGATGCGCCACACAAAGCACAATCAGGCCAACTATTACGCCACCAACCAGATTCATGAGGCCCTGTTGAAGTGAACCGGTACGACCTAAATGTGTGGCACCGATGAGTAAGAGTAGAGCCAGAATGCTGCGGTTATCAAAGCGCAACCAAGGAATATTCTCAGGCAGCGGTGACCATGTACCAAACACTGCAATACCCATGGTTTGAGCCAGAATCAAGCCGAGAATCAGAAGGCCGACAGAGGCCAAAAGTTTGACGACTGCATCCACAGCGCCACCAGCTGAACGCAACAGATGGATGCTGATTAAAACGCCAAACAGAGCGAACAGCAACCCGGTTTGCTGATCAATTAAGTTAGCTAGCAGCACAACGATTTGCGTGGTTAGAAAAATCAACATGAGTTGCATCAGCGCGCTGCGTAAAATACCGCGCGCGCTATCGAAGTCTGTAAAATGTCCGGCCACATCTACTTCTCTGGTCATTTTGCTAGCAATAAAATTACTTGGCGTATCGATTAAGAAATGAGAGGTTATCAGCCAGAGCAGAGCCGGGCCCCACCCCCAAAACAGTAAAAAGCTGACTGTTGGTAGGGTGTAAAGAAAGATCGAACGCGCAACCAACGTCAAAATATTTTCACTACGAAGACTGGTTCTAAGCTCTGAAAAGGTAAATGGTCGGTCGCCAAGTTCATGCTTGTACAAAATTCTGACCAAACTTAGGTAACCAAGTGCGGTGAAGCCAAGAAATGCCAGCAAGACATAAACGCTGTTCATGTGAGGAATTTAAGATTGGGGGTGATGGCGAGAGTATATAATGAAACCATTACAAGCGGCCCCATTGAAAATTAGGCCGCTGCAGTTCAACTATAAATGGCAATGGTGATATGCCCTTAGATTTACAGAAAATATTAGTGAAGTCCCTGATTCTCGCAAGTTTTGCCTATGCGCTCGCGGGTTGCGCTTCAACACAACTGGCGTCAGCAATCGATGCCACGGAAGAGCCACAGGAAGTAACGATTCAACAAGATGAGCCTGTCGATCCGGTTGAAAAAGAGCCCGAACTACCGAAGGTAGAGCTAACGCAAGAGCTGCTCGAGCAACTGTTGGTGGTGAGCTTTGCGCCTTACGCAGGCGACCTAGACATGAGTGCTGAGCAAGCATTACTGGCTGCAAAAACTAGCCAAGATCATCGATTGGCGAGTTTTGCTGCCGTGACTGGGCTAAGAATTCGCAACTATGCTTTGGCGCAAGAAGCGGCGCAGCTGTGGCTGGATCAAGTGGCCGACAATCGTGGAGCGCAAACGACTCTGATTCTGGCGTCGCTTGGTTTGGGGGATGCTGACACGGCTTACGAACAAATTTTATTGCGGGATGCCGACCTGAGTTTGGAGGAGCAGGCTGAAAATAGTGCACGCTTATTGATTGGTCAGCGCAATTCTGAAGCTGCGATCAAGGTTGCCGAACGCTTTATTGAAGATAATCCCAGCTCGCACGACGCTCTATTGAGTGCTGCTTATGTTGCCGACAATTTTGAGATTAATGAGCGGGCAGAAGAGTGGCTCACGTCAGCGCTGGAGCTAAAACCAGATTGGGATCGCGCGGCACAATTGCAAGCTAGCGTGCTGCGGCGTCAAGGCAAAGACGAAGCGCGCGCTGAATTCATTAAGGGGTTTCTAGAACGAAACCCCAAATCTGTAAGTATGCGGATAAATCATGCTGCCGAACTCGCGCGCGCAGAATCTTACGATCAAGCGTTTTCTCTGATGGAGGCAGTAATCAGTGATGACCCACGCAATGTGGCTGCTTTAAATTATGCAGCGGCACTCGCTGAACATCTTAAAAAGGATGATGAAGCAAAAGGTTTTTATCGGCGAGTACTGCGCTTAGAACCGCAGAATGACGAAGTGTATTGGTCGCTTGCTCGGTTTGCGGTTCGAGAAAAAAACTATCAGCGCGCTGAGGATTATTACCAGGAAATCAGCGGCGATAGACTTTATTTTCGCGCCCAGTTGCAAGTCGCAAATATGCGTTATCAAACACGTGGTTTAAAGGAGGCGATAAATACTCTGCGTGCTTTAGAGCCTCGGACTGAAGATGAATATATTGAACAAGCCACGACCCGTCACTATTTATTGATGCAAGAACATCAGCACGAAGAGGCATTTGCTGCGATCAACGAGACGTTAATCTATTTGCCTGAAAATATTGATCTTCGTTATGCACGTGCGCTGGTAGCGGCTGAATTAAAGGAGATTGAAACGGCCGAGAAAGATTTACGCTATGTTATCGCGCAACAGCCAGAAAACGCCGATGCACTTAATGCCCTAGGGTATACCTTAGCAGATCAGACTGATCGTCTTGAAGAGGCCAAAGAGCTTATTTCACTAGCCTTGGAACTGCGACCAGAAAGTGCTCATATTATCGACAGTATGGGATGGATACTCTATCGACTCGGTGATTTAGAAGAGGCGGAAACGTTTCTGCGGCAAGCTTATGATCAAGGGCCTCAAGCAGAAATTGCCGCGCATCTCGGGGAGGTGCTGTGGGAGCTAGGCAAAACCGATGAAGCCCGAATTGTATGGAGTGAAGGTTTTGCCGATGACGAGAACAACCCGGTACTACTTGCGACCTTAAAAAAGTACGGCGTGGATGCAAAAGTAGAACTCGCTAACGCAACTAAGTTATAAGCAAGCGCTTAATCGGTCGCGTGTAAGGACACCCATATATTGTCATATTGAACGACGATGTCGCCCTCTGAATTGCAAGTTCGATTGGGCGGCAAATAGTTAAGCTGTTGCCGTTCTCCGGTCGCGATCCGTACAACCCATAGGCCGCGTTTATCCCCGCCAATGCGACCCGCCAAACTCAGGGCTGGCAACTTCACGGGCTCGCCAATCAATTCAGAGGCGTTGTAGACCACGTTTTTGGAGGACCATCCTTTGGGTAGAAAACGCACTTGTTCACTTGGGTCGAAATTCTTGAACCCAATCTCATAGGAATATTTTCTGCGATCTATTGGGTTGGAGCACGCGTTAGGGTGGGGCAATTTTTCAATTTGACCCACGTTTATAGTATCTTTGCTTGTATCTGGCGAAGTAGTACAGCCACCAACAATTAAAAATAGTGCAACCAGCGCAATGCGGCAGAGTAGTTTATGCATGCTATTAACTTGTTTCATCCTGTTCCCTGTTTGGTTCCCAGCTTTTATTCCACGATCTTGAAATCTTCGACGATCAAGTATGGCAAAACATGTATCTACTTGTAAATATAGGTGTCCCGCAGTTAATCTATTTGTAATCACATCTGATGCAGACGACATCTTTGCGCCTCTTCAGTCATAATTGCATGCTATTTATTTCGAGGTCCAAACCCATGTTATCAAGAAGACTATTATTAATGCCGGCTTTCCTTGCTGTTACCACATTGTCTGGTTGTGAAGCTGCCTCGAATGAGCAAGCCGTAAAAGATCAAAATCCTGTCGTTGTGGCACGTAGCCCGAAGGAGGGTGAGTTTAAGCAGGAGTATCTCGAACAGATTAGCTTACCGGCTGGTTTTCGAATTGAACTTGTGACGGATCAAACCCCGGGTGCTCGATCGATGGTACTTGGTTCACAGGGCACCTTGTTCGTTGGTACTCGAGGTGAGCGATCCGATCCCGATCGCAAAGGCGACGTTTACGCGGTGAGTGGTTTAGCCGGCGATTTTGTCGCTGATGATGTGGTAGTCATCGCTGAAGACCTCTATATGCCCAATGGCGTCGCGTTTCGAGATGGCGCGCTCTACATCGCCGAGCCCAACCGTATGCTCCGTTACGACAAGATCGAGTCGCGTCTCGAGTCTCCTCCTGAGCCAGTGATCGTAAATGACAGCTATCCATCCGACCGTCATCATGGTTGGAAATATATCGGCATCGGCCCAGACGACAGAATTTATTTGCCAGTCGGTGCGCCCTGCAATATCTGCGAATCAAATGATGAGTACGCCGTAATCACCAGCATTAAGATGGATGGCAGTGATAAACGAACCGAGGCGCATGGGATTCGTAATACGGTCGGGTTTGATTGGCATCCAAAAACCCAAGAATTGTGGTTTACTGAAAACGGTCGTGATCTTTGGTCGGACGATATGCCGCCTGAAGAGTTAAATAGGGTCAGCCAACGAGGTGAGCACTTTGGCTATCCCTATGAGTATGGCAAGGGGCATCGTGATTACGTCTTTGAAGCGCCTGACATCAATTTTACACCGGCTGCATTAGAGCTGCCTCCGCACACTGCTCCACTTGGAATGAAATTTTATACCGGAGCTATGTTCCCAGAGAAATTTCATAACAATATATTGATACCGCATCATGGCTCATGGAATCGCTCTGTACCTGATGGCTACTATATTAGTTTTGTAACGCTTATTGGTAACGAGCCTCAGCCGCACGAGATTTTTGCTTCAGGTTGGCTCCAAGACGGTGAATACTGGGGACGCCCAACAGATTTGTTGGTTATGCCAGATGGATCGTTACTGGTGTCGGATGACTACGCAGGTGCCATCTACCGAATTTGGTACGACGATGCTGCGCAAGATTTGGCTCAAGAGCAGTAACGGCTAAATTAAGTAATTTGAGCTCGCTTGGTCAGGTCTTGATTACCGTGAGCAACCAGTGCCGTTCAATTGAATGTTGCCATCGAGTTCTTAAACTAAACATTAACTAACTAATTAAAGAGAATAACAATGATTAGATCCCTGTCCGTAATGCTAGCGTTGGTTTTGGCCCAACCAACATGGGCTCAAGCTGATGCTGAAAACCCTCTTCAGGTTGCCGTTGATGCGGCATTGGCTGCTGAAGTGAGAACCGAAAAGGAGCGGGATCGTGATGCCAACCGCAAGCCATTTCAGACGCTTGAGTTCTTCGGTATTGAGCAAGATATGAAGGTGCTCGAGTTGTTCCCTGGTGGCGGTTGGTATACCAAGGTCTTGGCTCCGATCCTAAAACAGGAAGGCGAACTGCATGTTGCGCTCGGAACTCGACGTGTGAGCGAAAATCTCGTTGGCGTTGAAGAAGGTTTTGAGGACGTCAAAGTGTTGGATATCGACATAGATTTTAGCCGTGGAGAATTGGTCGGTACCAATACAATCACACCATTTAGCTTTGGCGAATCAGGCTATGACGCTGCACTTACGTTTCGTAATATGCATAATTTTGACGCGGCAAGCCGACAAATCATCAACGAACAAGTATTCAAAGCGCTGAAGAAAGGTGGCATTTATGGTGTCGTTGATCACACTCGACGCCATATGGAAGCACACACCGCAGAGAATCGCCGTCGCGCAGATCCGGTCACGATTATCAAAGAATTGCTTGATGCAGGCTTTGAATTTGAAGGCTATAGCGACCTACACTTTCGCGCCGATGATGAACTTCGCTACGAAGTCGGTCGCAAAACAGTGACCGGAAATACTGATCGGTTTACTTTCTTGTTCAGAAAGCCGAAATAGAGGCTAGCTAGGTCAATATAGCCCGAGGTGCTCGCTTTGGAGCACCTCGCGTTGCTAACAAGTTATATTTGGATGTCTGCTTGGATTTTCCAATCAGGCTAAAAACGAGTAGGCTGAGTTTATATCGACATGAATATAGAAGCCGTCAAATCGCGTCTCCGCCCGATAAAGCATGTGATCTTTAGGACTGTCAAAGGATGGTTTCAACGAGATCATAATCGCTTTTTGAGAGAAGTCAGCGGTGTGGTGCATGTCGGTGCTAACACCGGCCAAGAGCGCGATTTTTATAATAAACTTGGGTTAGATGTTTTGTGGATTGAGCCGATCCCTGATGTTTTTAAGGAATTAGAAATGAACATTCGGCCGTTCAAGAAGCAAATGGCGTTGGAAGCATTGCTAACGGACACCGATGATGAGGAATACGAGTTTTATATCGCCAATAACCATGGTGCATCTTCTTCTATCCTGAAGCTAAAAGAGCACAAGCATGTTTGGCCAGATGTCGATTACTCTAGCTCGACCAAGCTACGGAGTGTTACTTTGGCGAGCCTTTTTGAACACCATCACATTGCTTCTGAAAAGTATCAGGCACTTATTATGGATACGCAAGGATCTGAGCTGCTGGTGTTGAAAGGTGCGGAGCCGCTTCTGTCCCAGTTTAAGTACATAAAGACCGAAGTGGCTGATTTCGAAGCCTATGAAGGATGTTGTAAGGTTGCAGACATCGAAGCATTTTTGAAAATGCATGGCTTTTTAGAAATTTCACGCAGAGCTTTTGGCATCAAGACCATTGCGGGCGACTACTTCGATATCACCTATCAGCGGGAACCGTAGCGGGCTTTGTTAGTTTTTAATTAAGTAAGCGCGATACGTGGCGCTTCCACCAAGGATGGTGGAAGCACTAGAAATGCAGGAAATGTTCGAGTGAAATTACATCCATGTACAAGCGCTGCTCTCGGCCATCCATGGCCTTCGCAGCACGACCGCCATGGAAGGTGGAAGTACTAGAAATGCAGGAGCTGTTCTAGTGAAAGTACATCCTGTACAAAAAAGCCCCGGTGCTATTGCTAGCAGCGGGGCTTTTGCTTGCTGTTGGGTAGGCTTACATCATGCCGCCCATGCCACCCATGCCGCCCATATCAGGCATAGCAGGCGCAGCTGCAGCATCTTGTGGCGCGTCAGTAATCATCGCTTCAGTAGTGATGATCATTGATGCGATAGAAGCCGCGTGTTGAAGTGCCGCGCGCGTCACTTTAGTTGGGTCAAGAATACCCATCTCTAGCATGTCGCCGTACTCGCCTGTGCTTGCGTTGTAGCCGAAAGTACCTTTATTGTTACGTACTTCGTTAAGCACAACAGAAGCGTCGTCGCCGCCGTTGTCTACAATTTGACGTAGCGGAGCTTCAATGGCTTTCAAGATGGCTTTGATACCCGCATCTTGATCTTCGTTGTCACCTGAGACTTTAGCAACTGCGTCCAAAGTGCGCACCAGAGCGACACCGCCGCCAGGTACAACGCCTTCTTCAACGGCAGCGCGTGTTGCATGCAGTGCATCTTCAACGCGTGCTTTCTTCTCTTTCATCTCAACTTCGGTTGCAGCACCAACTTTGATCAATGCAACACCGCCGGCCAATTTAGCGACGCGTTCTTGCATTTTCTCTTTATCGTAGTCTGAAGAAGATTCTTCAATCTGAGCGCGAATTTGATTTACACGGTCTTCGATTTGTGAGGCTTCGCCTTCACCATCGATGATAGTGCTGTTCTCTTTAGAAATCTGTACTCGCTTGGCAGAGCCCAAATCTTCTAAAGTAATGCCTTCGAGGCTCATGCCGACTTCTTCAGAAATAACTCGGCCGCCAGTCAAGATAGCGATGTCTTCCAACATGGCTTTACGACGGTCACCAAACCCAGGCGCCTTTACTGCAGCAACTTTAACGATGCCGCGGATATTGTTCACAACCAAAGTAGCCAGCGCCTCACCTTCAACATCTTCAGCAATGATCATCAACGGGCGGCCCGCTTTTGCAACGGCTTCCAAAGTAGGGAGCAAGTCACGGATGTTAGAGATTTTTTTGTCGTGCAACAAAATGAATGGGCTTTCCAAATCGCAAGTCATCGTGTCTTGCTTGTTCGCAAAGTAAGGAGACAGGTAACCGCGATCGAATTGCATACCTTCAACAACGTCAAGTTCGTTGTCCAAGCTTTGGCCTTCTTCTACTGTGATAACGCCTTCTTTACCGACTTTATCCATTGCGTCAGCAATGATAGTGCCGACTGACTCATCAGAGTTTGCAGAAACAGTACCAACTTGCGCAATCTCTTTAGCGTCTTCACACGGCTTAGAGAGATCAGCCAGCGCAGCAACAGCAGCAGCGGTCGCTTTGTCAATTCCGCGTTTTAGGTCCATTGGGTTCATGCCGGCCGCAACCGCTTTTAAGCCCTCTTTAACCATCGCTTGCGCGAGAACAGTCGCAGTGGTTGTTCCGTCACCGGCTACATCGTTAGTTTTTGACGCCACTTCTTTCACAAGCTGTGCGCCCATGTTTTCAAAGTTGTCTTCTAGTTCAATTTCTTTGGCAACTGAAACACCATCTTTGGTGACCGTTGGCGCGCCGAATGATTTGTCCAACACTACGTTGCGGCCTTTAGGGCCTAAAGTGACGCGAACTGCGTCGGCTAGCACGTTTACGCCTTTCAAGATTTTGGCGCGTGCGTCTTCTCCGAATCGTACGTCTTTTGCTGACATGTTTAATTCCTCAAATATTTGTTAATAAGTCATTGCGTGAGAGCGTCCGGATAAGGCCTTAGCTCGAGGTCGCGCAATGAGTAGATGTTTAGGTCTATTGCTGAGCTCTTGTTTGATTACTCGACAACAGCAACGATATCGTCTTCGCGCATAACAAGTAGCTCTTCGCCTTCGACTTTGACTTCGGTGCCGGCATACTTGCCAAACAGAACTTTGTCGCCTACTTTTACGTCAAGGCCACGAACGTCGCCGTTCTCTAAAATTTTGCCGTTACCTGCAGCAACAATTTCACCTTGAGCAGGTTTTTCTTTAGCCGAATCAGGAATTACGATTCCGCCGGGAGTGGTAGTTTCGTCTTCAAGGCGACGAACCAGTACACGATCATGAAGTGGACGAATAGCCATTCGTTTGTCCTCCAGATAAATCTGAGTTGAAGTTTGGATTTAATGTAGTGGCTAGAGGCTAGTTTCTAGAGAAAGCATGCTTGCTTTTAGCACTCATCACCAGGGAGTGCTAATAATAGGGCGGAGACCGCTAAAGTCAAGAGTCTTGGTGGAATTATTCTCGTTCTGAGAACTCGCCTTCAATCACTGATTCGGCCTTACCTCGACGGGGCTCAGGCGTGGGGGTTCGCATCCGTGCAGACTCTGTGTGAACGCTAAAACTACGTTGGTTAACAAACCAATGAATGAGTGCTCGACGTATGGGTGGTGTGAGTAGCGCAAATCCGATTGCGTCAGTCACGAAGCCTGGGGTTAAAAGCACGGCCCCGGCGAACAATAGAGCAAGGCCTTCGGCCATTTCCATGGCAGGGACTTTGCCCGCATTCATTTGATTTTGAACTGCAGTTAAAGTAGCAAACCCCTGTTGCCGAACTAAGTAGGCTCCTAAGACCGCGGTAAAAATTACGATCAGGATCGTAGTGCCACCACCGATGGCGCTGCCCACTCGAAGTAGCAGCCAGATTTCTACAATCGGTACTGCAATAAATGCGGCCAATAAATAAGGGAATACCATCCGAGCAATATGCGGTTTGGTATTCCCTTTTTCAAGAGGGTTATTTCTTTACGTTAGCGACCAACGCGCAAATTAACTTTTTTCCGGTACCAAGTATTGATAAAGGCATCTGCCTTTTCGTTCTTACCAAACCGGTAACGTTCGCCATTGATCTCTACGATCACTTCGGTGGCTGGATCATTTTTGTTGATTTCCATGGTCAGTTTACCGTCGTGGCAAATGCGGTCCTTGTGCCCCTTTTTATAGAAACGGTGAAAACCGTCGTGACCGTGGAAACGAATCCCGCCGGCGCCGCCTGTGGTGTAGGCTCGATAGCTAAAGCATTTGCTTGGAATCACGCCACTGGGCTGACGTGGAGTATTTGCCACGGGTGCACGATTAAGCCGGTTGTCTTGGGTGCTTGTTACAGCGTAGTCAATACGTTTACCATTCGACGCGTAGAAGCGAACTTGGTTCGAGAATAAATCTATTTCTACGTCTTGTTGAACGCGATTATTACGCAAGTAAATGGTTTGCCGGTCGCGAGCAGTTTCACGAAATGTGTCGACACTGCCGTTACGGTTCACAATGCGCCATTGCTTGGCAGAACCTTTTTCAAATGCGGTATTAGCAAAAGCGACGTAGCTGACACCTTTGGTGTAGTCGCGACCTCGGTTTGACTGCGCGCGATTATTATAATCGCGTCGATCGGAACCTCGGTTCTCATAACCTCTGCGCGTGTCCTCTCGATTGTCGTAACCTTGTCGATTGCTGTAATCCTCGCCGCGGTCGTTTTGACGGCTGCGGTTTTCGAATCTAGGTTGATTGCTTTGGTAACCTTCAACATAGTTGACGCGGATCGAGCTTGTTTCATCATTCCAGCTGTCGTTTAAGCAACGCACATCTGAGGTGATCAAGGTTGACTTGCCACGCAAGCGTTCATGTTCGAATAGAACCAGCCTTAAGCCACGCGGAACTTCCACCGAAGAGATTGAATCGTTGCCGATGTTCAGACTTTGCACGTCTTGGTATTCGCCCACTGACAGCGCACGGCTTTTACCTCTAAAATCACAGTCTTCATACACTGTGACGTACTCGGTATCTTGGTTGTATTCTCTGTCCTGATAACTATTGCGCTGCGGGTAGCTTTGCGCTGAGACCTGCGCAGCAACAAAAGCCGTGATCGTCAGTGTAAAAAGCCCCAGAGCTTTTTTAACGGTTAACATGTTTTTCAATGGTAGGTTGGGTCTCATGATTTTTCCTCATGGGCTGTCATTAAATTTAGTCTCACAGGCAAGTCGCTTGCATCACAGACAGGATATGGGTGAGACGATAGCAATGATAGACTTAACCCAAGCTGAACCTTTGTTTTTACAAAACGTAACAAAATCCTTATGAGTCGTTTCTGGTCCCAGATTGTGCACCAGCTCACCCCCTATACGCCGGGTGAGCAACCGCAAATCGAAAATCTCATTAAGCTGAATACTAATGAGAATCCTTATGGCCCGTCGCCAAAGGTGGTTGAGGCTATATCGAATGCAAATAACGAGGCCTTGCGAAAGTATCCTGACCCCAATGCTAAGCAGTTAAAGCGAACCATCGCCTTGTACTATGATTTAGCGCCCGAGAATGTGTTCGTTGGGAACAGCTCTGACGAGGTATTAGCGCATATTTTCCGCGGTTTGTTAAAGCACGCTAAGCCGCTGTTGTTTCCAGACATTACCTATAGTTTTTACCCTGTATATTGCAACCTATTTGACATTGAATACCAACAAATACCGTTGCAACAAAACTTCTGCTTGAATCTTGACGACTACAGTGAGGATAACGGTGGGATTATCTTTGCCAATCCCAATGCGCCGACGGGGCTCGCGGTGCAGCCGGAAGAAATTGCGAAACTACTAGATCGAAACCGGGACTCTATGGTGGTCATAGATGAAGCCTACGTCGACTTTTCGCAAGTAAGCGTTGTCGGCCTGTTGCACAGGTATCCAAACTTGTTGGTGACCCAGACATTATCTAAGTCGCGTTCGTTGGCAGGGTTGAGAGTGGGCTTGGCGCTGGGACACCCAGACCTCATTGACGCATTGGAGCGGATTAAAAACAGCTTCCATCCCTATGCATTGGACAGCTTGGCCTTGGCCGGCGCGGAGGCATCTTTTGAGGATGACGACTATTTTAAGGTGACTTGTCAAAAGGTAATACGAACCCGAGAGCGAACCAGCGACGCATTAGAACAACTGGGCTTTGAAGTGTTGCCCTCTGACGCAAATTTCGTGTTCGCGAAACACCCAAGTAAAGACGCTTCAGTACTCTTCAATCTGCTCCGTGAGAAGGGCATCGTGGTTCGATATTTTGCTACGCCAAGGCTTAAAGATTTTCTCAGAATCTCTATTGGCACCGAGAGCGAAATGAACTCATTGTTGGCCGAGTTAGAACGATTGTTGGCTTAAATGGAGCGAAAGGTTCAATCGAGTAGGTTGTGTCTCAATTGATCGAGTTCAGCGTGAGTTAGTTGGAGTTTGGACAAGGCATAATTCTCAAACGTCTCATACGTTTCACCGACGTAGTCGAGCAATGTCTCAATGTAACGTTGATCGGCCTCGAAAACTGGCGCTAAGAGTTCACGAGGTTGAGCAGCCAGCTGACGTTGAAAGTCTTGGTATCTGTCGCTGTTGGTTGCGCCACCTGCCAGCCAGGCCTCCATGCGGCCCTCGATCAAGCTCTGTGTGAGCATGTAATCTTCTATGATTTGCGCATTGTCCACGCCTAAAATCGACAATATCAAAGCTGCAGCGACGCCAGTGCGATCTTTTCCCGCAGCGCAATGAAAAACCAGCGGTGTCTCTTGGTCTATTAACTGCAACATCATGCGGCGATAAATCGCTCGGTGTGAATAGAGCTTGGTGGGATAGTTAGTACGCATCGCTTCTCTAACCTGATTGGGATCATTCGATTCCAGGCTGTCGCGCCACGAACTGCGTACCAGATCAGAGTTGGGCGTAGGCTGATCTTCTGATTCTTCGTAAACTTCGTTGTGCCAGCTAAAAAACTCGGCATTTGGGAACGCCGCTCGCATCGTTGGGTACAGCTCACTTTCTTCTGAGAATCGCAGATCAATAACGCTGCGCACTTTGAGTGCTGCGAGATCGTTCACGCCTACGGGGTCAAGGCGGTCGAGCTGCGCCGATCGATAGACCTTGCCCCATTTTGTGGTCTGCCCGGTTGTGTTTTTATAGCCACCTAAATCACGAAAATTTAGCGTGCCCGCGATGCTTAAAACACGTTGCGGAGTAGAAGTTTTAGCGTTGATATCTGCAGTATTCATTTAGGTTAAAATTCGTTGATGGGTTTCCCACTCACATAATGGCACAATAGGCGCCCAAACGCCGTAAGCAAGCAAATTGTAAGCTGCGGGGTCTATGTCTACCCCGATACCATTTAGTTCGATGTCCGTGTTTAACATGACTTTATATAAGATAGATTCCAGCAGGCCAAGTAAGAGCAAATTGATAGCAATATCATTGCTGCTAAATCTATTGCTGGTAAGTATGGCGACTCAGGCGCAATTTTGGGCGAAAAAAGATCGACCTCTGCTGCCTGAAGATGAAGCATTTGCGGTTACTGCCACGGTTTCTGATGCTGGCGTTCTTAGCATCGATTGGTCAATCGCTGATGATTATTATATGTATCGCGATCAATTTGCGGTTGAAACGGCCAGCCCTGATGTTTCCATAGGTCCACTGAGTTTTCCTCAAGGAGTTATTGAAGACGACCCCGAATTTGGTTCGGTCGAAGTGTACTTTTTTAATGCAGCGCTTACCGCGCAGATTGGTGGAAGAGGCGCGGTCGAGCTGCTGGTAAAAGGGCAGGGCTGCAACAAACCAGTTGGTGTTTGCTATCCGCCCATCGCTCGAACTATTGCCGTAGAACTGCCGGCGGGCTTAACTGCCCTTGCTGCAGATGAATTGGAGCCGAGTGCAGAGCAAACAGCGGAAGTAGCGACTGAGCAATCTAAGACTTTCTTAGGATTTATGATTTCAGCCTTCTTTGCTGGTATCTTGCTGAGCTTCACACCATGTGTATTGCCCATGATACCGATTCTGGCCGGGATCATCGCTGGACAAGAATCGCCCAGTCGGTGGCGCTCTGGATGGCTGGCAATCTGTTATGTGGCAGGCACAGTTGTGACCTATATTGCGGCCGGTGCTGTGGCTGGCGCGACTGGTGCGCAACTTCAGGCCTGGTTTCAAAATGTCTGGGTGATTGGAGCCATCTGCGCCTTGCTCATTTTGTTAGCACTTTCATTATTTGGTCTGTTTAGACTGGAATTACCAAGTTCAATTCAAACGCGACTTAACGCCGCTGGTAGCGGGACTAAGTCGGCGTCGATCTCGAGCTTTACTCTTGGGCTTATCTCGGCGCTGGTCGTGGGGGCCTGCGTTTCGCCCGTCTTGATTCTGGCTCTGGGTACCGCAATTACTCAGGGCGATCCAGTGCTAGGAGCAGCGATCATGGGCAGCATGGCGACCGGCATGGGGCTGTTGTTGATCCTGTTTGGTTTAGGTGCCGGCTGGTTGTTGCCTCGAGCTGGCGCCTGGATGGAGCATGTGCAGATCGTATTTGGCTTTATGGTCTTGGGCGTCGCTATCTACCTGCTCGCTGCGTTCCCAGCAGTACCAGTATTGCTGCTATGGGCAGCGCTGTTATTGTGCAGCGGATTCTATCTTTGGAGTTTGGCAACCACGGTGATCAAGCCGCTGGCGAGCAGTCTGCTAAAAACAGCGGCCGCTGGCTTGCTGATTTGGGGTGGTATGGCCTTGGTTGGTGGCGCATCGAAAGGAGATGATATTTTGCAGCCGCTGTCTGCGGTTGGCTTTGCCGCTAAGGGTGGGACAAACGAAGCCAAGTTGGTTTTCAATAAAACCACCAAGCTTGCGCAAGTTGAGTCCCAGCTGGAGCAGGCCAAACTTGCTCGCCAACCCGTCATGTTGGATTTCTACGCCGAATGGTGCCTTGATTGCAAACGTATGCACCGAACCACGTTTAAGAGTGCCAGCGTTCAAGCCGCATTGAGTGACTGGCGCCTTATTGAAGTAGACGTTACCCAAACCTCGGCGGACAGTGAAGCCGTCAAACAGTTTTTTGATGTTTTTGGCCCCCCGGCAACACTGTTTTTTTCAGCATCGGGGCAAGAACAAAAACAATTGCGCCAATATGGTTATATCAATGAAGCGAACTTTCTAAGTTTGCTTGGGCAAGTAAAGCGTTAAGAAATTATGAGTGCATCTACAAAAGTATTGTTGGCTTTGGTCGCGGTTGCCGCCTTCGGCGTGGGATGGGTCGTAAATTCAGCCAGCATTGAGAGCGAGTTTGATACCAGCACGATGTTGAAGGCCGAACTATTGGAGGTTGATCGCAGTGGCCCTGATAGCGAACCCAAAATCGTCCCGGTGCAGGATAAGTTAGAAAAACTGACGTTGGTAAATTTTTGGGCTAGCTGGTGTGCGCCGTGCCGTGAGGAAATGCCGATGTTTGAGACCATGTATCGGCAGCACACAGCAAGCGGTTTTCAAGTCATTGGCATAGCGATTGATTCGCCGGAAAAAACGCGCGCAATGCTTGATTCTATGGATATCAGTTATCCAATTTTATATGCCGAAAAAACCGGTATGCAGATAATGGAAAGTGTGGGTAACCCAAATGGCTTGCTGCCATATTCTCTGGTGCTCGATGAACGTGGTGCTGTACTTGAACAGAAAGTGGGCACCGTGCATGCGGAAGATGTAAATGCTTGGTTAGAAACATATCTCTGAGCACATGAGCTGGAAACAAATCAGCTTTGTTGTTGGCGCAGACAACGTAGAACCACTCAGCCAATTTCTGGAAGCATTTATGGCGCAGGCGGTGACCACCGAGAATGCTGGCGCGGATGAGTTTTACGAAGTAGCCTTTCCCGGAAAGCCAGATTGGCAAAAAGTTGCAGTTACCGGGCTATTTGACGCGGCCGTTGATCACCAACCAATCATCGATTTTGTAGTTCAGCAACTGGCCACAGACGGTGCAGAAATCCCAGTGACAGTGGAGCGTCTGGAAGACCAGAATTGGGAACGTGTTTGGTTGCAAAGCTTCAAACCCATTAAAGTGGGTGAAGAGCTCTGGGTCTGCCCTAGTTGGTGTGAGCCTATCGAGCCAAATGAACGAAATATCATCCTCGACCCAGGCCTAGCGTTCGGTACTGGCACTCACCCGACAACACATCTTTGTCTGAACTGGTTGTCGCGACAAGATTTAAGCGATCAACGCGTTTTAGACTATGGCAGCGGATCAGGGATTTTGGCGATTGCCGCGCTGATGAGTGGTGCTAGCAGTGCGGACGCGGTCGATATTGATCCGTTGGCAGTCACTGCAGCGAAAGAAAATGCGGTTCGCAATGATGTGGCCAAAAATTTACAGGCGTTTCTGCCAGATGAATTGCCGCCAGCTAAATACCCCTTGGTCACCGCAAATATCCTAGCCGAAGTTATTATTGAATTGCGCGACACCTTGCTGCTACATTTAGCACCGGGCGGGACACTTTTACTGACGGGAATTCTGCAAACTCAGGCTGAACAAGTTACAGCAGCCTACGCTCAGGATCTTGAGTTTCAGATTGAAGAACAAGAACAATGGAGTATGCTGGTGGGCCGGCAAATCTCCAGTTAAATTGGCGAAATATCGTCTAGGGTGGCGCGCTTGACCAACAAGACTCAATGCCCCAACTGTCTCACCGTGTATATCATCACGGACGAACAGTATGAGAAGAGCAAAGGCAAAGTGCGTTGCGGCACGTGTCGTCAGCCGTTTGTTGCCAACTTCCTGCCTGAACAAACTCCAGCGAAGTTACCTGGGTTTAGATACGATCCTCTGTCTGCTGCGCAGAGCACACAGGAAAATACGGGAGCGGAAAACTCTGCTGGCGCCGTGGGTAGTGAGTTGGTTGGGAAGAGTGAATCGGCAAAAAAATTCGAAGCTGCCACACCCAATTTCTTTGAAGAACCGCTGAGTTCTGCCTCTATCGAAGCGATGTTGGATTCTGCGACGATCGAACCTAAAGTTTCTTCGGTAACGTACAGCGACGGATTCGAAGAGAATTTACATTCCGAATTAACCATCGAGATCGATGAGTCTAATGCTGCCAAGCCGCGCACCGATGAACTGATCAGTCAAGTCGATGAGCTCATCGAAGAAAAATTAATCGAGGATTACCCACCGACTGCGAACTCGACCAAAGCTGAGCAGTTAGCTCCAGCTGATTACCAGCAAGCTCCAAATCAGGGCGCAGAAGCCACAGAGGAGACAGAGACCGTCACCTTAGATGAGCCATTCTTACTTGACCCTAGTGCGTCGAGGGGGTTCTTACGGCGCTGGGTCGCCCCTCCAATCGTACTTGCATCATGTCTAATTCTAGTAGCGATATTGATGTATCAGCTTTGGTTGCGGCAAGCCTTACCGTTTCTCGAAGATGAGGCCTTGGTTGAAACCATGACCCCACTAGTAAACCCGGCGCGTGAGTATCTCGACGAGCGTTTCGATTTGAAAATACCCATTCGTCGCGATCTGGCCAACCTACGATTGTTGTCAGCCCGGGTAGAGCCACATCCGGTGAGATCATCGACCACGTTACTTAAGGTTTCGCTGGTAAATACGTCAGCTATCGCGCAACCGTATCCATGGTTAGAACTCGTGTTGAGTGATGAAGATGGCCAGCTTGTCGCACGTCGCTCATTGTCCCCAGCTGATTATTTGCACAACAATCGGCTGCGAAACCTTATCCGCCCTAAAGAGCTTCGCCCGGTAACGATAGAGCTCTTGGCGTTTCCTCGACAAGCTCATGGCTACGAGCTAAAAATCGTCAATCGAACCTAGTCTGCGGCTAAGAACACGTTAAAAATCAATTTATAGTTTCAATGCTGCTTTACCAGCATGGCTACCGTGGGTATCATCTGTCGTCCGTTTTTTGTACCTTCTTCGCGCGCTCCATCACTTCCGTGAACCCCTAATGGCGATCAATATCGGACCTCACAAACTAAGTACTTCGGTGATCGCCGCGCCAATGGCAGGCGTCAGCGACAAACCGTATAGAAAGGTTTGTCGAGCCTATGGTGCTGGCATGGCGGTGAGTGAAATGGTCACCTCGAAACTCGAGCTCAGACATTCCACTAAGAGCAGATTCCGCATGGACTTTGCGGATGAGAATGACCCGGTATCGGTTCAAATTGTTGGAACAGAACCCGCTAAGCTTGCCGAGGCGGCATGTTTTAACGTAGCGAATGGCGCTCAAATTATTGACATCAATATGGGGTGCCCGGCCAAAAAGGTCTGCAAGAAAGCCGCGGGTTCCGCCTTGCTTCAAGATGAGCAACTTGTGGATGAAATTTTATCTGCTGTGGTTGCTGCGGTGCCGGTGCCTGTCACGGTAAAGATTAGAACCGGAACTAGCCCCGAGCAGCGCAATGCCGTCACGATAGCAAGAATCGCGCAGGATGCTGGGGTGCAGGCAATCACGGTTCATGGCCGCACGCGGCAATGTCGGTTTGTTGGCGCAGTGGAGTACGACACAATTGCGGCGGTTAAAAGAGCAGTGTCGATCCCTGTTATCGCCAATGGTGACATCGATTCACCTCATAAAGCAGCCGCAGTGCTGCAGGCCACCGATGCTGATGCAGTGATGATTGGTCGTGCTGCTCAGGGTCAACCTTGGCTATTGCAGCAAATAGCCAATCATTTGGACGAAGGTCATCCGGGCAGGCTTCCCGAGCTAGCAACCCGTATAGAAACGGTTTTGGGGCACTTGAAGGAAATACACGAATTTTATGGGGAGAGGTTGGGGGTCAAACTGGCGCGCAAACACATCAAATGGTATTTGCAATATTGGCCCGTGGAAATTGCGGCGACGTTACGCATGCAAATTTCAACGACTGAAGACAGGCTTGAACAGTTTGAGTTAGTAGAGCAGTTTCTGCACGAGTCCGCCATGCTTAAGGCGGCCTAACTGAATATGCTTCCGGTAAAAATCCACTTTTATAAAAATAATAATGAAAAAAACCGACTCCTTGGCTGAATGTGTGACGCATTCAATTGAGCAATACTTTCAAGACCTAAATGGCGAACAACCCAAAAACCTTCACAGCTTCTTTATTAACGAAGTGGAAAAACCGTTCCTAGCTGCGGTCATGCAAGAAGTGAATGGCAACCAGTCGCAGGCCGCCACCATCCTCGGTATAAATCGCAACACCTTGCGTAAGAAACTCAAAACCTACAACCTCTGTTAACCATGCCCAGCCACAAGATTAAACCCCGAAGAGCCCTACTCAGCGTTTCTGATAAAACTGGTATTGCCGAATTTGCCGCCGGCTTAAGCGCGGCTGGGGTGGAGTTGTTGTCGACCGGTGGAACCGCCAAACTGTTGAGCGAGTCCGGTCTCGAGGTAACTGAAGTTTCCGATTACACCGGTTTTCCAGAGATGATGGATGGGCGTGTTAAGACGCTGCACCCTAAGGTGCACGGAGGTATTCTTGCGCGCCGTGATCAAGATGAAGCGGTCATGCAAGAGCATGATATTCAGCCGATTGATATGGTGGTGGTAAATTTGTATCCGTTTCAGAATGCGGTCGCAGATCCGGCGTGCGACCTGTCAACGGCGATTGAAAATATTGATATCGGTGGCCCGACCATGGTGCGGTCTGCCGCCAAGAATCATCGCGATGTGGCCATCGTTGTGAATGCCGCTGATTACCAACCATTGCTGGATGAAATATCCGCAGATGGGATTAGTTATGAAACACGCTTTCGATTGGCTTGCCAAGCGTTTGAGCATACCGCTCAGTACGATGGCGCGATCGCAAATCATCTTGGTCTACTTGATGCTCAAGGCGAAAAAAGCGATTTCGCGCGAACCTTCAATGCGCAGTTTCTGCATCAACAAACTATGCGCTACGGCGAGAATCCTCACCAGAAAGCCGCTTTCTATGTAGAAGACAACCCACCCGCTGGCAGTATCGCCGCGGCTCGGCAGTTGCAGGGTAAGGAGTTGTCATACAACAACATTGCAGATACGGATGCCGCGCTCGAATGTGTGAAACAGTTTTCTGGCGCTCCCGCGTGCGTGATTGTTAAACATGCCAATCCATGTGGCGTAGCGGTTGCAGCGAGCGCAAAGGAAGCCTATGAAAAAGCATTCTCAACTGACCCAGAATCGGCTTTTGGCGGAATCATCGCATTCAATACAGAGCTAGACGCAGACACTGCCGCATTAATTGTAGATAAGCAGTTTGTAGAGGTTATTATTGCGCCCACCATCAGTGCTGATGCGCAAAAAGCGGTAGCCGCGAAAAAGAATGTTCGCTTGCTGGACTGTGGCGAATGGCTTGAAGGTGTCGCTAATGACTTAGAGTACAAACGCGTCACCGGTGGTTTGTTGGTGCAGGATACGGACCTTTTACTCACCAATGAGATGAAGGTAGTGAGTAAAGTACAACCCTCCGAGCAGCAAATGATGGACCTTGAGTTCGCTTGGAAAGTCGCCAAATTTGTGAAATCAAATGCCATCATTTATGCCAATGAAATGATGACGATTGGCGTCGGTGCTGGCCAAATGAGCCGTGTGAACTCAGCACGCATAGCAGCCATCAAGGCTGAACACGCAGAATTGCAAGTCAAAGGCGCGGTGATGGCTTCGGACGCATTCTTCCCATTTAGAGACGGGATTGATAACGCGGCAGAAGTTGGTATCAGTGCGGTAATCCAACCTGGCGGCTCAATGCGCGATGACGAAGTTATTGCAGCTGCTGATGAACATGGCATGGCTATGGTCTTTACGGGCATGCGTCATTTTCGACATTAGTCGGGCTAGGTTTCTTCTTGAACGCAATACCTTTACCTCTCTCTCTTCGACTATTACGACGCTTACCAATCCCGAAAAAACTCGGAGTTCTTGAGCGAATGTTTGGAGCACAACTAGCAACTCATGGCGTGCAATGGGTTGAATGCTCAAATGGTGTCAACTGGCAACTGGATCTTGCAGATCCCTGCCATCGATGGATCGTCTACGGGTATTATGAAGGTGGTAAGGGCATCCAATTTGCGCAGCGGCAACTCGAAGACGGTGGCGTCTACGTTGATTCGGGTGCCAATATCGGGCAATGGTTGCTGTTTATAGCACCGCAGCCAAAGACAAAATGTATAGCCATTGAGCCAGTCGAAAGTGAATTTTCGTGGTTGAAAAAGTGCATCTCTGTCCAAGCAGAGTGGAGAGTCAAGTTGCTCGCAGTCGGCTTGGGAGAAGCGGCTGGCGAGGTCGAGATTAAGACTTATGGCGCTCGTTCGACAATCCATCTTGAGTGGTACAAAGACAAAACTGAGCTTGCACTTGAGACAATTAAAATACGTTGCTTGGACGATTTAATGGATGAGCTTGGCGAAGAATCAATTCAGTTTTGGAAATTGGATGTTGAAGGCGCTGAGCTGGGCGCTCTTAGGGGCGCGTCTCGATTGCTTAAGAATCACAGAATTGCGAATATCTACATAGAATGTCATCCTGACGAGTTTGCAGAAACAAAGCGGTTATTGACCGATTACGGATATGCCTTATTCAAGTTGACGGGTGCTGATCTGGCTCCTTATGAGCCATCTTCAATCGATTCCACAATGGATCTCGTTGCAAGGCCGAACAAGTAGTTTGCTGACCCAATTTGCAGGAGCATCACGACTCAAGAGAATTTGCTGCCTGTTTCGTGTTCTGAAATTATAGCTCGATCTAGCATTTTCTGCCAGTCTTGCGCGACAGAATTGACGCTAAAGCGTTCGACCTTTTTTCGGTTTAAAGTATAGGCGTGCCGAAACTTGTCTGATTCATCAACGACTTTTTCAATAGCGCGCAAAATCGCCGACGTATCTTCTATATCCGCGTATACACCTACACCAATATTGTTCAACAGATCTGCAACTGGATTGCCATGCGGTCCTAACACGAGAAGCGGCTTATGGTGGCCCATATACTCAAAAAATTTAGAAGGACAATTGTCTTGGTGTCGCGGACCAATAATAGTGACCAAAACGTCAGATGCTGCAGCTCGAAGATGAGAATCAGACCAACTGACAGAGCCCTTAAGTTTAAATGCTTGACTAAGGACATGGTCTTTTTTGACGGCATCCACGGCTTGGGGATAGCAGATACCGTAGTTATTAAATTCTATCGATTGTGCGGAGTTTAAGTTGTAAGTCTTTAGGGCGCTCAGTAGGGCTTCGATGGGTCGCCATTGGGCTAAATTTCCTAAGTGTAAAAAACTCAATTTAGTCCCTTGGGATCCTGCTTCATTTTCAATATTTAGAGTGTTTTCGATTTCATCGTAGCTATCGTAAAAGTAAGTGGATGTTTTCTTTACAAGCCCACAATCTATATATCGTTGACGTGTTAAAGATGACGCGAAAGCCGTTAGGTTGGCCTGATCGATGATTGCTTTTTGCCGATCGTATTCATGCGCAGTGAAATTGTTTACCTCACGAGCAGCATAAGGGTCTTCATAAATAGCAAACAATGGCAATTTATGTTCGGACGCCATTTCGGCGGCCAATGCAAGAACTTCGAATTCAGGACAGTCGCCGGCGATTAGATCAATTTTATGTTTGGTTAACACCTGCTGTCCGACGGATCGCATTTGTTTAAGAAATTCGACGGCAGTATCTTGATTCTTGAGCCTAGCGATTATCATACTGAAAGCTTGGCAGGCCGCATAAAAGCTCCGGCCAAGCAGATGGCTTTTCGGTAGGCGATGCCTTAATACAGAATAATATCTTGCTTTAGCGATTCCACTCGAATAAAAGCAGCGCGCTCCGCGCGTGGGCTCCAAAACCACAGAAGTGAGGCGAGGATCAGGGCCAACGAAGTACAGGTCCCAACCCTTTGCTTCAAGCGGTTTGGCCAATTTTGTATATCGAGTAGACTGCACGCCGTTAGCGCCAGGTGGTTGTCCCAGAAAAATCAGTGCCTTTTTATTCATAGAGTACAATCAATCCTCAAGAGTGGGCTGCCTGGAATTCAGCTGCCAGTTAAACTTCGATGCTCAAAGTTAGTAATCGAATCCCTACAAAGCCCAAAAATATTGCCGCGGCACGATCAAAGCCAGACTTGGCACGCTCGTAAATCTGTCGACTTGTTGTTGTGGAAAGACTCACGGCAACAATTGCATACCAGGAAAAATCAATGATGAACGCAATAATTGCAACAAGTAGCGTCGTATTTTCTGGCGGATTTGAAGGCACAAACGCCGCAAATATTCCTGCTATAACCAATGCGGTCTTGGGGTTGCTTGTTTGAGTAACCAGGCCTTCCATGAAAGATTTGCTAAAAGTAGTTTGTGAAGTGTCAGCGTCCTGTGTATTCAGGGGCAGTTTTGCGCCGCCCCAAATTCGCCACGCCAAGTAAAGCAAATAGGCGCCACCTACAAATTTGAAAATGATGAAAGCGCTGGGCACGGTTTCAATGAGTGTGGTAACCCCAAAGCCGGCTAACACTGCGAATATGGCCACACCTAAACCCGTCCCTACGGCGCATGCCACACCATGTGCGCGGGTCTGTCCTAATGCGTTTTTAGCAACAACCAAAAAACTCGGGCCGGGGCTCATTGCTCCGGCGAGCAGTACGCCAGCGATAGCAAGTAAAAAAGTGTATTCGCTCATCTCGCCAGTATAATCAGG
>CALJJR010000098.1 GCA_937973905.1 uncultured Arenicella sp. | reverse complement strand
TGAATACGGCGGGCACAACCTTAACCAACTTGGCACCCAAACCCGTAACGCCAAGGAAGATCAATATCAGCGCGAAATTAAGCGACAAGGCCGTCATGGCCTGAAATTGAGATGCGTGGTCACCGATATAGGCTGGAGCAGTGATAAACGCCACTACAAAAGGGATTGCCGGCGTCAACCATCCTGGTGCATAAGGGTCACCAAAAAACATCCATGAAAACGAGATCAGCGTGCTGTGAATCATTGCCATCGCAACGGCTTCTTCGAAACTCAAACCAAGCAAAGACATAAAGTATGGCACCAAGGCCAAACCGGTCGCGCCAGCTACGGCCATGCCTTGCAACATATCACCCAGTAAAAAACGCAAATGAATGAGTGGGATGCGCATCGTAAACGGTCCCCACTTAATGCCAGGTTGAACTGCTCCTGCTGATCTTTTTGAAAGCATCTTATTCTCTTTGTTAGGTTGTGCTGAAATTTAGCCCGAATTGCTTAAGAGCAGGGGCGTCTTGGCGGAACCAAAGAATACACCGACAAGTGGAACAAACGTCAAGATAAAAATTTCGCTGGTGCACTTGCCCACTTCCCAACCAGCAAGGACCACCACCCAACAGGGGGATGCCACGCGAGGCGAAGCTCCGGCAGACTACGGTTTAATTTACTTTGCAAGTCATGAATTATGCCGCTGATTACATTTAAGCTTCTCGCTATTGCCGTACTGCTTTCTTTTTCAACCATCGCGTTGTCGCACAATAAAGTGGTCGTGGTCCCCCTGTTTGGTGACGACGCTGAAACGCTGCAAAACATCGTGACGGTGGCAAAAGATCATGGTGACTTTAACAACCCCTTAAATGCCTTGAATTCCATCACTGACGCAAGCGCCAACAATCCATACTTGATTGTCATTGCACCGGGGGTTTACAACCTGACGCAACAACTGGTGATGCGTGAATTTGTCGACATCGCAGGCTCAGGGCGCTCGCTCACTCGTCTAGTCGGTTCAGTATCAGCTGCAACATTGAGCAATGATGCGGCCTTGATAGTGGGTGCGCCAAACGTGAGTTTGCGTGATCTGACAATAGAGAATAACAATGGCATCAACTTGAACAGTGTAGGCATCTCTACACTCGGCCCAGACCCAAGCACTCCAAGGTTTTCGAACATCGTTGTCCGTCTAACCGGTGGCCAGACTCAGGTTGGGATCAGTAGTGGGCAAGCTGTTTTCCCTGTACTGGAAGATGTTGGCATTGAAATCTTGGATGGCAGCGGCGATCAGACTGGCATTTCGAGCGGCTTATTCGGCGGATTTACTGCCACGCGATGCAATATTTTGATCTCAGGTGGCGATGGCGTGCAGGTTGGCGTGCGCAACTTAACTAACGCGCGTGCCCTAATGCATGATTCCACTATCTCGGTGCGGCAAGGGGCAGCTGGCCAAGGCGGCGTTTCCTTGAACGATTCCAGTACCTTAGAACTAAACGATTCAAGAATATTCCTTAACCTCAGCGGCGCAACGCAGATTGGCGTTGATGTAAGCGGCAACTCCAGAGCAATAATAAGCAACAGCACCATTCGCGTGTTCGACAATGATGAGATCAGTGCCGCAATCAGCACCAGCTCCAATAGCACTGCGATTGTTCGGGGGAGCCAAATTTCTGGGCGCTCCCTCAGCTTAGTTTCAAACTTGCCAAATCAGAATTTTCGAGACTACATCAGCGACTCAATTTTAAATCGCGCACCGAGCGGCAACCCCATTTGCGATTTCGTTTTTCTGGAAAATGGCACTGGGCTAGACACCGATTGCGATGCAATATGATTGCGCACCAATTCACTCAAGGGTTTGAAGGCCCACGCTGAACCGGAGCCGCAGAGTTTGTGGCGATCTGTGTTTACTGGATCACACGAGTGCCTTACTCAGGTAGTGCCACTCCAAACACGGCCCAATTACGAACGCACGCACCACCACCACTGGAGATGGTTCCAAACCGAAGGTCGGCAGAATTGACCCCGGCGCCAAACGAGGCCTGCACGGATTGATCTTCGAACAAACTGAAACGTCGCAGGGTGCGTGATGAGATATTGTCGATCACGTAATTCATACTGAACCGACAAGGTGGGCTGGGAACGTCGTCGGCATAAACAATAAGGTCTTTAATAATCATATTGGGAATGCCGCTTAACCCCGCGTTGCTCCAAGTGCCTGAGGCTGACATGATCGTTTCAGGCGTTGCTTTTGGCATTTCTGTACTCGAAAGAGGTATGACAACCACCTTGTTATTGTTTTGAGCCGCCGCTGATTCGCTCATCACCAGCAGCCCCAGTGATACGACAAACACACATGTGTTTTTCATAGTCTCGCTTCTCCTTATCTAAACCCATTACTCAGCAATACAGCGTACTGCTGCCGAGAACCCTACTCGTTGTAGTAAGGTTTAGTACATCGCATCTCGGATTTCCATTCCATTTGATCGAATTAGACGTTCTCCAAAAACTTGTAATGACAGAGCTCTGCTTAGATCGTTACTGGGTGCCTGTAGCAACGACATTGTCACGGTGGCTGAGACCAATTAAATGAGGTTTTCATCGTTCTTAGAAAACGCTAAGCTTACGCCCAAGTTTATTCAAACAAGCCTCAAGGGTTTACTTGGATGTTTTTTCTTCCTTTGCGGGCCGACTTCAGTCTTTCACGAATTCCGTTTCTCACCATCCTGATCTGCCTGATCTGCATGCTGGTGTTTTACTCACAAGTATCAAACACAGACAAGATTACACAGCTCACGCAGTCGTTTTGCGAGCAACAACAAGACCGAGTTTTCGACCTGATTTTAAAAAAGGTCTATGCCAGATACGGACAAAATGGTTGTCTCGAATTTATTTATCGTGCTCAAAGCAGCAAAGACAGTCAGCAAGTGATTGCTGATGCGGCAAAGAAAGTCACCTCGATTGCGAATTTAAATACGGGCAAGTCACAGCAGCTGGCACTACAAAGGTTGAGTGAGAAGTATAGTGACTACAGCAATTCGGTACCGAAAAATTTGACCATTGAGCTGGCCTACGAACCAAGAAGTTACTCTTTTTACAATATGTTTACGGCCACCGTCGCGCATTCCGATTACATGCACATACTGGGCAACCTTTTCATATTTTTAGCGTTCGCTGCTTCGGTAGAAATCGCCTTAGGTTTCATCAAATACCTGGGTTTGTATATTGTGCTCTCGATTAGCACCGCGGTTTCTTACTCGGTAGCGATGTCGGTTGTTTCGACACCGTTGCCAACAATCGGCCTGTCGGGCGTAGTCATGGGCATGATTGGAGCATTCATGTTTTTGATTCCCTACGCTCGCATTCGTTGTTTTCTCTGGGTGGTGGTGTTTTTTCGTATTATTGCCGTACCCGCATGGATTTTAGCCGGGTGGTATGTAGGCTGGGATATTTATCAACTGTTCTACGGCAGTGAGCAATCCAATATCAACCTCGTTGCACACGTGAGCGGAGCTTGCTTCGGCTACTTATTTGGGTTTCTATTCTGCGGCGCCACCAAGAAACAGATCGCGCAAGAAATGGGGCATACCCGACGCGCACGAGCAACCAGGGCCAGATACGCAAATAACTAATTTCACTATTCACTAACAAAATTAAAATACCGATGCACTTATTACTTCGTTTAATCATTGCCGGCGCTTTCGCGCTTTGGGCGCTACCTAAAGTTGCTGAACTCATGGGTGGGCCTGATTCACTCAATCCAGAACGACTATTACAAAAACACGAAGCAATCAGCAATCAAGCAAGCCAGAAGTTAGACACCGACGCTAAACATTTAATGGCATCCCTCGATGATCTCTCGATTTATGATGATGGTCTCAAACGTTGCATCGGCCGAGAACTTCAACGCATGTACGGCGGTAACCTCAAGCACGCTAGAGAGCTAGATAACCTGCTTTGTGATCGCATGAACATACGTAACTTGGATGGCATTGATATGCTGTCGAATTTAAAGTCGATGTCGCTGCGCGGCAACAGAATCACCTCGGTAGCGGTACTCGCTGATTTACCGAAGCTTCGTGCAGTTGATCTGAGCGGCAACCCTGAGATTCACGATTTCACCAGCCTAAGTTATGCGAATAATTTACAGCAGGTCTCGATCACGAACTTGAGCGGTACCTACTGCCACGAAGTAGAGAGCGTATTTGAACAAATACAAAACAATAAAACCGGTTGGGGAGGATCCGGCTCCACCAAGGAGCTGATGCGTGGCGTGCAATGTCGGGGCAAGAAGACTCGCGGTATCGAAACATTACAAGCCAAAAGAGACCGAGGCGAACAACTCACTATTGACGAGACCCGAAGATTGCGGGACTATGAGTCTGATCAAAGATGGAATTGATCTTGCGCTGCGATGCTATACAAAATAACTAACACAGTTTCACGCCTCACTTGGCTGATCTCGTTCTGCACTTGTCTCATTGCAAGCCATCCAGCAGTAGCCGAGCAGTTCGATTTGGTGATTACCGGCGGGCGAGTCATCGACCCAGAAACAGGCACAGACAAGGTTCTCAACCTTGGTATCAATCAGGGTTCGATCGCCGCCATTAGTGAGCAACCGCTAGCAGCAAAAAGATTCATAGACGCCAGCAATCAAGTGGTGGCACCTGGCTTTATCGATGTTCACAGTCATACCCCTACCCTGCTTGGTCAGCACCTAAACCTGCTCGACGGCATCACCACCCAGTTGGAT
>CALJJR010000097.1 GCA_937973905.1 uncultured Arenicella sp. | reverse complement strand
CTTGGTGGTGCTGATGTGCATGCGCGCGAGTCGGGTGTCGCTGATCACTATGCACAAAATGATCACCATGCTCTGGAACTTGCTCGGCGATCAGTATCAAGGCTCAACCATGTCAAACCAATCGAATTAGATATTAGGGAGAGCCGTGAACCCTTGTACGACCCTAAAGAGATTTACGGAATTATTCCGCAAGATATGCGACAGCCCTTTGATATTAGAGAAATCATCGCGCGCATCGTTGATGGCTCTGAACTGGATGAATTCAAAGCTCTGTACGGCACTACCTTAGTCTGTGGCTTTGCACGTATTCATGGCTATCCAGTCGGAATTCTCGCCAACAATGGCATCTTGTTTGGTGAGTCGGCACAAAAAGGCGCGCATTTTATTGAGCTCTGTTGTCAGCGCAAAATCCCGCTGGTTTTTCTACAGAATATCACCGGCTTTATGGTGGGCAAGCAATACGAAGCAGGCGGCATTGCCAAGCATGGTGCCAAGATGGTGACCGCTGTAGCCACCGCTAAGGTTCCCAAATTCACGGTCATTATCGGGAACTCCTATGGCGCAGGTAATTATGGAATGTGCGGCCGAGCTTATGAGCCAAGATTTCTGTTTACTTGGCCAAACTCGCGGATTTCAGTGATGGGAGGGGAGCAGGCGGCTGGTGTATTGGCGCAGGTGAAACGAACGCAAAAAGAACGCGCTGGAGAACAATGGAGCGAAGAGGCGGAAGCTGAATTTAAACAGCCAATCATTGATAAGTACGAAGAGGAGGGCCACCCCTACTTCGCCTCGGCCAGAATCTGGGATGATGGTGTGATCGACCCCGTTGATACGCGTCGCGTTCTTGGCTTGTCAATCTCGGCTGCCCTTAACAAACCCATTGAGGAGACTCGTTTTGGTCTCTTTAGGATGTAGAGGCGGTTTATGTTTACTAAAATTCTAATCGCCAATCGAGGCGAAATTGCCTGCCGAGTTATCGCAACGGCCAAGCGGATGGGAATCCAAACTGTTGCAGTCTACTCGGATGCAGACGTTAATGCCTTGCACGTAAAACTTGCCGATGAGGCAGTGCATATCGGCGCAGCACCTTCATCAGAATCATATTTGGTGATAGATCGAGTGGTTGCGGCGGCGTTAGATACGGGCGCGCAAGCGATTCACCCAGGCTACGGGTTTTTGTCTGAAAATGCCGATTTCTGTCGCGCCTGTCAGCAGGCAAACATTGTTTTTATCGGCCCACCAGTGCCTGCAATCGAAGCGATGGGGTCGAAATCAGCGGCCAAAACGATTATGGGCGACGCAGGCGTCCCATTGGTGCCGGGCTACCATGGTGATAATCAAAGTATCGATGTTTTAAGATCTGCCGCAGAGGAGATGGGCTATCCCGTGTTGCTAAAAGCCGTTGCCGGTGGTGGCGGAAAAGGCATGCGACAGGTTTGGGCCGGTGACGAGTTTGACGAGGCCCTGCAAGCCGCAAAACGCGAGGCTATGGCAGGCTTCGGCAACGACGATATGCTGGTGGAAAAATACTTAACCCAACCACGCCACGTCGAGGTTCAGGTGTTTTGTGATTCGCACGGCAATGGCGTTTATTTGTTTGAACGTGATTGTTCGGTCCAGCGCCGTCATCAAAAGATTATTGAAGAGGCGCCAGCCCCTGGCATGAGCGAAGAGTTGCGTGCCCAGATGGGCGGTGCTGCAGTCAGGGCTGCGCAGGCAATTGACTATGTTGGAGCTGGAACTGTGGAGTTCTTGCTCGATCTAGATGGCTCTTTTTATTTCATGGAAATGAATACTCGGCTGCAGGTTGAACATCCGGTTACCGAAATGATTACCGGTCAAGATCTCGTCGAGTGGCAACTCAAGGTGGCCAACGGCGAGGCGCTGCCATGCGAACAGGCGCAACTCATAATAAACGGTCACGCATTTGAAGCGCGCATTTATGCCGAAGACCCTGACAACGAATTCTTGCCTGCCACCGGCCAGCTGAAGACACTGGACTTCCCAGTCGAAAATGATCATGTGCGTATTGATACCGGTGTCGTAGCCAGTGATGAGGTCAGCGTCTATTACGATCCCATGATCGCCAAACTCGTAGTTTGGGACAAAAACCGAGATCGTGCTTTGAATCGCTTGGTGTCGGCTTTGCGTGATACGCACATCACTGGTGTGTCAACCAATATAGAGTTTTTAATTGAGCTCGCTGCAAGCGCTCCTTTTAAGGCAGCTGAACTCGACACCGGATTTATCGACAAGCATCAAGCTCTACTGTTCCCAGAGAGGGGCGAGCTTGCACCGCAAGACGCAGCACTGCTCGCCTTGGCTCTACATTTGGCATCAGATACACAAGCGGTTAAACACGATAGACAACTTACTGATGTTACGTCGCCTTGGATGCTCAATGACCGCTGGCGCATGAATCATCAAGCCACTAAAACTGAGTCTTTCTTAGTAGATGATCATGAAACGACAGTTTTAATTATCCAAGCTGAGAATGAATATCTAGTCAGCACCGCCGGTGATGAGCTGCGAGCCAGCGCTGAGATCAAAGGCAGCGAGCTGAGCGCGACGATCGATGGTAAAAAGATCAGAGCTGCGTTGGCTATTGATTTACCTAATATGGTTGTTTTTACTCAGTCGCAGCGTTTCGATGTGACTCAGCTGTTGCCAGATTTGGGTGACGATGCGGAACAAAGTAGCGGTGGTTTTAGAGCGCCAATGAACGGAACAGTCGTAGCCATTGCCGTAAAACCTGGTAGCCATGTTGCAGAAGGCGAAGCTTTACTTGTGATAGAAGCGATGAAGATGGAACACACTGTACGGGCACCGCGCGCGGGAAAGGTCACCGAAATCTATTTCTCCGCTGGGGATTTGGTAGATGGAGGCGCAGAGTTACTGGCATTTGAGCCAGCCTCTTAGCCAGCGTTCTTTAGCTTATTGAAACGTGCTGGGTTGGCGCTAATAAAGTCTGCAACAAACTGCTCAGATTGTATCGCCAATTCTCTACCGCGATGCCAATCTAGAATTTGCATGCCCTCCAGCCGAGGCGGGGTAATAACCAATGTGTCTTGGTCATCGATATCCTTGGATGCCATACGACTTGTCACGACCATCGCACGTTGTGTGGTTTCGAATAAGGTTGGGAAGCCGTTCTCAGGTTTGCGCCGCAAAACAATGTCGCGCAGAAGTTTGGAGCGGGACCTAACTTGATTGTAGCGCGCTTCGCTATGCCACAGCTCATCCAAGGAATCCAAAGCGATAGCCATGTTCGGGCCTTGTTTGAGCGAACTCATCACGCTCACGGGTAGATTGTCTAGCACGCCACCGTCCACCAGCACGTTACCCTCATCATCAATAAACGGCGGCAAGATTGTTGGCAATGATCCAGATGCACGAATTGCATGCCAAAGCGGCCCGCGCCGATGTATGTGTTGTGCGCTGGTCGATAGATTTGTTGATACAGCAAAGAACAAAGTCGGTAGATCTGCGATGTCCAGCGTGCCGTACCGACTGCGCAATTGACGATCGAATTCACTGGGGTCTAACAAACTATGTACTGGAATGGTCAGACGCTTAAGTGCTTTGGCTGTTACGAACATCTCTTCCATTTCATCCAGCGTATCGGCTGTTGATTTGCCCGTAGCAATAGCTCCGGCCATGGCTGCACCAGCACTCGCGCCACCAATAAAGTCGATCGGGATTTCAGCTTTTTGTAAGGCAGCAATAGCGCCTAGGTGGGCACAACCGAGTGCGCCACCGCCAGCCAATACCAAGCCATTGGCGCGGCCCGTTAAAAATCTCGCTAGTTTGAGAAAGTCGACATCTGAATCCCACGCGGTATGGTGGTGCAGGCCGATCTCTCGGTTTGCCAACCATTTGTCGGTATTGGTGATTGCTGCTTTCGAATTGGGTCTGAGCAGCAAGAGATTGCGATGATGCTCCGATAGCAGCTGGCTTGCCTGCTGTTCAAGAGTGCCAACTTGAGCGTCCGCATCGCGTTCGGCCAACAATAAAAGCGCGTCTACATTGCGGCTGGCCAGGGTTTGCCATTGTTCGTCACCGCGGCAGTCAACCAAGATATATCCGCCTTGACGTTCATGTTCTGCTAGCCATTCGGCATATCCGTCGACGCCAACGGTAGTTTGATCGGCGACTAACACGGTTTGCGTTTCGCCAAGCACCGACTGCATTGCTGTTTGAACTCGGCTGGTGAGTTCCTGCGGGATCGTAGAACCGCCAATGGGCAAAAGGCCGATGACTCGTGCGGTTTTGCGTTGAATCGCGCCAGTTCTGCTGGTTGTTTGAGCTAAACGCTCAGCAACCAACTTCAATAGCAATTGTGGAAGTTCGAACTGGTCAGCTGCAATTGCTTCGTAGTTAAGTCGGGTAATCTTAAGCACGCGCGAATCTCGCATCGCAATCACGTCTGCAGTGCGGTTACCGCCCGCGAAGAAGGCGAGCTCGCCAACCACTTCCCCGGCATCCAAGTGCGCCACAGTGCGCTCGCCATCGACCACCACTTTAAATCGACCTGCCTGAATGAAGTAAAGGTCGCTGGCTTTGTCGCCCTGCTTGAGCATGGCCTCGCCACGCGCATAGTTGATCTCTTGCGCCGCCGCGCGCAACTTGTCGAGTGTTGCTGGCTCTAGGCCAGAAAATATTTGACTGCTTGCTAGTGGTTGCTCTGACATCCGTTTATTGGCTGGTAGTGACTCGAATTAGCTTGCCTGCTTTATCGCCGGTGTTTTCGGCGAGAAGGTAAATCATTCCATCCGGCCCGGTTCGAATATCGCGGATTCGCTGCCCGATTTCGGCAAACAAAGATTCTTGATTTGTGATCTTGCCGTTAGTGACGGTCAGTCTTTTTACATCTTTGTCTACCAATGCGCCCACTAATAAGCTGCCTTGCCAAGCTGGGAATGAGGCTCCTGCGTAGAACGTCATTCCCGAAGGTGCAATGCTCGGTGTCCAATATTTGAGGGGGGGCGTGATGCCATCCAAAGTTTCAAACGGTGTTACCTTGGCTCCAGTGTAGTTCACTCCATAGCTGGTGACCGGCCATCCGAAATTTGCGCCGGCGTCTACTTGGTTAACTTCATCGCCTCCTTGTGGCCCATGTTCATGCATATACACGGTACCGGTGCTTGCATCCAGCGCCAAACCTTGAGGGTTGCGATGCCCAGAACTGTAGACGAAAGGGTCGCCATCGGCGCCATTTGCGAAAGGGTTGTTTACGGGCACAGAACCGTCCCGATTCAGACGCACAATTTTGCCCATTTGATTAAAGGGGTCTTGCGCAGCTTCACGGTAGTCGAAGCCGTCACCGGTGGTAAGGAGTAGCGTGCCGTCATTTGCAAACAGCAATTTCCCGCCATAGTGCATCGGCGTATCTTTACGATCCTTGACCGTGAAGATGGGAGTTACATTCTCCAATTCTTCGTTCTTGAGTACGGCTTTTATGATTCTTACTCCATTCGCCTCAGGTGTGCCATGCGCAAAGGCTAGATAGATGGTTTGATTGCTATTGAAATCAGGATCAAGCACGACATCAAAGTAACCTCCCTGACTCTTGCGATAAGTTTCCGGTGTATTTTTGAGAGGCGCGCCTTCCTCACCAGCAGCGGTTATTCTTCTGATCTCACCGTCTAGATAAGAGACGAGGAAATCGCCATCGGGTAAAAACGTTAGTGACCAAGGCATTTCCAAATCGTCTGCAATGATCTCCAATTTATAGTCGGCACCTAATGCAGGCGTCACCAATAGTGACAGGTACAATACGAATAGACTCTTAGTGAATTTCATGGTGCTTCTCTTTAAGGGCTGGTTAGGGGCTGACTTGGACTGGGTACGGACCTACTTTTCTTTTACAGGGTTTTGGAATATTGTAACTGAAAGACTCCTACAGGAATCAATACGATGAAAAAGGTTGCCGCGTTTTTGGCAGGGCTAACAACAACATATGTTATCGCCGTGGTGCTTGTTAGCCAGCTTAACATCGCCCGCGTTACCGAGCTTGGCTACGCAGTTGGTTTAAGTGACCGGATTGCTATGGTGCTGCATGATTGGGTGGGAATGTTAGGTGCATATTTGCCCTTGATGGCAATAGCCTTGCTGATTGCTTGGGTTATTACTGCCCTTGTGGTCAGCCGTTTTGTGCCAAGTTCTGCGGCGCTGTATGCCTTGGCTGGCTTTACTGGGATGCTAGCCCTACATTTAATTTTGCATGCCGTATTTCAAATGACGCCAGTTGCGCCCACAAGAACCTTGTTTGGTTTGATATCACAGGGTGTGGCCGGTGCGTTAGGCGGCTATTTATACTTTAGGTTTGCCTACGGGGAATCGAGCCAAAGGTCAGGTTAATGCTTATCCACCGGGCTGCGTAAAATCTCAGTTAGCCGTATTAATCGCAGCTGTTTTCGGCGTCAGCAGGAGCTTATACCAAGAAGTTTCAGCAACTTTGCGACCAATAAATTTAGCCCCTTGTTCACTCAAGTGTGCTTGGTCAAACACAATGACATAACCCTCTTCAGTGACGCGCTGGCATCCCACTGCGCCGCAAAATCGATCCAGTAAATCAAAGTAAATATATCCCTCTTGTTTGCTTCTTAACATTTGATTGAGGGTGGCCGCTTGTGGGTGCATTGGCGTGCGGATTTTTTCTATACCTGGGCTCAGAGAGTGTTTGTTTAAAAACCAAATGCCATCGGATGTTTGATTCTTGAGGCCCAAGACCATCACTTTTGCATCGGTGTTTTGATTTATAAACGCCACCGTCGACTTGATGTACCTCACCCAGTAGTACTCCCACCAGAAGGAAGCTAATACTATGGTGTCGGCGGCTTTTAGTTTGGCGAGATTATCCAAGACTTTGTTGTGCTGCTCTCGGCATAGTTTGCTCGCGCCGGCATACAGTACTTGGTACTGCTTGTCGGTAAGTGGAAACGCGACCTTGCAGTTATCACCAATGGAAATAGTGGTGAGGTCTAAGGCATCAGCGGCGCCACCTTCTTCAAGCACGTTAACGAAGTCGGCCGCCATGCTATCGCCAATTACCAGAACCTTGGGTTTGTCATTGTCGGAAAATTTTTTTTCCAAGGCGTACAAATTGCGCCAGAAGTAATCGGTGTAGTCACCTTTTTTATAACTCAGTTGCGCAACGACGTCGGCAGGATATCGTTGCAACCAACCACCTGACCATGCAGCGTGAGCATTGACGACAATCATCGTTGCTGCGGCTACGGCAGCACCTGTCAGGAAACGCTTATGCGGGCGTTGTGCTTCTGAGCGTGGGCGTCGAAAAGGTTGTTCTACAAATTTATAAAATATTGCCGCAAGCGCGATCGATGCGACGGTGATCAATAAGTAATCGTTTGTATCTAGCGCTGAAAAGTTTTTGTATTTATAAAATACAATGATTGGCCAATGCACAAGGTAGAGCGAATAACTGATCAGGCCGAAGAACACTGCAACTGGATTGCTGAGCAGCCAAGCAAGCCGATGATGCGGCCCAGCTAAGATGAGCAGCGCTGCACCCACGCAAGGAATTAACGCCGCCGTAGAAGGAAATTCGGTCTTGCTGGTGAGTTGCGTAATCGAATAAACAATCATCGCCATACCTACAACAAAGCACAGTTCAGCCACGCCAAATTTGGCTCGCTCTGCAGAACTAGGTAGCCAAACAAGGATAGCGCCGATGGCAAACTCGAAGACTCGGAAGGGTAACCAATAGAACGCCGTTGATTGGGCATTGAATTTGGATTGGTTATTCTCGGTGCCAAACCAACTGGCGATTTCAGCTTGGTTGTCGAAAACGGCTATGTTGAGCCACAGGCTGGCGACACCCATCGCAACAATAAAGCCCGGGATCAACCATTTCTTTTTTAGCGTAAATAGGCCAACTAAAATGGCTGGCCAAAGAAAATAAAACTGTTCTTCAACACTCAATGACCAGGTGTGAAGGAGAGGCTTGAGTTGGCTTTCTGAGTCGAAGTATCCTGCTGCGTTCCAAAAGAAGACATTACTCAAACTTAAAATTGCAGCGATCGCGGACTGACCAAATTCAATTAAGTGCGCGGGCGACAACATGCTCGCAGCCGCCAACAGTGAAAGCAGCAACGTTGCGAATAAAGCGGGGAACAAACGCCGTACACGGCGGATATAGAATTGCTTAAAGCTAAAGCCTTGCTCGCTTTGCAACTCGCGATAAATGAGTTTTGTGATCAAAAAGCCACTAATCACAAAAAAGACGTCAACACCAACGAACCCGCCGCTCAGAAGCGTCTCATCCAAGTGATAAAGTAACACGCTCAACACCGCGATTGCGCGCAATCCATCTACATCCGGGCGATAGGTGAGCATAATTAAAAGTGGTTAGGTGTCGTGCGATCCGGCGTGGATTATAGCCGAGCTAAGCAGAATTAGCTGTTCTGATGTATACGAGTATCAACAAACTCCCAAGCCGCAGATTTATGCATATACAAACGATGATGCGGTTCGCCAGCATCGACTAAGGCTTGTTGATTTAAGTCGGCCAATTCGTAGGCGGAGTCTCCTTGATAGACGGTGGCAATACCGGTGCTGGTTTTCAGGCCTCTTGGCTCGTACCAGCTGATCTGATCGGTCAAGGAAGCGACCGCCGTTAGAGGTTTAGAAAAGCGCTTTATCTGGGATAGAGTCACATAAGACGGACCGTTTAAGATCATTTCGCCACTCGCTTGTGCTGCGAGTGCGTCTGCTGGTTTGATCCAGCGCGAAGCCACTATTTCTTCACCATCAATTTTTACCGTGGTATTCGCCATTTCTGATGGCAACGCGGCGATAAAAAACAGCGTGTTGTAGCGCTTAATGCGGAGTTTTGGCGTCAACCAGTTCGAAAAAGGGAGAAGGGAGTCGGCCTCAAGTTGGAAGCCCGTCTCTTCTTGAGTTTCGCGCAACACTGTCGCCAGCGCCTGAGCCTCTCTATTGAGCGACACACCTTGTTTATCCTGTTCCTCCACCACGCCACCCGGGAATACCCAGCTGCTGCCATAATTTATCGCGGCATTTTTTTGCAGCATTAGAACCTCGAGATTTTCCTCGTGCTCTCGTAGCAGAACAACCGTGGCGGACTCACGCGGTGCTTCAACCTCTCCAGCACTCATTTTTTAGACGATTTTTTGCTGGGTTTTTTATGCATTACATCGCGATCATACTGGGCGATGATGCGGTCAAGTTCACGACTAATCATGGTTTGATTGCGAATCCGTTCCATCGCCGGCCATGTTGAACGTTCACCGTCATCAATTAAGGCGTTTACCTCCGATTGCGACTTTTCTGAAAGCCAAACTAGAGGGTTGTAAGCCGCCATGCGCTGTCGTGGGAGAATCGTGATGTCGCCAGTATACGACTGCGATGCCAGAGAGATAAAACCATTGACTAGGGTGCGCCCGAGATCCGTTGTGCTTAAGGGGCGTCGCCACAAACGGGTTGTTGCTAAAGAAATGTTCTTTGCCAGTGATAAACCGTTCTGTCGTGCTAATCCAATGATTCCTGAGGGGTCTTTATTGGCGTCTACGAAAGGTAATACTAAAGGATTTGTCTGGCTCACAATGGTGTGGTTGACGCCATAGAGACGGGCCAGGCGTTTAACAGGAAGGTCGCCAGTCAAGGAGCCGTCTAACCAACGGCTGCCGCGCAAGAATTCAACGCGTTCGCCGTTTTCGTCTCTCGCTGCCAGCGCCACTGGCGGGAATACACCCGGAACTGCACTCGACGCCATAATCGCTTCACGAATCATCGCGGTTGGTGATGTGGTGGCGCTCAAAAGTCGGGGTTTTTGATGATGCTCTGTTGGCGAGATAGAGATGTTGATTTGAATCCCCGAGAGCTCATAGGCCTCTTGAAACGTTAAATCAGGTATTAGTGCGGCTAGTTTTGCGTCGCCATCCTCAATAGACACGGTCTTGCCGAGCAGTTTTTCATACCATTTCAGCTCGCCTGGTTCGCGTTCTCGATGCGCGAGTTCTGGGTCGTTCAAATCCTGCAAAAATTGTTCGCGGGTGCGCGTGCCAACGAAAGCAGCCACCCATGCGCCACCACTCGAACCAGAAATAATACTGGGCAATAGATTTTGCTCAGCCAAGGCTTTTAAAACTCCAAAATGAAAAAACAGTAGCGTGCCAGCACCGCTTAGTAATAAGCCGGTTCGACCAAAACAGTGGGTGGCGCGTTGGAAAAAATCAATTTTCTCCGCTTCTGTGATATCGGGAGTCGGGTTGTCAGCTAGGTAGGCAAGTGCGTCAGTAATTTCGCGAATGTACTCTTCGACTAAGTGTTTAGTGCCCGCTCGTGCCTTGGTGTAGAGTCTGGCTTTGCCGATGCCATCCATATTCCCATGAATACCCTCATTTAAGGCGTGCATCAGACCTTTATTGTTGCCGGCTTGTTTGAGGGCGCGTAAGCGCGTGAGTCTGCGCGTTACCGCTACATAGTCGTACAAGCTGGTCTGATCCTTGGCGCGCCAACGATCAAGCCCTTTGCGAGCGTCATACAATTCAGCAGCGGCGTGCCAATCGGCATACGAGTCGGCACTCTCAAGCCGCCTGTGTACAGGAGAAGCCATGGTTAAAATCATTGTGTTGTTTTTCTTATATTTTTTTGACGACTATATAATAGATAGGAATAAAGTGCCTCCGCTTACCGCAAATTGGAGATTAAATTTATGAGTCAAAATAGTGTTGTTGTTGTAGCCGCCAAAAGAACCCCGATGGGTGGCTTGTTGGGAGACTTTAGTCAAGTAACTGCGCCGCAGTTGGGCGCAACAGCGATTGCCGCCGCGCTTGCACAGAGTGGCGTGAACGCTGATCAGATCGATGAAGTGTATATGGGTAACGTGATCTCGGCGGGACTCAAACAGGCCCCAGCCAGACAAGCCGCGCTAGCTGCGGGCTTGCCAGTCACAGTTCCCACCACCACCATTAGTAAGGTGTGTGGCTCTGGTATGAAAGCGATTATGATCGCGCGTGATCAGATCGCCGCCGGGAGTGCCGATGTGGTGATGGCCGGCGGTATGGAAAGTATGACGCGCGCACCCTATTTACTGCAAAAAGGGCGCAGCGGCATGCGACTTGGTCACGATACAGTGCTGGATTCAATGATGTTAGATGGTTTAGAGGACGCGCAAACAGGTGGCTCCATGGGCACCTATGGTCAGGCCACGGCCGATACGCACAACATCACGCGAGAGCAAATGGATGAATTTGCGATTCGCTCACTCGAACGTGCTCAGGACGCTATCGAGCAGGGCTTTTTTAGCGCTGAAATCGCCCCCGTCACCGTAACTGACAGGAAAGGTGAACATGTCGTTGCTACGGACGAGCAACCCGGTAAGGCCAAACCGGAAAAAATTCCCCAACTCAAGCCGGCCTTTAAAAGGGATGGCACGGTCACGGCGGCGAACTCCAGTTCTATTTCTGATGGAGCTGCGGCTGTTCTGCTGATGTCTGCAAGCAGTGCGGTGAAGAACGGTACCAAACCCTTAGCTCGATTGGTGGCGCAGTCGAGCTTTGCCCATGCGCCTGAGGACTTTTGTTCAGCGCCGCTGGGCGCGATTGATAAAGTACTTGAGCGTGCGGCTTGGTCGGCCGACGAGGTCGATCTTTTTGAAGTGAATGAAGCATTCGCTGTGGTGACGATGCTGGCTATGGAAAAGTACCGGATCGATGCCGATCGCATCAACGTCAGTGGCGGTGCGTGTGCACTCGGCCACCCACTCGGTGCTTCTGGTGCAAGGATCGTGGTAACTTTGATTCACGCTTTAAAGCGGTTAGGTAAGAAACGGGGCGTCGCCAGTTTGTGTATTGGTGGTGGTGAAGCTACCGCCGTAGCAATAGAGATGTTCGAATGATACTAAAGCGCATTTTTCTGCCGGTATTGCAGTGGTGTTTCACCAGTCCAAGTCTTAAAAGCGCGGATAAACGCGCTCGGCTCAGAAAAGCCAGTTCGATTGGCAATCTCATCGATGCGATAGCGATCACTGAATAGTAGGTTGATTGCCAAGTCGCGACGGGTTTGCATTTTGAGCTCTTTAAACGAGGAGTTTTCTGCGCGCAGGCGGCGGTGCAGCACTTGCTGGCTGAGTTGGAAATGTTTGGCGGCATCGGCGAGTCCAGGGGCTTGACGGCCTTGTTGAATACACTTTTCTAGCCAACGACGAACCTGATCACTAAAAGCCCGATATCTTTTCGGCTGATTGAGCAGTGACAGGTTTTGACCTTCTAGATAGCGGTCTAGAGTGTCTGCGGTTTGGATTATGTCGAGATTGCCATAACGGGCCTCAAACTCGATTCCAGCTTGCGCTTGTTGATAGCGAATAGGGGCCCCATAAAACAGCGGTTTATAAGCTTCGCTGTAGTCTGGCTCCGCATAATCGAGTGATACCGAGAGTAGGGGGATGAATTGACCTCCAAGCCAACAATGAAAGCGGTGGATGCTGGAGAGCAAAGACTCGATTCCATAGTTGTTCAAGAGAGTTCCATCCGGTAAACGATTCAAATGGTAGTGAATTCGCCCTCCCGATATAAGCACCTCATGTCGAAATGTGTTGTTGAAAAGATTCCAAAAGTTGGCGCAGCGCTGCACCGAGTGCTTGATAGTTTTAGTGCTGATGGATGCGCGGCACATCATATTAAAACTGCCCAGTGGTTGGCGTGTTGATGTCAATCCTAAAAATTCATCATCCATCGCCTGCATCAAATCGACTGCGACGTAGGCGAAGTTCTCCACGGGTACGCGGTGGCTGGAGTTCTTTACCGAGAGGCGCGAGATACCATGCTTGAGCAAGATATTGTCCACATCGATACCCTGCTGAGCCGCACCAGCGATTAACATCTCGACAAATATTCCGGCGATCGTAGATTCCTGCATCAGATTCAATTTTTAGTTTTTGATAGTTTGAGCACATTTTACGCGCATAAATGGGAAAATATGTCTATTTAAGCGAGGCTTTTGTCATTAATCAGGGTGTGGACCCGGCGTAGAATGGTCCAGTTTCTAGAACCCCTCAAACCCGCGAGGCCCGCAATGAGCAATACCGCTTTCATTTACGACGCAATACGAACCCCCCGCAGCAAAGGCAAAGCCGATGGCAGCTTGCACGAAGTTAAACCAGTTGATCTAGGTGCAGGATTGTTGCGTTCACTCCAAGAGCGTAATGATTTAGATACATCGTACGTCGATGATGTGATCATGGGCTGCGTCGGCCCAGTTGGCGAGCAGGGCGCAGATATCGCAAAATCGATGGTGCAGAATGCCGATTGGGATGAATCCGTGGCTGGTGTACAACTCAATCGTTTTTGCGCATCGGGCTTAGAAGCGGTAAATACCGCAGCGCAAAAAGTGGCCTCAGGCTGGGAACAATTGGTGGTTGCAGGCGGCGTCGAATCGATGTCTCGCGTACCGATGGGCTCGGATGGTGGCGCGATGGGGAGCGACCCTGCGTTTATGATCAAAACTGGCTTTGTTCCTCAAGGTATTGGCGCTGATACGATTGCCACCCTCGATGGCTACTCCCGTGAAGATGTCGATGCCTTTGCAATGGAATCACAAAACCGCGCGGCGCATGCTCGTGATAATGGCTACTTCGATAAATCGGTGGTGCCGGTCAGAGATGCGAATAACGAAGTTATTTTAGAGCGTGATGATTTCATCAAGCCCGGCACCACAATGGAAGTGTTGGGTAATTTACGTGCTTCCTTTGAGCAGATGGGGCAGTACGGTTTCGATGACATTATTATTCGCAAATACAATCAGCTTGATCGTATTAATCACGTGCATACGCCTGGCAATTCATCCGGCATTGTCGACGGTGCCAGTGCCGTACTTATCGGTAGCGAACAAGCAGGTAAAGATCTAGGTCTAAAAGCACGTGGACGAGTGGTTGCCGGAGCGATTGTTTCTAGCGACCCCATCATCATGTTGGCAGGGCCTGGCCCGGCTGCGAAAAAATGCCTCAAAACTGCCGGTATGACGGAACAAGATATCGACTTGTGGGAAATAAACGAGGCTTTCGCTTCAGTAGCGCTGCGTTATATGCGTGACCTCGATATCGACCATTCAGTGACTAACGTCAACGGTGGTTCAATTGCTATGGGGCACCCGCTTGGTGCTACAGGTGGTTGCTTGGTTAGCACCATGTTGGATGAGTTAGAACGTCAAGACAAGCAGCGCGCAATGTTATCGCTGTGTGTCGGTGGCGGCATGGGCATCTCTTGCATTATCGAACGTACATAAGAACAGTAGACAAGATTAAAGGTTACAAATAATGAGTGCATTTCACTACGAAAAAGATCAAGACGGCATCGTAACGGTCACCATGGATATGAGCGGGCCGGTTAACGCAATGAACGATGAATATCATCGTCTGATGGGTGAAACATTGGCCAAACTGGAGGCCGAGAGCGATTTAACTGGGGTGGTCATAGCGTCAGCCAAGAAAGTATTTTTTGCTGGCGGCGATCTCACCATGCTGGTGCAAGCAGATGCGGAAAATGTCGACACGTTTCGGGAGAACACCGAGAACATGAAGGCTGGATTACGCACCCTTGAAACCATGCAGGTGCCTGTTGTTGCTGCGATAAATGGCGCAGCCTTGGGCGGTGGATACGAGCTCTGTTTGGTGTGTAACCATCGGGTCGCGTTCAATCTCAAAAGCGTGCAAATCGGTTTGCCGGAGTGCGGCCTGGGCCTATTCCCGGGCGGCGGCGGCGTGGTGAGATTGACCAAGAAGATCGGCGTTGAAAAAGCCTTGCCGCTAATTTTGGAAGGTAAACGGCTCACTCCTGCCAAGGCGCTTGCGGCTGGCTTAATTGAACAGACCGTTGATTCGTTGGATGAATTGCTACCTGCCGCAAAAGCATGGATTTTAGAAAACAAAGATAACGAGGATGCCGTTGTTCAGCCTTGGGATAAGAAAGGGTTTAAAATTCCTGGCGGACCGATCAACTCGCCGCGCAACGCCCAGTTGGCTGCCATGGCGCCGACCATGCTTAATCAGAAGACGCGCGGGTTGATGCCGCACATGACTGCGGCCATGGATGTGGCCTTTCAATCGTCCATGTTAGACCTTGAGACCGCCTTACGAATTGAGGGCAGAGAGTTTGCGCGGGTGGCTACCAACCCAGTCGCGAAAAATATGATCAACGCCTTTTTCTTTCAGCTCAACAAAGTGAATGGCGGCGCCAGTCGACCTCAGGAAGTTGAAAAACAGCTGACTAAGAAAGTCGGTATTCTTGGTGCCGGCATGATGGGGCAGGGCATTGCCTACGTGTCAGCGATGGCTGGTATTGAAGTAGTGCTGAAGGATATCTCATTGGAGGCAGCCGAAAAGGGCAAGGCGTACTCAGAAGCCTTGTTGCAAAAGCGCATAAAACGCGGCCAAATGGATGAAGATAAAGCCGCGGCCGTCTTAGGGTTGATCAAGGCCACAGCCGAGAATGATGATCTGGCTGGTTGCGATCTAATTATCGAGGCCGTGTTTGAAAACATTGGTCTTAAGCATGAGATAACCAAGGAACTAGAAGGATACTTAACTGCAGATGGTGTGTGGGGTTCTAATACATCGACCTTACCAATAACGCAATTAGCCGAAGCAGCCGCTAAGCCAGAAAATTTCATTGGAGTGCACTTTTTCTCGCCTGTCGACAAAATGCCTTTGGTGGAGATTATTTGTGGTGAGAAAACGTCTGATATGGCCTTAGCCAAAGCCTTTGACTACGCGCAACAAATACGTAAAACACCGATTGTCGTCAATGATTCACTGGGGTTCTTTACGTCACGTACCTTTGGCACCTATTTAGACGAAGCGGCCAATTTGCTCGTGGAAGGTGTCCACCCAATTAAAATCGATAACCTGGGTAAAGCGATTGGCATGCCAGTGGGGCCGTTGCAAATTCAAGATGAAACCAGTCTCGAGCTTAGCCGCAAAGCGCAAGAAACCTGGAAGGAGATGGGTGTTCTTGACAAGTGGGGCGATGGCACAGTCATACGTCGTGTGATTAAAGATTTAGTTGAAGACAACGGGCGCGGTGGCCGGCACCATGGGGGTGGCTATTATGAGTACCATGATGATGGCACCAAGAGCATTTGGCCCGGTTTGTTGGACCTCTATTATGATGAAAGCGTACAAGTATCAGACGAGGATATAAAAGACCGTTTGATGTTTCGTCAGGTGATCGAGGCCTTGAAATGTCTTGAGTCTGGCGTGTTGCGTACCGTAGCCGATGGCAATATCGGTTCTATTTTCGGAATTGGCGCCCCCGCTCACACCGGGGGTTTTATCCAATACGTCAACACTTATGGCTTGGATAATTTTATCCAGCGCTGCGATGAATTGAGTGAGAAATACGGTGATCGCTTTGTCTGTCCTGACATTGTTAAGCAGCGCGCGGCCTCTGGCGAACTATTTGCCTAACTAATTTATGGAGGTACGGCGACAATGTTAAACAATCAATTTCTTAATTTAGATGTTGATGGAGCTGTTGCGACTTTGTCGCTGAATGCGCCGCAAAAGCTCAATGCGTTCAATCAAGAGATGCGTTTGGGGTTGCTCGAGGCAATTCAACTAATCGAAGAAGACGACGCCGTTCGGGTGGTAATTTTCACCGGAGCTGGGCGCGCATTTTCTGCTGGCGCCGATTTATCAGAAGGCATGCCGGGCTACGACACCTTTGTTGATCAGTGTGCTGCAGAATACAAGCCGTGGGTGATGGGCATTCACAATTCGAGCAAAATCTATATTGCCGCGGTTAATGGCGCCTGCGCAGGTGCTGCAAGCGCTGTGGCAATGAATTGTGACTTAATGATCATGGCTGAGGACGCATTTATTTATCAGGCTTTTTCCGCCATTGGTTTAATGCCGGATATTGGAGCGACTTGGTTGTTGTTGCAAAAAATAGGTTACCAACGCGCGTTTGAAATGGCGATTGATGCTGGCCGTCTTAGCGCGAATGAGTGTCTTGAGCTTGGCTTGGCGAATAAAGTGGTCGCGCCCGAAGAGTTAATGAGCGCGGCTTCAGAGTGGGCGCATAAGCTTTCTCAGGGAGCCCCCTTGGCTCAGCAAGCGACCAAGAGTTTGATGCGCAAGGCTTTCAATATGAGCTATTCGCAGGTCATTGATGAAGAGGCGGTACTGCAGTCTTCTCTGATTAAATCAGAAGACGCCGTCAATGCATCTGAGGCATTTTTAAACAAACAGAAGCCGACATTTAAAGGTCGATAAATCGACTTTGGATCTAGCTAGGGCATGAGCTCTGACTAGATCCCGTTCATGGTGTCCGGCAAGCAACGCTATTAAAGCAGTCCGCTTGTCTATTTTCTTGCGGGTATGCTCAAGCAGTCAGCACTGGCGTCGCCAAGTTCGGTGCCACCATCAACGGTTAGAATAGTGCCGTTTACGTATGAGCTTAGCGAGGAGCCGAGATAGATGGCCGCATCTGCAATGTCATTGCCCGTGCCCGCGCGGCGTGATGGAATTTGTTTGACCATCTGTTGCTTGGCCTGTTCATTTGGAGCGAGTCTTTCGTAGCCTTCAGTCTCTTCAATGGGGCCAGGGGAGATGCCGTTAACCCTCAGCCCAGCTGGCCCCCATTCAAGAGCCAGACATTTAATCAGCATATTGATACCGGCCTTGGCTGCGCACACATGCGCTTGGTACGGCATAGGGACGACCGCCTGCGGCGCTGTAATCGCAATCAATGAAGCACCTTGATTTAGGTGCTCAAACCCGCAATGAAATACGTTGTACGTGCCTAACAGATCAATGTCGACCACGGTCTTAAACCCTTTCGGCGAAATGCCCAAGGCCGGCGCTGGAAAGTTGCCCGCAGCGCCGGAAATTAATATGTCAATCTTGCCGAAATTTTCGCGCGCGTTTTGTAGCGCTTTTAGAACTTGGTCTGGGTCACGGACATCAGCCGTTTCAGCAGCGCTTTTACCTGAGCCGTTCGCAGCTACCTCATCGGCGGCTGCTTGAGCTTTACTCACATCGCGGCCGAGTACTGTCACGCTGGCGCCATAGCTAGCTAGCCCTTTGGCAATGCTTAAGTTGATGCCGCTGGTGCCACCGGCAATAAATGCAGTTTTTCCTTTTAGTAAGTCAGCCTGATACATGTTTTATTCCTAAGTCAGATCACATTTGTGAATGGTTTCGTCAATTTATCTGAAATATTTGAGTAATTATGTCAATTATGAGCGCAATTTTGCCATTGATCGTTGCTGGCGCTCACTTACAATGAGCGCGGTTAGATTGATGACGAAGGTCAAGTCAGCAGCAGAATTGAGTACGAGGACTACAATGAGAAATTTTACCGAAGAACAAGATATGTTTCGTGAGGCTTATAGGAAGTTTCTCGAGCAAGAGATTCAACCGAATATGCCAGCATGGCGAGAAGCAGAAATTGTTGACCGATCTGCGTTCAAAAAAGCCGGCGATCAGGGCTTTCTAATGGTTTGGCCGGATGAAAAATATGGCGGTTTGGGCGACAGCGATTTTCGCTACGAGCAAGTGATAATCGAAGAAGTGGCACGCGCCGGTTGTGGCGAATGGTTTGCTTCGTTGCACAGCCGACTGGTGGGCCCATACATTAAAAACTTCGGTTCAGAAGAACAGCAAGATCGTTGGTTGCCAGGGTGTGTCAGTGGTGACTCAATTCTCGCAGTGGCGATGACTGAACCAGACGCGGGCAGTGACCTAGCAGGTATGCGATCGACCCTTAAAGATGAGGGTGATCATATGATCTTGAACGGCTCAAAAACCTATATCTCTAATGGCATCAACGCTGATTTAATCGTCGTTGCGGCTCGACAAGAGGGAGTTGATCACTCGCACGCACTCACCCTGGTGATGGTCGAACGCGGCATGGAAGGCTTTGAACGTGGTCGCAATTTAGACAAAATGGGTTTGAAGGCTCAGGATACCGCCGAGCTCTTTTTTAATAACGTGAAAATTCCAAAAGAAAATATTCTTGGGGAGCCCGGTAAAGGCTTTTACTATTTGATGCACGGGCTCGCCGAGGAGCGTTTGATGGGCGCGGTGGGTTATATCGCTGAAGCGCGTGCAGCCTTCAATGTAACCAGAGAGTTTTGTATGGAGCGTAAGTTGTTTGGCAAAAAATTGTCTGACATGCAAAACACGCAATTCAAAATGGCCGAGATGGACACGGAGATTGACATGGTGCAAGCCTACGTCGATCACTGTGTAACAATCCACAACGATGGCAAACTGACTGCTATCGAAGGCGCCAAAGCCAAATTGCAATCCAGCGAAGTGCAGTGTCGAATGGTGGATCTAGGTGTGCAGCTACACGGTGGCGCCGGGTACATGCAAGAGTACGATATTTGCCGGATGTATCTCGATGCGCGTATCAGCCGAATCTATGCAGGGTCATCAGAGGTGATGAAACTGATCATCGGCCGTGACGTCTTCTCTGATAGCTACACCAGCATTCTAGATTGATCATGGGAGCTCTAAGCGGATTACGCGTGGTAGAAATGTCAGCCATCGGGCCGGTACCGTTGGCCGGTATGCTGCTGGCTGATATGGGCGCCGATGTGGTGGTATTGGATAAAGCCAATGACCCCTTTGCCTTTCCTGGAGACATTATGCGCCGGGGCAAACGCTCGGCGGTGATCGATATCAAAGCTGCTGATGGCGCAGCACATGCGCAGCAATTGATTGCGAAGGCGGATATCGTGCTCGAAGGATTTAGGCCAGGCGTGATGGAACGTCTTGGGTTAGGCCCCGAAGTATTTGCCGATTCAAATCCGGGATTGATTTTTGGTCGGATGACGGGTTGGGGGCAGGATGGACCTCTATCACAGGCAGCCGCGCATGACATCAATTACATTGCGCTGACCGGCGCGCTGCATGCTATGGGGCGTGCTGAGTCGCCACCGGTGCCACCGCTCAACTTAGTGGGCGATTACGGTGGTGGCACCATGTTTCTGATAATGGGAGTTCTGGCGGCTTTGCACGAACGTAATGCTTCCGGTAAAGGGCAGGTGATCGATGCCGCGATCACCGAGGGCACGGCCAATTTGATGACCTTGTTCTACACCATGTCATCTGTAGGGCAATGGTCGACAAAAAGAGCCTCGAATCTACTCGACTCTGCCACGCACTTTTACGATTGCTACGAAACGGCGGATGATAAATACGTTTCTCTGGGAGCCATTGAACCGCATTTTTATGCCATTTTGTGTGACAAGCTTGATTTGGACCAAGATACCTTTTCTAACCAAAATGATCCTAGGCTATGGCCCAGCCAAAAGGCGGCGCTAGCCACAGCGATCAAGCAAAAAACACGTGCGGAATTGTGTGATTTGCTCGAGGGGTCAGATGCATGTTTTGCCCCCGTATTGGATTTTGACGAAGCCACTGAACACCCTCATATGGTTGCGCGTAACGCGTATCGAGAGGTGGACGGGGTCACGCAACCCGAGCCTGCACCGAGGTTTAGTCGTACCCCGTCTATGGCGGGTGATAGACCGTCTGCGCAAGCGGACTTGGCGAAAATAATCGACGGTTGGTCTTGAAAGTATTAGCGATGGACGCAGGTCTAAGACCTGGTCAACTCACATTGTGCGTCTAGAGCTTTTCGGTATACTCGCGAGATCAAGCTACGAGAGCGGGTAAATCCATTCTCGACGGATCGCTCAAGCATCTCAATCAACCATCTATTTCAATGACTGCATCGGTAAGTTCCAAGTCCTCAACCGCTTCTCAGCAGCTCTGGCTCAATGATGATGCCGTTGCTGGTCTTAGTGGGATTCAGATTGGCATTGAAAAAGAGGGCCTGAGAGTCACGGCAGATGCCAATATTGCACAAACTGCACACCCAGTTGGAATGGGGTCGACGTTAACGCATGATTTCATCACCACTGACTACTCGGAAGCACTGCTGGAGTTCATTACGCCAAAGCAGTATTCGATTGATAAGAGTCTAGAATTTCTCTCGCAATTGCATACGTTCGCATTGCTGAAGATGCCTGGAGAGCGAGTTTGGCCAGCAAGTATGCCATGCCGTCTGCAAGGCGATGAAAGCATTCCAATAGCCGAATACGGCACGTCCAATTCCGGGCGAATGAAACACATATACCGGCGTGGTTTGGATGTGCGTTATGGGCGGATCATGCAATCGATTGCTGGTATCCACTATAACTTTTCGTTTTCATCTGATTTTTGGGAAGCCTACCAACAACAATTGGGTGTAACTGGCAGCATCGAGCTCTTTCAAAGTGACCAATACTTTCACCTGCTCAGAAATTTTCATCGTCATTCGTGGATCCTTTATTACCTGTTTGGAGCCTCACCGGTTTTAGATAAAAGCTTCTTTGATGGCGAAGAGCCAACCTTGGAGCAATTTCAAGAGAACACCTACGGTGCGAGGTACGCTACCTCGCTTAGAATGAGTGATCTAGGGTATAAAAATTCAGCGCAACAGGGTTTGCAGATAAACCATGATTCGCTGAACGACTATATCCGAACCCTTGCACATGCTGTAAAGCAGCCGTACGAGCCTTACGAAGAGATTGGAGTAAAAGATGCCAATGGCGAGTATCAACAGCTCAACGCCAATATTCTGCAAATTGAAAACGAGTTCTACAGCGAAATTCGACCGAAACGGGTAACCCGTAGCGGTGAGCGACCGGTTATGGCATTAAAGCGCCGCGGTGTAGAGTATCTCGAGGTACGTTCGCTGGATATCAACCCATTTTTGCCGGTGGGTATGGACGCTGATCAATGTCGATTCATTGATTCATTCTTACTGTACTGTTTGCTGTCGAATAGCCCAGAACAATGCCCAGACGAATGGGCGGACATTGATCGGAATCAGCGCAATGTTATTATCCAAGGGCGCGATCCAGAACTCGTTTTGACGCATTGTGGAACGCCAGGCTCGGTGCAAGAACGCGCTGAGTTTTTGATGGCACAAATCGAGCCCTGTGCTGCTTTAATGGATCGTGCTTATGCGGATGAGTCGCATTCCGCTGCTTTAGAAGTACAGCGGCAAAAGGTTGGTAATCCTGAGCTTACGCCGTCGGGCATGGTGATGAAGCAAGTGCTGGATGGCGCTGAATTTTTAGATTTGGTGCAAGATCAGGCACGTAAACACTCTCGTGCAGCGTTGGAGACAGGGCTTGACCCGGTGGTGCGTGAAACATTGGAAACCCAAGCTAAAGCGTCCATCACTGCGCAAAAAGAATGGGAAGCCAACGACGAGCTTAGTTTTGAGGAGTTTCTTGACGCTTACAACAGGATGTAAAACGTTGTTCAGCTTTTAAGATGCTGTGCATGAAACTCCATATGTGACTCGATAAAGCTGGCTATAAAAAAGTACGAATGATCGTAGCCGGGTTGCATACGGATTTGGACATCGGCCTTAGCTTGCTCTACCGCGTTGACCATGAGTTCAGTTTTTAGTTGCTCTGCAAGAAAATTATCGGCCTCTCCCTGATCAATAAGAATTGGCAATTTACTTCCCCCTGACTGAATAAGTTCTACCGCATCGTGCGCGGCCCAAAGGCTGGTGTCATCGCCAAAGTACGCGGAGAAAGCTTTGTGGCCCCAAGGCACTTGAGTTGGAGCTACAATCGGTGAAAATGCCGATGCACTGCGAAATCGACCGGGATTTTTGAGTGCTATCGTTAAAGCGCCATGGCCGCCCATAGAGTGGCCCGATATGGCGGTGCGCTCTGCATCAACTGGAAATTCTGCGGCCACCAAAGCTGGCAGTTCTTGGGTTATGTAGTCGTACATTTGATAGTGCTCTGCCCAAGGAGCTTGCGTCGCGTTGACGTAGAACCCGGCTCCAAGACCCAAATCATAAGCACCGCCAGAATCATCAGCTACGCCGTCACCGCGTGGGCTTGTATCAGGGCAGACCACCGCGATGCCGTATCGGCTAGCAAACTGTTGCGCGCCTGCTTTCGTGACAAAGTTCTGATCGGTGCAAGTTAGCCCAGACAGCCAATACAGCACTGGTTGAGGAGACGAGTCAGATTGCGGCGGCAAGAATATCGAAAAGGTCATTTCGCAGGCGCAGCTTTTAGAAGCATGACTGGCCTGGATTTGCTGGCCATCGAAACTCTTCACGTTGCTAATGGTCTTCATAGTGCAATGGTTCGGCTATAGTTATTTGTCGTTGCGCGACGATACCACAAGGGCCGATTATTGCTAAGTGATGAAGTTAGTTGAAAAATGCGAGTTCATGGAAAAGAAATATTCACGATGTTTGACAATCATCTTTAGCGCCTCGGTAGCGAGCTGGATTAGAGAGAGCTAGCGCATCTCCGTCATTTTAGCTGGCCAGATGGCGCGCAAGCACACCTTGAAGCCTGATTGAGAGCTTAAACCCTATCGTTTAGTATCCGTGGTCTTCTAAGAGCTATACCGTCGCAAGATATGGAGGCAAGGCCATGAGTACTTTGATGATGTTGGGCACAATCGGTGTGCTGGGCTTCTTCTGTCAGTGGCTGTCGCATAGAGTGCGGCTTCCGGCGATCTTGTTCTTACTGCTCACCGGTATCCTGCTTGGCCCAATATCTGGATTGCTCGATCCCGATGCCTTATTTGGCGATTTACTCTTTCCTTATATCTCCTTTTCGGTCGCGGTCATTTTGTTCGAGGGCGCGCTTACTTTAAGAAGATCGGAATTGCAAGATATCGGCGCGCCGGTTAGGAATATGGTGTCTGTTGGTGTACTGATAAGCGCCGTGATTATGGCTGCTGCAGCTTATGTTTTGGTTGGGCTGAGCTGGCAAATATCTGCACTATTTGGTGCCATTATGGTGGTCACTGGTCCTACCGTAATTGTGCCAATGTTGAAAACCGTGCGGCCTAACCGCAGAGTCGCAGATGTCCTACGTTGGGAAGGCATTGTTATTGACCCCATCGGTGCGCTGTTTGCCGTACTGGTGTTTGAATGGATAGTGGTGCAAAAAACGGCATCTGGTTTAGACAGTGTGTTCCTAATCTTTGTGCAAACCATATTGGTAGGTCTATTCTTTGGTTTGCTGGTTGGCTTTCTATTTGGGTTATTGCTCCGCCAACATCAAATCCCAGAAGGTTTACAGAACTTTGCTTCCCTCGCAATGGTGTGTTTTGCCTTTGCTGCGTCAGAGGCGCTCGCGCATGAATCGGGTCTTCTGGCGGTCACTGTTATGGGTGTTTTACTCACCAATATGAAAGGCGTGCACGTGCACTCAATTCTTGAATTTAAAGAGGATTTGACGGTGGTATTTGTGTCGATGCTGTTTGTGATTCTAGCGGCACGCATAGACTTTGCTGCATTCGCTAACTTAGGTTGGAATGCCATATTGCTCTTATTGGTTATGCAGTTCATTGCGCGCCCGCTAAAGGTAGCAGTGAGCTTTCTTGGTTCTGGATTTACCTGGCGCGAACAAGCCTTGATCTCATGGATTGGGCCGCGTGGCATTGTCGCTGCGGCGGTTTCAGCGGTATTTGCATTGCGCTTAGAGGAAGTTTCTTTAGAGGGAGCCGATCAATTGGTTCCTCTCGCGTTTTTAATCATTATTGGAACAGTGGTGCTACAGAGTCTTACCGCGCGACCGCTTGCCAGAATGTTAAAAATAGCTGAGCCAACGACGCCCGGAGTGATGATTGTAGGCAGCAACAAGTTTTCTATCGCAGTTGCCAATGCCTTGCAAAAAGAGCAAGTTAGAACGCTAATTTGCGACACTCGATGGGACGCACTAAGACATGCCCGTTTATCAGGCTTGGAAACCTACTATGGCAATCCAAGCTCTGATCATGCACATATCCATTTGAGTATTAGCGATTACGGAACAATGCTCGGGCTCTCAAATCATCGAGAATACAATGTTATGCAAGCAGCACGGTTCAGATCAGAATTTGGTGCTCGCAACGTGTTGGTGTTGCCACCGAACCATGATGCCGAACGCAGCTTTAAACATGCTGCCAGTTCATTGAGCAGTGGCCGGAATTTTCTCGATCCTGAATATTCCTATTTGAATCTAAGACGCATGATGGACGGTGGCGCGAATATCAAGGTTACCGAGTTGAGCGACGAATACACGTTCGAAGATTGGCAAGGTGATAATGCCAAAGCGCTACCGCTATTTTGTTTGAAGGCAAATGGTGATTTGACGTTTTACGCTGATGATGAAGTGGTAAATGCGCCAGAAGGCAGTCGCTTGTTTGCACTGCGACAGAAGTCTTAAGCGGCTAGCGTCTGTCTACTACTCACCCGTAAAATCAGTGGATGCTTATTGAGCGACTAAGCACTATGCTCCTAAGCACCGTTTAGTTTGGAATTAATTTGAGTCGTCTTAACTTCATATGAGTATCAAAAAAATCACCCACGGCAAAGTCTTTCTCAAAGGTCTCGCCTTTTCTTTGCCAATCGCACTTTCGATCGGAATCTTGGTTTGGGGTTTTAGAGCCGCCGAGGGTTTCTTGGCCAAGCCGTTAGTGTGGTTGTTGCCAAACTCAATCCATTTCCCAGGTATGGGTTTGATTGTTGCTTGTATGGTGATTTATTTGCTAGGTCTGCTTATTCATGGCCGTATGCTGGCTTTCCTGTTTCATTGGATCGAAACCACGCTTTCAAAAATCCCTTTGTTCAGTATGTTGTACGACAACATCAAGGAACTCACTGAGTTTATGTCTGGTGCCAAGGATGATGATTTAGAGCGTGTGGTATTGGTGACCCTCGATGGTGATGCCAAGTTAATGGGGTTCGTTACCCGTCAGAACACCGATGTTATGAGCGCTGACGGAGAACGGTTGCACGCCGTTTATATGCCCATGAGTTACCAGATGGGTGGCTACACACTTTACTTGCCAGAGTCTCGTTTAGAGAACTTGGACATCTCGACTCAGGAAGCCATGCAACGAATTCTTACCGCGGACATTTCAGGCGGTAACAAATCAAACGCCTAATTTTGGAGTAATAACCGAATGTACCCAGATCAACTCGACAAAAATTTTTCGCCTCGTAACCCCGTGTTAGACGGTGTCGACCCTTTAATCGCCGCGCGCTATTCACCGCGGGCGTTTACTAAGCAAAGTTTGAGCGCGGAAACTGTCGATATTCTCTTTGATGCTGCGCGTCAAGCGCCATCCTGTTTCAATGAACAGCCGTGGCGTTTCTACTGTTCGAGCGAATCGAGTTTTGATCAGTTTTTGAGCTATCTGGTTCCCGCTAATGCTGACTGGGCGAAAGACGCTTCGCTGCTGTTTGTCGTTACCGCCAATACGCAGTTCACTCATAACGGCAAGCCAAATGCCCATGCCTGGTTTGATTCTGGCGCTGCCTGGTACTCACTCGCCTACCAAGCTCGAACCATGGGTTTATACACGCACGCGATGGGTGGAATCGAGCACGATAAAATAATCGCCGGATTAAATATTCCCGATACCGAAGACGTGATTTGTGCGGTTGCCGTGGGTGTCGTTGATTTTGCTGCGGCACAACAAGAAGAAATCAGCGCTCGTAAATCCCTTGATGAGATTTTAACCATCGTCTGAACTTCGTTGTGGGTGCTTTTTATCGCACCTCAAGGTTAGTTGCCGTCTCTGAATTGCAGCTCTGAAAGTCGTCGGTATAAAGGCGAACTCTCGAGCAGTTGGTCGTGCGTGCCCGTTGCAATAATTTGGCCCCCATCCATCACTGCAATGAGATCTGCGTCACGAATAGTGGCGAGTCGATGCGCAATAACAATCGACGTTCGGCCCTCCATCAAGCCGTCTAGGGCCTGCTGCACGTGAAACTCGCTTTCAGAATCGAGCGCGCTGGTCGCTTCGTCCAACAGCAATATTCGCGGGTCTTTGAGAATGGCTCTGGCAATTGCCACGCGTTGACGCTGGCCACCGGATAAACGCACGCCCTGTTCGCCGAGAAAGCTCTCGTAGCCGTCGGGTAGGGCACTTATAAAACCATGTGCATGCGCTGCTGTAGCAGCGGCGACCACTTGCTCGTCAGATGCTTGGGGGTTGCCATAGCGGATGTTGTGCATGACGTTACCACTAAATAAAGATGGTTGCTGTGACACAACGGCCATTTCGCGCCGCAGTTGTTGCGGATCCAGTTGAGTTAGGTCAGCTCCGCCAATGGTTATTGAGCCCATTGTCGGGTCGTAAAATCTCTGCAACAGCTCAAACACCGTAGATTTGCCGGCGCCTGATGGGCCAACTAAAGCGAGTGATTGTCCATGCTCTATGGTCAAGCTGAAGTCTTTCAATGCAGGCTGAGCGGGCCGCGATGGATAACAAAAAGTGACTTTGTCGAAGGTGACGCTGGCGGGTAGATTGCTGGTGCTTGTTGGCGTTTTCGGTGCGGTGATTACCGAGCTCACTTGCATCAACTCGAATAGACGCTCAGCCGCACCGGCCGCGCGTTGAACCTCGCCGATCACTTCTGAGATGGTCGCCACCGAGCCACCGACGATGATGGCATAAAAAACAAAAGCACCTAGCTCACCGCCAGTCATCACGCCATTGATTACATCATTGCCGCCAACCCAAATCATGCTGACGATACCGCTGAAAATTAACGCGATTACGGCGGCGATGAGCATGGCACGTTGGCGAATTCGTTTACGCGCAACGTTAAATGCGGCTTCCACGTGTGATCCAAACGCGGCGCGTTCATTTTGTTCTTGGGTGTAGCTTTGTACGGTCTTAATCTGCTGGATGATTTCGCCCGCGTAGCTGCCCACGTCGGCAATGGTGTCTTGGCTGGCGCGCGATAAACTCCGAACGCGTCGGCCAAAAAACAAAATGGGAACTAGGACTAACGGCACGGCGAGCAGCACCACTCCGGCAAGTTTTAGATTGGTCACGAGCAACATGATTAAGCCGCCCACAAAAGTTAAGCTCGATCTGAGTGCCATGGATGCGGAAGAACCAATCACCGATTGCAGCAATGTGGTGTCGGTGGTTAAGCGAGACATGATCTCGCCGCTGCGGTTTTCCTCAAAATAGCTCGGGTGCAGAGTTAAGAGGTGGTCGAACACGGTTTGGCGCAGATCGGACGAGACTCGTTCGCCTAACCAGGAGACTAGATAGAAGCGTATATACGTACCGCCCGCCATTAGCACCGCGATGCCGATAATCAGTTTGGCGGCTTGTTTGAGTTGCTCGGTTGAGCCGCCAATAAAACCTTCATCGATAAGAACACGAACGCCTTCGCCCATGGCTAATGTAACACCCGCCGTAAAGATCAATGCCAACGCGGCGCCCAGCAAATGAGCTTTGTAGGCCAACAAGTACTCTGAGAGCTTCAGAAGAACTGATAGCTTTGGTTTTTGCGACATGGTGTGTGCTTTACGGGAAGGTCAATATCGGAGATATGGAGATTGTCTCGGATATCTCAACAAAGCTAAACCATTCTCCGGGTAATAATGCGCAAGTTTTCAGTTACAATCCGCGCACTTAAACACATCGCAACTCCTCATGACCGTTACTCGTTTCCCCCCAAGCCCCACTGGCTATTTGCATATTGGTGGTGCCAGAACTGCACTTTATTCTTGGTTGCATGCTCGACAACACGATGGTCGATTTGTCCTGCGCATCGAAGACACTGACCTGGAGCGTTCGACGCCAGAATCGGTGCAAGCAATCCTCGATGGTATGGAGTGGCTTGGGCTTGATTATGATGAAGGGCCGTATTATCAGACCCAGCGTTTTGACCGTTACCGAGAAGTGGTCGAGCAATTATTAGCTGAAGATCAGGCCTATCATTGTGAATGCAGTAAAGAACGTCTCGATGAGATGCGTGAGCAGCAGAGAGCTGCGGGCACCAAACCCAAATATGATGGTCGTTGCCGCCACTTAGGCTTGTCGCGCTCCGAAAATACCGTGGTGCGCTTTAAAAATCCGCTCGAGGGCGATGTTGTCATTGCTGATCTCGTCAAAGGCAATATTGTTATTTCCAACACTGAACTCGACGATCTCATTATTGCCCGCCGCGATGATGTGCCGACCTATAACCTCACGGTTGTTGTTGATGATGTTGATATGGGTATCACGCATGTTATACGCGGCGATGACCACATCAACAATACGCCACGCCAGATTAATATTCTAAAAGCGTTGGGCGTTGACTTGCCCGCATATGCACACGTGCCGATGATTCTAGGTGCCGATGGTTCGCGCTTGTCCAAACGGCACGGCGCAGTCTCGGTCATGCAGTATCGCGATGATGGTTTTCTACCAGAGGCCTTGTTGTGTTACTTAGTTCGCTTGGGCTGGTCGCACGGTGATCAGGAACTATTTTCCCAGCACGAGATGTTGTCTCTCTTCAAGGTAGAAGACGTTAGCCGTTCGGCATCGACCTTCAATCCGGAAAAACTACTCTGGGTGAATCAAGAGTTCATTAAAGCTATGGATGCAGCGTCTTTGCTCACAGCCAGTGAATGGCATTTTTCGCAAGCGGGCGTGGTTGTGGATGATGTGGCTTATGCAGCTCAAGTGCTTGACCTAATCAAAGAGCGCTGCAAGACCTTAGTAGATGTGGTCTCACAGTCTGCTTATTTTTTCGCCAGCCACGTAGTCTACGACGAAGCGCAAATGCGCAAGCAGATCAAACCCGGCTCGGTAGAGATTGTGACCAAGCTTATTGAGAGGCTGGGCAATATCGAGCAATGGCAAGCCGAAAATATTCAGGCTGCGGTTCAAGCCACAGTCGATGAATTTGAAGTTGGTTTCGCTAAGGTGGCGCAACCGGTTCGAATTGCGGTGACCGGCAGCACCAATTCTCCGTCGATAGATCAAACTCTCGAGCTGCTTGGCGCTGAACGAAGCTTGCACAGATTAAAAGACAGTTTGCCTAAGTTCGAAGCTGAACTAGCGAGTCGCCAGACATAAGTCGATGAAGGTTTGGTAATTTTTGCCCCTAATCGGTGCAGGGTTTTGAAAAAAACACTCGCAAAAGAAATTGATTGGTATGGCACGTCGATTCGGTATAAACTTTCCCCAGTTCTGCGACATCGACAGAACAACAATAATAACGATATCGGGCAGCTGAGCGGTTGGCAGTTCCCAAAACCACTGGAGGCATTTTGTAATTCTGCAATCCGTTCGGTCAACAAGCCGAAGCAGAGATTGGATAATTACCGAGTTAAGCGTAATTTTTCCCGTTCCCTTTCCGTTGATTTAGCCGGTGGTTTTCACAGCTGCTCGATAAATTGATGCGCTCAGGGGCGAGCGGTTACAACTGTTTTCCGTGCTTAAAAATTGCTCACTCGATACCTCCTGTACGTCGTTGTTTGTTGTTTGTTAACAAAGGTGTTAGTTTTAACCCAACACTGGCGTTGCAGCCTAACGAAATGAAACGTGGTCAACCTCGACGAGGAAGCCACGTTTTGTGTCTGAGGCTGGCAAGTTTTTACTCGCTGCGTTGAACGAAGTTTGAAGGCGTTTGAGAATATTGGTTTTTTATCGAACCGAATCTTTGCAGCTTTCAGATAACAGAATTTGGATTGTTGTTGGTAAGTGAAGCTTAGGGTGACCAACTCATTTGAAGCGGAGTATTTGAACTACTCCGTTGCTCATGTCTCTCGGTTACCCTGATATAACGAATCAAACAACATCTGAGCGGGGGTCACAATGCCGTATTTTTCGGTGTGACCAACCAAACAAAATCTATTGTTATAGGTTTCATTGACACGAGGTTAAGTTAAAAATGAATAAAACTGTGTTTAATAGGATGGGTCGTACCGTCGCCGCGCTGACACTTGGTGGGGTGATGAGTTTGACCGCAGCCACGGCTGTGTGGGCGCAGTCTTCAGTTGATCAGGCATTCGCCAGAGAACTAAAGCTGGTAGAGGGTTTGAAGGTGTACAACGATCAGTTGGCCAAACAACTTGAAGCGCAAAATAAAGCCAAAGCTGAGATTAGAGCTTCCGTAGCGCAAGCGGGTAGCCTAGGTCCTCAGGTGGCTCCTATCCTGAACAAGATGCTTGCCTCCTTAGAGCAGTTCATCAAAGCGGATTTGCCTTTCAAACGCCAAGAGCGTTTAGAAAGCATTGGTGAGTTAAAAGCGCTGATGTTGAACTCGGCCGCTTCGGATTCAGATCGCTTCCGCAACATTATGGATATCTACACGGTGGAAACAGAATATGGCAATACCTATGAAGCCTATCCTGCTACGGTTGATATCGGCGGTGTAGAAACACCGGTTGATATGCTTAGAGTTGGCCGCCTTGCGCTCTACTATCAGACTAAGGATCAAAAGAATTCCGGCATGTGGGACCGCGCCAGCAATAGCTGGAAAGCGATTGATAGCAGCCACAACCGCAATGTTAGAAAAGCAATTAAAGTAGCGGCGAAAACCATCGCCCCTGAAATGATGAGTTTGCCGATTCCGGCGCCGGAGGGTGTGTAACATGAAGTCGATTCTTAAAAAAGCGGCCATTACCGCAGCGCTATCATGTCTGGCAATCCCAGCAGTTAATGCGCAAAGTGTTGATCAGTTGCTTAACCAAATTGGCAGCGGCAATTTTCAAAAATCAAAAGCGGCAGCCGATCTGGAGCAACGCTTCCGTGGTGCGGGTGCTGGGAAAGCCGGTATCGTTTCATCGTTGCAGCAACAACGCCAGCAACTCGAAGCGCGTAGTCAGGCACTTGAGGCTCAGTTCGCAACTAATGAAGACGAGCTAAACGCCTTACGCAATGAGCGCGAGCGTGCTTTGGGTGATTTGAAAGAACTGTTTGGTTCGATTCAACAGCTTGCCGGCGAAGCACAAGCTGGCTTTGAGACGTCAATCATCACGGCGCAGTTCCCAGATCGTGTCGACAAGTTCAGCGACATCTCTAAGAAAATTTCGCAGTCAAACAATTTATTGACCTCAGCTGAAATTGAGTCAGTTTGGAAAGAAATTTTCAACGAGATGGCACAACAGGGCAAAGTGAGTAATTTCACTACATCGGTTGCGACTGCTTCAGGTGAGCAAGAAGAGCGCCAAGTAACTCGAGTAGGTCCATTCAACTTGGTGAGTGACGGCAAGTTCCTGAACTACGTGGCCGGCGGTGTTGCCGAGCTTCCCCGCCAACCTGATGGCCGCTATCTAAGCCAAGCATCCGACCTCGTGGGTGCCAGTGGTGGAGACGTTGAGTTCTCGGTAGACCCAACAAAAGGCCAACTACTCGGCGCTGCGGTAGAAAGCCCAAGCATTATGGAGCGAGTGGATCAAGGTGGAACGGTTGGTTACATCATTCTCGGCGTGGGTGCATTTGCGGCACTAATCGCGATTTGGAAAATCATCACCTTGATGGGTGTGGCCAGCGCAGTAAACAAGCAAGCTGCTAATCCAGGTTCACCATCCGATAAGAATCCCTTGGGTCGTGTGCTAAAAGTTGCTTCCGAAAACCCCAATGCGGATACTGAAGCGATAGAGCTAAAACTATCAGAAGCGATTATGAAGGAAACACCAAAATTAACCTCGTGGTTGATGTTCCTAAAAATCGTGTCGGTAGTCGCGCCGTTGGCAGGTCTGCTCGGAACGGTTCTCGGTATGATCGAGACCTTCCAATCAATCACATTGTTTGGCGCAGGCGATCCAAAGTTAATGGCAGGCGGTATTTCACAAGCCCTAGTGACAACGGTTTGTGGTCTGGTAGTGGCGATTCCAATCGTGCTACTACATACAGCTGCAGCCAGTAAAGCTAAACGCGTTGAAGAAATCCTCGAAGAGCAATCTGCCGGTATGGTAGCGCGCCAAATCGAGGGCTAATCGAAAATTTACCGGAGCGAGTTGTTGCAAGTAATGGCAATTTCTTACTCCGGTGTAATTGATATCGATAGTTCGCTCAGTGACGGCTGATATAAGTATCAGATTAGAGGTTGGCAGTACTGCCTCAATGTCATTGATTAAAGTGAAAAGTGTTGAGCAGCATCAGGTTGCTCAAACACATAAAGTAGAGGTTAAATCCGATGCCTGAGTTCTTACTAGTCATCATTGAATCGATTAGAAACTTTATGGATCTTGGTGGTCCGGTTTTGTATCTGATCGCAGGTTTGCTCATTATTATGTGGTTCATGATTTTGGAGCGCTTGATGTATTTCCGTGGGCCGCACAAGCGTGCTGTTAAAGACGCCATTGATCAATGGGAATCTCGTTCTGAGCGCAGCTCCTGGGCTGCTCATCAGGTGAGGGAAGAGCTTGTTTCTTCCGTCGCCATCAAAATGCGTGAAAACCTATCCATGATTCAAGCCTGTGTGGCACTCGCTCCGTTGTTCGGTTTGCTGGGAACAGTCACCGGCATGATCGAAGTGTTCCAGGTTATGGCTATCAACGGTACTAGCAACGCGCGCGCCATGGCGGGCGGTGTTTCGCAAGCGACAGTCCCAACCATGGCGGGCATGGTAGCTGCTCTTTCTGGTTTGTTCCTAAGCTTTTGGCTGCAACGTAAATACGAACAAGAAAGAGAATTATTGAACGAAAACCTTACACTGGATCACTAAAACAGTGTTCGAGCTGCAAGTTGTTAGCAAAGCTCGAAAATGCGGAGAAATTTAGATGAGACGAGTCAGTCGTAATAGACAAGAAGAAGAATCCAAAATCGACATTACGCCGATGTTGGACGTGGTTTTCATCATGCTTATCTTCTTCATCGTAACCGCCAGCTTTATTAAAGAAAGCGGCGCGAACGTGACCAAGCCTAAAGCTGAAACTTTTGAAAAGAAGCCAAAGGCAACAATTCTGTTAGCCATTAGCGAAAAAGATGAGATATGGCTTGATCGCCGTAAGCTTGATCCACGGGCAGTGAAAGCAAACTTGAATCGCTTGCGCGCCGAAAATCCTGAAGGTGAAGTCATTGTGCAGGCGGATGAAGAATCAAGCGCTGAAACTGTTATGAAGGTAGTCGAGGCGCTGAAAGACGCGGGAATCCCGGTGCCAACCATCGCAACCGAATCGGAGTAGTATCATGGCAAAACCTTTATCATTTGTATTCTCAATTTTAATCACCCTAGGTCTTATTTTGACTATGTATGGTCTGATTAAAATGGATGAACCAGATTTGGAAGCTAAGAAGTCTATTAAGTTGCCGGATTTTAAAGCGTCTCCGCGTAATGAAGATTTACAAACTATCGCTCCGAAACCAGACCGTCCAGATGATGTTCAGGAGCAACCAGACGTTCCGGATGTTGATGTAACGCCGGATCGAATCGATATCAATAGTAATCTCGCTCTAGGTGCCGTGAAGGTTGGCATTAATCGCGACTTAAAAGGCTTTGATTCGAACGATGGTGAATATTTGCCCATCTTCCGGGCGCCTCCAATCTATCCACGCAGAGCGCAAGAACGCGGGCTTTGCGGCTATGTCGATTTATCTTTCACAGTAACTGCAGCAGGCAGCGTGCGCGACCCAATTGTCACCGCCAGCTCATCATCCATGTTTGAATCTGCTGCGAAAAAAGCATCCTTAAAATATAAGTACAAGCCACGACAAGTTGGCGGCAAACCGGTAGATGTGTCAGGGGTTGAAGTGCGCATCAGTTTTGAAATGGAAGACGGGTGCTAGTGCTCCGAGAATATTAGTTCAAGAGCTACTGCCAAAACTACTACCCATGTCTGTTTAATCCATCGCCAGAGGTATCATCATGACAAAAGTTTTTAAAAGTTCATCATTCGTTGCTTCAGCCGCTGTAGTCGCGCTCTTTGCCGGCTCAATGACGGCCGAAATTGCTGGCTTAGCGACACCTGTATTTGGTTCTCCTGCAGCTGCCCAAGAAGATCAGCCTAAACGTAAGACCAAAAAGGTTCAGTCGATTCGCCAAAAACACATCAAGACCTTTGAGAAAATCAACGAAGCGTTTGATGCAGAGAATATTGGTGAAGCCCAGCGCTTATTAACGAAGTTAGCATCAGAGCCAGATCTTAATGGTATTGAGAAAGCCTATGTCGCCAACTACCGCGGCAACATCATGTTTAGCCAAGATAATCTCAATGGCGCTTTACGTGAGTTTAAAAAGATTACCGCTTTGCGCGACGATGTTTCAGAAGGCTTTTATAACCAAATTTTGTATGTGATCGCCCAGGTCTATTTCTCACAAGAAAACTTTACCGAAGCGCTTAAATACGCACAGCAGTGGTTCAAGGTTCAAGAGGATCCGCCCGCCGATGCGTACATGCTGATTGGTCAAGCTCAGTACATGTTGAAGCGTTATGACGCAGCACTGCCTAACGTGCAAAAAGGGATCCAAAAATACGTTGATTTGGGTTCCACACCTAAAGAAGGATGGTTGAATCTTCTCAGCAGTATTTACCGTCAAAAGAGCGACTTTAATAAAATGTTGCCGGTGTTAAAGCAGTTGGTTCAACATTACCCTAAGAAAACCTATCTGACCACGATGGCTGGGGTCTACAACGAGTTGAATGACCAGAAACGCATGACTGCGATGTATCAGGCTATGTATGACCAAAACTTGTTAGATAAAGAATCTGAGATCGTCACTTTGGCTTCTTTGCAGCTGTCTGAAAACAATCCTTATAAAGCCTCACAGGTCATGAAAAAGGCTTTGGATAGCGGTGTTGCTAAGAAGAATCTGAAAAACTACCGGATCTACTCTCAAGCCCTTTATCTTGCCAAAGAGTACGAAGATGCGGTTGCGCCGCTGGCTCAAGCCGCGCGCTTATCTGACGATGGGAAGTTGTACAACCAGCTGGGCCAGTCTTACATTGCGCTGAACCGCTGGGCAGATGCTGAACAAGCGCTCAATAGCGCGATCAACAAAGGCAAGCTCCAGAACACCGGTCAGACTTTGATCAGCCTCGGCCTGACGCGTTTTGAACAGAAAAAATATGAACCAGCAAAGGCCGCGTTTCGACGTGCCAAGGGCTACGACAAGTCTGTTGGCGCCGCAGATAACTGGATCAAATACGTAGACGCAGAGGTGTATCGCCTTGCTGAGTTGAAGAAGGAAGTTGTAATTAACACTGACGTTGATGTGTAGAGATTGTTTCGCACAGCAATGTATAGCCAATAGCTAGATGAGGTAGAAAATGGCAATAGCCGTGACAGTGAATAGAAAAAAACCGAATCGGGTGGTGCTTGGTTTATTGGGGAGCGCAATATTGCTGACTGCCAGCCCCTAC
>CALJJR010000096.1 GCA_937973905.1 uncultured Arenicella sp. | reverse complement strand
GCTAGATTCACAAGGTTGATGCTAGACAGAGGAATCATTCAAACGATCGAAGAAGCATCTGGTCGGAGACCAGCGATGTATTCATTCGAACCATTGATGAGCCTCGTGCGTGTTTAAGGAGTTAACAAGTAAGGGTATTTCGCCCTCCGTACCTATCAATAATAAGTTTCAATGAGATATGACGACTTTAAGAATACTACTATCTGCAATTTTCATTTCAATCGCTGTATACACAGGTTTTGTGGTTGCCGATCATGGCCTTAATTTATTGCCGATATTCTTTGGAGATATTGTCCAGATGGCCTGGCCGGGTCAATTCAATTTCGATTTTCTGTGTTTCCTTATTCTTTCGGCGTCATGGGTCGCTTGGCGGCATCAATTTTCAGGTGCAGGCATAATGCTAGGAATACTCGCCTTTTTTGGCGGGGCCTTTTTCCTAAGTGGCTATCTGCTCTTTCACAGTTACAGATCTGAAGGCAGTATTCAGCGCCTCTTGCTTGGAACCAATAGTGCCGCATAACAAATTCGCATACTTAGCTCCGCCCAAAAAGCGGGCTGCGCGGGACGCGTTTTCAACGGCCCCTTGGCAAGACACAATGCTGAAAGCGACATGCCGTTAAAGACAAATAATTTCGCCAATTTCTCAGATCGGGCCCAGGTCTCTTCGCTCTAGGACTTACCCGATTGCCGAAGCCCTGAAATCGGCGTTTTGAGATAAATCGTCTCGTTGTCTTCAGCTTCAGGGAAGTGGCCTGCTCGCATATTTACTTGCAGCGACGGCAAGATAAGATTGGGCATCCTCAGCGTTGCGTCTCGGGCTTCTCGTAGGCTAACAAATTCATCTTCAACGACACCGGATTTTACGTGGATGTTGTTAGCACGCTGCTGCGCCACGGTTGATTGACTGCGCGCAGCGCGTCCTTCTGGTGGGTAGTCATGACACATATAAAGCCGCGTATCTTCTGGCAGGCTCAAGATCCTTTGAATTGATTGGTACAGCGCACGTGCGTCACCGCCAGGAAAGTCGGCGCGTGCGGTGCCAGCGTCTGGTTGAAACAGGGTATCGCCAACGAAAGCGGCGTCGCCAATTAGGTGCGTCATGCAAGCGGGTGTATGCCCTGGGGTGTGCAATGCAAGGCCGCTCAACTCGCCAATCTGATAGCGCTGATTGTCTTCAAACAGAATATCAAACTGGCTGCCGTCGCGTTGAAAGCGTGTGCCTTCGTTGAACAATTTTCCAAACTCATCTTGAACAGTCGTTATGTGTTTGCCAATCGCGATTTTGCCACCCAGTTCTTCTTGTAAGTAAGGCGCTGCTGAAAGATGGTCTGCGTGAACGTGGGTTTCAATCAGTAGCTGTAAATCGAGTTTATGGGCTTGAATGTCTGCAATGATTTGATTGGCTGAATCGTAACTGATGACTCCTGAGGCTTGATCAAAATCCAGTACCGGGTCGATCACAGCACAGGCCGAGCTGCTCGGGTCTTTGACAATGTATGAAAAGGTGTTGGTTGCCTCATCATAGAAAGTGGTAACAACTGGTTTCATTCGGTCTGGTCTCCAATTGGTGCAGCAAATGCATCCGCTACCAGTAAGGCAACATCGTCACTGGTCAAGGTGTTCAGAAAAGCCACGAGTGCGGCCTGTTCGTCTGAACTTAGCTCTAATGGGCGCATCATCGGGCTGAGCAATTCATGTGGTATACCACCCTCATTATAAAACTGAACCACGTCTTCAAGGGTTAAAAATTCGCCGTTGTGCATATAGGGCGCGGTAAGTGCAATATTGCGTAGGCTTGGTGTACGAAACTTCCATCGATCTTCGGGCTGGAGAGTTACTTCATAGCGACCGACGTCATTGGCTTTGGCTTCACCGACTTGAGCCACGGTAGTTTGGTCAACCTGCGCTTCAATTCCGGGTGCGAGCTGCACGGTGAGTTTTGCACTTGAGGGGCGCATGGAAAACTCATAGCCCACACCGGTGTTATGCAGTTGTTGGTCGGTAAATAGGGCAGTTTGCTCTTCGATTTTGTGGCAATTTGAACATCCCCCTGCGCCCGTGAATAGCTTGAAACCCGTAACTTCTTCGGCTGAGAGCGCAGCCTTGTTGTCACCGAAGTACCATTGGTCGAAGCGCGAATTAGCGGCTATCAAACTGCTTTGGAATTGGGCTAGGGCTTGGCCAACGTTGAGCATATTGGGCGGTTCAGAAAAGCTCTGTGCAAACAGTTTTCGGTACGTGGTGTCTTGTTGAATTTGATTGAGGACCGAGCCCACCGACGGGTTGTTCATCTCATTGGCCGCGAGTAGTGGCGACCACACTTGTTGTGCCAGATTGTCTTCGCGTGCGTCGTGAAACAAGGTCTGCATATAAGCAACGTTTAACAAAGTGGGTGCGTTGCGTTTTATGGCTCTGCCCTCAAAGCCGATGGGGCGTTTGACTTCATTGCTGGTGAACCCTTGTTCAGGGATATGGCACATTGCACAAGACATTGTTTTGTTGCGCGATAAGCGCCGGTCGAAAAACAAGCGTCGGCCCAGCTCTATTTGCGCTGCTTCTAGCGCGAAGGGTTGAAACGATTGTACCGGCGGTAAACCAAGATGCGATTTGCGTGCGTGGGAAAGCAAATCTGCTGCCTTGCCCTGGCGTAGCTCTAGGCTTATCGAGTCTGTGACGTAGTTGCCGGAGTTGTATCCTTCTCGGCTATCACCGGGTGCTACGCGAATTGACTGTGCCAAAACGGTTGTGTGCATCAACACGATGCACAGTGCCAAACTAAGTTGCTTCATTGTTTAGATTGGGCTACTTGCGCTTCGTTCTCCATCAGGATCGTTTTGACATCATTGACCAAAATGTCGGGGTGCAAAAAAGACAAATTATAAATATTGCGAATCTGCTGTTTAGTATCAATCAGATACACCCTCAAAATGTGTGAGAACTTGCCTTTTCCGCCTTCAACTGTTTTATCGGCGACCACAAACTGCTCGTACGCATCCAGCACCGGTTGAAGGCTTTGATCAGATTTGCTGGTGAGAAAATGCCAGTCTAATTCGGCATTGCCTAAGATGGATTCTTGGTACTCGCTCATCGCTTCTGGTGTGTCGTTTTCTGGGTCGAAGCTGATAGTCATTAAGCGGAGTTGATCGGCCAACTCGGGTTGCTCGCTCAGCCGGTTTGCCACGCTGTACAGGACCATGGTCGACAATGGGCAACCGTTCACATCATCACAAGTGCGGTAGATAAAACTGAGCAGGGTGACTTTTTCGCCTAACAGTGATGACAAGCTTTGCGATTCACCTTCGGTGTTGAGTAAATCACCATCGCTGGCCGTACTCAACACGGGCAAAGTGTAAGTGCCTGCAGCGGGCGCTGTGAATGACAGCTTGCCCCACCCGGGCGCTAAGTAGACCCCTTGTCGATCAACCCTTTCGGAGCTTGATTCGCCTTCAGCGTTGCAAAAGCTGCTGAAGGCGAATGTAAGGGCTAGGGTAAGAAGAAGCTTCATTCGCCAGCGGCTAAGCCTTCGGTTGCGTAGGGGTGCTCTAAGCCATATAGGCCGTAGGCACCAAAGCGCATTTGATGCGCGCTGCCGAGTTTTTCCGCTTTGAAGTCCACTTCAAACTGCAGTTCAAGTGCTTTGCCATTCCAGCTATAGGCTTTGAAAAACTGCTCGTCTTGCTCGCCTTTCTTATCCCAGTTATCCAGCAATGAAGAAGTAAAGTAGGCGCGCTCACCGTCCCAGCTCTGCGAGATCATATTGAGTTGCGCGCCAATCTCTATTTCATAAACTTGCTTAGGAGCGAATGGGTCCGAAACATCAAAATAGCGCGCTTTGCCATCCATAAAGGTTTGTACCCATAGACCGTTATCGTCAGACGTGATCGAGATATCAACAGGCAACGGCACTTTGGATGGGTCACCAATGTCGGCGACAGCCTTGGCTTGCCACTCTCCAGCATCGTCTTCATAAATCAGCCAGATTTGTGAAGTCAGGGCTGTGGTTGTGAAGCAGTAATTATGATTTGGTTGCCAAGCACAGCGAATCTCCAAAGGTGCGCCCGGCATATCCAATACTTTTTTCGGTTTCCGTGTATGCAAATCCCAGACCACGGCGGTGTTACCAAATCGCTTCATCGCTTCAGGATCGGCAAGCATGGTGCCGAAGTCCATCATGTAGTTCGTCCAGCCAGTAAAACTTGATGTAAACATGGCATTACGACGAGGTAGTACGCGTACGTCATAGCCGTAACCATCTGCAAAGTCGCCGGATTTCTCAGCACCACGTAAGTCTTCATCGGTCGGGTGCCAATGCGTTGCTACGTATTCGCCTTTATTGGTGTATTCCACCAGCGCTGTGCGGCCACCGTGATCTTTATTGTTCGAAAGACCGGTGATCATCATGCGGCCCGCGAGTGCGTAAAACGTATGCGGGCCAACCACACCGCCACTCTTGGCAACGAAGTTATCAATCGTTTTATGCAACTTAGGCTTGGCCGGATCGCTGTGCACATCAAAGATAAAAATCTTGTTGCTATCTAGGCCGCCGGCCCATAAAAATCGACGGTCATCGGAGAATCCTGAATGGTGCGCCTCGTTGCGCCCACCAACAGAGAGCGTAGCAATCACTTTGCCGTACTCTGGCGATGCAGGGTTTACATCAATCGTCACAAGCTTGTCTTGTTCGTCTCCTAAGCCTTCTTCGCCGAGGGTCCAAACATAGACAAAATCTTCTTGGCCGACGATTTTGGCCATATAGGGCGACATACAAGTCTCGTCAGCATGGCTTGGTAAAACAACAACCAACAGCATGGCGGCTAAGGCGCTGCGCACAAATATCTTTAGTTTCTGCGACATTTTATTCTCCTGTTTTGGTGGTGATTCTTATGTTTTTAGAATCATACCTTGCGCTTATCCATTAAATCAGTCAAGCAGCGCCCTGCTTTGCACTTAAAAGTGCCTGACAGATTGCAAATAGTTGACCCTTCGGCTAGTTTTGTCTGCCCGCTAATATTGATCACAAAAAACCATGTTTATTGACGGACAATGGCTTGAACCTGGGCCGAGCTTTGAGGTTACCAATCCCGCTAATGGTGAGGTGATTGGTGCAGTTGCTGATGGCGCCAAAGAACATGCCGCCGCCGCGATTGATGCTGCACATCGAGTGTTCCCGGCTTGGTCAACAAGCACCGCTTATGCGCGCGCCGAAGTGTTGAGCAAAGCACACCAGCTAATGCTCGAACGTAAACAAGAGCTGGCCGAGTTGATGACAACTGAGCAGGGCAAGCCACTCAAGGCATCACTCAACGAAGTTCAGTATGCCGCGGATTTTCTGCGCTGGTTCGCCGAAGAAGCCAAACGCATCTATGGTGAGACAATTCCTTCAGCGCGGGCTGATCAACGTTTTCTAGTTCGCTACCAAGCTGTGGGTGTTGTCGCGGCGATCACGCCCTGGAATTACCCCATTTCAATGATTACGCGTAAAGTTGCGCCTGCGCTCGCAGCCGGTTGTACCGTGGTTTTGAAGCCGGCTGAAGCGACGCCTCTTTGCGCCATCGCAGTATTTAAAATTCTGCAAGAGGCGGGAGTACCAGATGGGGTGGTGAACTTGGTCACTGCGCAAGACCCTAAGCCAATTGGGGAGGAGTTCTGCACCAATCCATTGGTGAAAAAGTTGACCTTTACTGGCTCCACACCTGTTGGCAAAAAACTCGCGCAAGACTGCGCCCCGCAACTTAAACGTGTGTCGATGGAGTTGGGTGGGCATGCTCCTTTTATTGTGTTTGATGATGCGGACCCTGAGCATGCAGCCAAAGGTGCGTCGCTCGTGAAGTTTTTGAATACCGGCCAGGCCTGTATTAGCCCAAATCGGATGTTCGTCCAACGCGATATTGTTGAACCCTTTGTTGCAACCTTAGAAAAACGGGTTGCGGTAATGCAAGCTGGCAACGGTTTGCAGCCCGGGATTTCAATTGGCCCATTAGTCAATGAAGCCGCTGTCTCGAAGGTGGCGACACAAGTTGAAGACGCGGTCGCTAAAGGCGCGACGCTGCATGCAGGCGGTCAACGCTTAACCGATGATGAATTGGCCAATGGGCATTTCTATGCGCCCACGGTTCTGAGCCAAGTTACACCAGAGATGCTGATCTATCGGGAAGAGACTTTTGGGCCGGTGGCGCCGGTCATTGTGTTTGATGACTATGATGAAGTGATTGAAATGGCCAATGACACGCATTATGGGTTGGCGGCTTATATCTACACGCAAAATTTGTCGCGCGCCATGCGCACATTCGAAGCCTTAAACTTTGGCATTATCGGTATCAACGACATCAACCCGACCAGCGCCGCTGCTCCTTTTGGTGGTATGAATGAGAGCGGCTTAGGGCGCGAGGGTGCGCGTGAGGGAATTGCTGAATATCTTGAAACCAAACTGGGTGGTTTTTCCATTTAAAATTAATCCAACGATCTTAAAACTGCCTTATGTCTAATTCCTCGTTTTTCAAAGCTGAAACCATCGCACTGCATTCTGGCTATACGCCAGAGGGCGATCATGGCGCTCGCGCGGTACCCATCTATCAAACTACGTCGTACGTGTTCGACAGTGTCGATGAGGCATCTTCTCTCTTCAACGTGGAGCAGGGCGGCCACATTTATAGCCGTATATCCAACCCCACTGTTGCCGTGTTAGAGCAACGTGTTGCCGCGTTAGAGGGTGGCAGTGGAGCGATCTGCACAGCCTCAGGGATGGCGGCTTTGTTTACCACTTTTTTGACGCTGTGCTCCGCCGGTGATCACATCGTTGCATCGGCACAGATTTACGGTTCCACGGCAACCTTGTTGCGACACACTTTCAAACGCATGGGCGTGGAAACCACCTTTGTCTCAATCAATGACGAGGCTGCGGTAAGCCAAGCCCTGCAAAGCAACACCAAAATGGTGTTTTGCGAGTCGATTGGTAACCCAGGTTTGGAAGTTGCTAATTTGCCCGCGATAGCGGCGCTGGCCAATGCACAGGGTATACCGGTGGTTGTGGACGCTACTTTCGCCACACCGGCTCTGTGCCGCCCTATCGAACATGGTGCCAATGTGGTCGTGCATTCTTTGACTAAGTGGATGGGAGGGCACGGAGCGGCCATTGGCGGAGCCATCATCGATGGTGGGAACTTCGATTGGGGCGCGAGTGGTCGTTTCCCTGAATTGACCGAGCCCTATGAGCCGTTTCATGGCATTAAGTTCTGGGAAGAGTTTGGCCCGACTGCATTCGCAATGAAAATTCGCTCCGAGTCAATGCGCGATCTGGGTGCTTGTCTGAGCCCGAATAATGCCTTTCTAATTCTACAAGGTCTGGAAACTCTGAGTTTGCGAATGCAACAACATGTGGCCAACGCGGGTGATCTTATTACCTGGCTGCAAGAGCAAGATGAGGTCAACTGGGTGAATCACCCAAGCGTGGAAAGTAACCCGAGCCATGCTGTCGCTGCACAGTTGTTCCCGAGTGGCGCAGGCTCAATCGTGTGCTTTGGCGTAGCCGGAGGGCGGCAAGGTGGTGCGGTGTTTATTGATGCGCTGCAACTCGCTTCAAATTTAGCCAATGTGGGTGACTCGCGAACACTGGTGTTGCACCCTGGCAGCACTACGCACTCTCGTTTAGATGCAGATGCGATGCAAGCCGCGGGCATTAGCGAAGATATGATTCGCGTATCGGTCGGCCTAGAAAATATCGTCGACATTAAAAACGATTTTAAAGCGGGGTTAAAAGCCGCGGCGCGCGTCAATAAACAGGGAGTAGCGTAATGAAGTTGATGGTTGGCGAAAACCCCGTGCATGTGGCGACCGGTGGTAAAGAATTTGATGCCACCAAACCCACCGTGGTGTTTTTGGCCGGTGCAGGCGGTGACCATCGAACTTGGGCATTGCAAACGCGCTGGTTCGCATTCCACGGCTATTCAGTATTAGCTCCGGACTTTCCGGCGCATTCCTTATCTGGCGGCGAACCGCTGGAAAGTATTGAGTCATCGGCACAATGGTTGGATGAGTTTTTTCGCCAAGCTGGGATTGAAAAAGCGCATCTAGTAGGTCACTCACAAGGCTTTCTAACGGCCTTAGAGTTTGCCGGTCAATGGCCGGAGCGCACAATCAGCTTGACCGGAATCGGTACGGCATTGGCAATTCCGGTTAACCCCGCATTGATTGAAACGGCGGAAAAATCCAGCGCGCAAGCGGCACACATGATGCTCCAGTGGGGCTTTGGGCCGCTTGCTCATATGGGCAGAAGCGCCACACCTGGTATGCAACCCATTGCGGTCGGTCGTGCCATCATGGCAGCGTCACCACTAGCAGAAGATTTGCGCTGTTGCGCGAATTATCTAGCAGGCGAAGCCGCTGCGGAAAAAGTTCGTGAAGCGGGTGTGGATGTATCTATGATTTTGGCCGGACAAGATAAAATGACACCACTTAAGTCAGGCATCCAAGCGGCAGAAAAGTTGCAAGCGAAGTTAATCACCATACCAGAGCATGGGCATATGTTGCCTCTTGAGGCACCAAAGGAAGTACTTGATGCATTACGGGCATGCATTGCAGAATGTGATTTGGCTTCGAATTAAACGTAGCGGCATGAAACAACGCGGAGAAGTTTTTGATGGCACGGCAGATCATTAGTAGCGTATCCATCGCAGCCCTACGCCGGGCAGCCCTCGATATTGCTGGTCTTACCGCATTGCACGCGCGACTGGTGTGTCGAGAGGCAACACCCATAATGACGTGCTCGTTGACTTGCCGCTGAGCGCGAGACCGTGGACCACAATGTTTACGTTGCTAGCTAATAGTTCTGTGACCAACTTATGACCAAGAAATTTCTAGAAGGTGCCTACCAATTAGAGAATTCTGCACAAACTAAACAACTCTACAAAGAGTGGGCCGCCAGCTACGACGATGAACTGCTGTCTCAAGGCTACCAATCGCCGCTTAGAACCGCTGAAGCGCTATTAGCCTGCGGGGCGCCATTGGAAGGTCCGGTACTCGATGTTGGTTGTGGAAGCGGGGTGTCTGGAGTTTTCTTGGATCGACTCGGCTTTCAGAATATCCAAGGTTCTGATTTTTCTGCTGAGATGCTGGCTGAGGCCGAGAGAAAAAAAATTTATTCAGCATTGCATCTGGCCGACTTTGATGACCCCTTCGATTTTATCCAAACGCCATTCAAAGTGATCGCCGCGGTCGGAGTTTTTTCTATTGGGCACGCCGGAGCCGATGTGCTTGAGACCATTGTCGAATTAATGCCAGCTGACGGATACTTTGGGTTCTCCTTAAATGATCATGCGCTGGATGACGGGAGCTATATGGATGTCATCAATCGGCTATTGCGCAACAAGGCAATCAGAGTGCGGTGGCAGGACTATGGTCATCACGTAAAAGGAATTGGTTTGAACTCGATGATCGTGGTGTTACAAAAACGTTGAGTAAGGCCCAATTTTCGCCGCTTACGGGGAATCTGGTGTAAGCTTTCTCGGTTCTCTTGGTTCTTGCAGTACAGAACCCTACCACCAATCATAAACCGAGGAGCTATTTATGGATGCTTTGGCACAGTTCGCCTCGCAGTTTCTGACCTATGCGGTCATCTTATTCGTATTTTTTATCGGGCTTGGCGTGCTCGTGATACTGGCGCTGTACGTTATTGATCGCTTCCAACAGGCCTCGACGATTCGACGCAACTACCCGGTCATTGGTCGCTTTCGATTCTTCTTCGAACATTTGGGGGAATTTTTTCGTCAGTATTTTTTCGCGATGGACCGAGAAGAAATGCCGTTCAATCGTGCGCAGCGTTCATGGGTGTATCGCGCTGCTAAGAACATC
>CALJJR010000095.1 GCA_937973905.1 uncultured Arenicella sp. | reverse complement strand
GATGGTAGCTATGTGCGAATGACAAACAGCACCCTGGTGAATAACTCCACCAGCCTAGCAAACTCTTTTGGCGCGGGGATATCAATGCAAGACAGCGCTGAACTAGAACTGTTTAATAGTTTGGTCTCTGGTAACTCTGCCACCATTGCCTCGAGCTTCGCAAATGATATCCACCTCTTGAGCAATGCAACTGGTGACGTGGCCGCTTCATTGATTGGCGACATCAACAAAACCTCGGCGGAATCATTCAGCTCAGACCTTCAATTTAACTCAGATGTAATCACTGCAACTGCAAACGGCACTACGCCAACGGCCGCCAACAACATATTCTCAGACCTTAGAAGAAATGACGGAATCACGTTTACCCACGGGCTCGTGGAAGGTAGCCCAGCGCTGGATACAGGAAATCAAAACTTTTGTGATGGCTTTGGAATAACCGAAGATCAGCGCGGCAGACCACGAGACGACGGTTATTGTGACAACGGCGCCTTTGAAGGCATAGAAGAACCCATTGAAGAAACATGCTTCACGGTTCCGTTCCCTCCCGGTAAGGCAGTGGTGTTTTGTTTGTGACGTGAGTTCTGGTTCGCTAACTATGAACTTACATTCCTAATCGGAACAAGTAGCGAGCCGAATGAATCGGCACGCTTGGCAGATAAAACACTGCTTTCCTTGGCATACAACCCTCCCTGATTCGATGGCTACTAGCGTGACGCATCATTGATCGCTGTCAAAAAGGGGCTTTGATCCATTAAATTTGACCGCTCACTTAATGAGGTCTTGTGGCCACCTAAGGCAACGTAAGAGCAAATATGTATAAGTTTTCCTATAATTTATATATATATCGAAACGCTAATGCATAAATCCTAACTAGATTTATACATGTCAGCCAACCCTACATCGTCGCCCCCAATTTTAACGCTTTCACTCCCCAACATAGAACAGTGGGAAACTCGTGCGCTACTATAAAAAACCGCCAAGGCATTTCGCTATCTTGCTTAGTTTAAAGACGTAGCAGCTAGGCAATCGAAAAGGGCTTTGCCCCTCAAATTACCCCTTAAATGGGAACAGGGCCCTTGTCGCCTTAAATTTTTCGAATTCTTGTTTGATTGAATCTAAACTTTAACTCGCCTGATACTTCTTAAAATCCTCCGCCTGCTCAAAGATCTTTTTGTAGACTTCATCGCGATCTACAGGGGGGTACCCGTGCTTAGCAAGCAGGATGATGAGGTCAGCCTTTAGTTCTGCCTTTATGTCGGCGCGTTGGCTCCAATCTGTGTATTTAGCTTTATCATCTACAACTAATTTTACGTCCTTGGCGAGTTTTATCAGTTTGTCTTCGGGGTACTCGAAGTCATATTTATGAGCAAGAGATTTCAAGATGTCGTAGAACGACTTTTCCTCCAGATCGATTCCCATCTCACCAAAGGATTCTTTCTCTTTTTGTAGCGCATGAATAAGTCCGATCATCTCATCGGAGAAGCCTTCGAGTACTTCACTTCGTAGCACATCTTTCTCGTCGCGCTCATTATATTTGTTCACTAGCGCCTGAAATTGTTTAGTAAAATCTACACCCTTAATCTTGTTGATCTTCTTAAAATCATCGATCGCGCGCTTGAGCAATTGTTGAAGCAGCTTGATCTTAGTATTTGGCAATTTTACTTTCTCGATCTTAGCGAGGTAGTCATCACCAAATATGTCTATCTCTGATGCACCGTCTTCGCCGAGCTTGAAAATCTCTTCAATCCCATCACTCTGCAAAGCCTCAGAAATCATCTCGCGCACCTTCGCATTCATTTGTGCACTGTCCGGAGCCTCGCCCTTCGTCAGCTTAGCGACGATGGAACGCACGGCAAGGTAGAAATGAATATGGTCGCGCTCTGACTCGCTGAAGACATCGCTGCCGCTACAAATATCGTAAGCGGCTTTTAAGCGCTTCACCAAAGCCATAACACGTTTCTCGATCTTGTCGGTGAGCTGTACGAACTCCGCTGCTCGGTTCAAGCATTGCAGTTGCTCAATCGGCGAACCGCTAAAGTGGGGTTTAGTATCAAACTGATGAAAAACTCGCCCCAGCAAATCAAGATGGTCTCGCACAACAACAATAGAGGCTTCTATTTCTTCAATATTGCTGCTGTCTGCTTTCGAGTAGTGAGCCAGCGCCAGATTCATCTGCTTTTTTATGCCTATGTAATCGACAACCAGGCCCTTCTTCTTGTTCTCAAACTTCCGGTTAACTCGAGAGATGGTCTGGATCAGATTGTGCCGCTGCACCGGCTTGTCAATATAAATGGTATCGAGGAACGGCACATCAAAGCCCGTCAGCCACATATCGACAACAATGGCGATCTTGAAATTGGACTCGGCCTTCTTGAACTGGGCGTCGAACTTTTTGCGATCATCTTTGTTGCCGAGCATTTCATAAAGTGCTTTCTCATCATCCTTGCCGCGCGTCATCACCATCTTGATGCGCTCCATGGGCAAGATCTCCTTTTTCTGCGAGTCACTCAGCTCCATGCCTTCGGCACAGACCCGAACTTCCGCCCACTCTGGGCGCAATGCAATAACCTGCTTGTAAAAATCGTAGGCGACTTGGCGGCTACTGCTAACAAAAATTGCTTTGCCCGCAACCGTAGAAGCCTCTTCAACACGTTTTTCATAGTGCGCCACGAAATCAGTCGCTAGCGCCTCTATGCGTTGAGGGTCTCCCAGAATCGAACCCATATTGGCCATGCTCTTCTTGCTATCTTCAATGGCATAGTCGCTTGCTCCAGCGTCTGCACACTCATCGTAATATTTCTCAATCTCCTCCAATTTTCTGTTATCCAAAATCACTTTGGCTGCTCGACCCTCGTAAACGATGGGTACAGTAATTTCGTCCGCAACCGACTCAGTCATGGTGTAACTATCGACCACCTCACCAAAAACATCTAATGTGGCATCAATTGGTGTACCCGTGAAGCCCACGTACGTTGCGTTTGGCAGTGAGTCATGTAGATATTTTGCAAATCCAAAAGTTCGTTTCACTCCTTCTTCAGTAATCTTGAGCTTCTGGTCTAGATTCACCTGACTGCGGTGCGCTTCATCCGAGATGCAGATCACATTTGTACGCTCGGTCAACAGCTCCGTGTCCTCGGTAAACTTGTGAATGGTGGTGAGAAATACTCCTCCGCTATTGCGCCCCTTTAGCAGCTCGCGTAAATGATTGCGGCTTTCTACACTAATCACGGAGTCATCGCCAATATAGCCCTTAGCATTGGTGAACAAACCGGAAAGCTGATCATCTAAATCTGTTCGATCGGTGATCACCACCAAGGTTGGGCTTGCGAGATCCACGCTCTTCATCAACAGCCGCGCCAAGAATAGCATTGTGAAACTCTTGCCACAGCCCGTTGCACCAAAGTAAGTGCCGCCTTTGCCATCCCCCTCCGGCTTCATCTGCTCCAAGATGTTTAGATACAATTTGGTCGCTGCATAGTATTGCGGGTAACGGCATAGAATCTTCTCTTCCTTACGAGACGTGTCTGGCAAGTAGACAAAGTTTCTAATCACATCAATTAGCCGAACCGGATTAAACAGGCCCTGAATCATTGTGTAGAGCGAATTGATCCCGTCTTTCTCGACCACGTCACTGCCATCAGTTTTGCGCCAGGCGTAGTAGAACTCGTACGGGGCAAAAAACGACCCGGCCTTATTATTCACGCCATCGCTGATCACGCAAAAGGCATTAAACTTAAACAGCTCGGGAATATCTCGCTGATAACGCACTGTCAGCTGTACATACGCATCATGAATTGTTGCCTCTTCACGTATCGCACTCTTGAACTCAAACACCACCAAGGGAATGCCGTTGATGTAAAGAATGCCATCAGGAATACGTTTCTCAGCACCAACAATTTCAAGCTGATTGACAATTTTTAGAAGATTACCTTCGTTACCATATGCGGCTTCGTCCTCGGCCACTACTGAAGGAACATCATCAGGATTTGGCTCCCGAAACGCCACCAGCTCCGAGTAATCGATCAATTGGATATACAAATCCTTCTTACTGCGGTCTTCCCTCTTCAGAAGAAAACCATCCGAGACCAACTTCATGATCGCCTTATTGCTCTCGTAGAGATCAGCAGCGGAATAGGCCTCCAGCTGATTGATAACGGCCTCGATCTCTTGCGGGGTGATGGCATCGTTAGCGTATTGCTTAGCGAGAAAAGTCCGCAGATCGGCTTTAATCAGCACCTCCTGCGGCTGGCGCTCAATTGCCTCGCCCAACACATGCGGGTAGCCCTCGGCTGCGAGAAGCTCGATAATGGCTGATTCGAGTTGGGCCTCGGTGAATTTAGTCATTATTTACCTGCCAATGGCCGCCTTTTTGTGGCCCTACGTACTTAAGTTTTCCTTCTTTTCTCAACTTTTTAGCAGCCCGCTCTACCGCACTCAAGGATTTGTCGATTTGCTCTGCTACTTCCCTCAGAGTTAGAGTGGGCTGTTCACTCAAGGTTTGTAATACCGCATCCGGCGTTTTCACCGGCGTTTTCACCGGCGTTTTCTGGGTAGTTTCTTGCTGTAACTCCACCAATATTCCGCCAGAGCGTTCAATAAAAATAGGGGCTGCAAGGTGTGCTTCTTTACAGGCTTCGCTGATTTTTTCTACGCCGCGCCCCCAAGAATCAATATAACCCGCCTTGTAGCAAACCTCAGCAATTAACGGATTACGTGGGATTGATTCATGAGCTTCAAAAAGACGTTCAACAGTCAGTTCATCAGGAAGGCCTCCAGCATTCCAGAGGGTCAACCGGTTATCATAGACTTTCAGTTGCGTCATGCTGCCCAAATAGTTACGGTGAACTAAAGCATTAAGCAAGATTTCACGAAGCGCATCTACGGGGTATTCCAGTTCCTCAATACGCTGAATGCCTTCAAAACGAATTGGCTTGGTTAGAAATTTTTTCTCAAGCTGCTCAAGAACATTCGGCAGTATTTGAATTAGATTTCCCTCACATACTTCCTGGAATCTGAGGTCAGCTTCACTGTCACCAAAGCGGCCAATTTTTACAAAAAGACTAGCGTAAAACTCTCCGGGATCTTTGCCAAAAAGAACAAGGCCCGCACGGGTGATTCCTTCTCGAGTAATGAGTCGAAGCTTTTTGAGAATATCAACATCGGACAAATCAGTTAAATCCGGCAAACGCCCAGCTTTGCTCGCGTCGGCTTTAAAGCGTTCTATCGCTGAGTGGTCAATATCGTCCAAAGTTGCGTTTGCTTCTATGGCTCGATCCCAAGTAAGCCCCATCTTTTTGAGTAAAAACTCATTGAGTGCGTTGCCTTTGAGTTCTTGCTTCACGCTACCCGAGCGCCAATAGTAAACGCCACGCAGCGAAATCGGCACGTTCGAAGGTTCAACCGTAATTTCAATAAGCGGTTTGCCGTCTACCTCGAGTAGATCAACATTAGGCATTAAACCTAACTTGTCGCGAATCTTGTTGGGCAAATCTTCCAATAGTTTTTGCGCGTAGTTTAGACCCACCACATTACCGGAGTCATCCTTGCCAATAACAATGCAACCACCGTCTGCATTGGCAAAACCACACACCCACTTGAGATAGTCATCATGCCATGACTCCTTCCACTCGGTGTTTTGAGATTCCTTAGATGTTGTCTTCATTTGAAATTGGTGGTGTGCATTGATTTCGTATTGGCATAAATCTGCTTGGATAGTGCAATGAATCAGCCCACTCCTGCTTTGCTACTCCAAAATTGCAGATCTAACTAACTGCTCCAAGCATTTAAATATCATTCTTGCAGAGCGACCAAACCCTATGATTTCCATAAATCCATAAAATCATTTTATTATCAATAAATTGTATTCACCAATATTAGCTCTTTTCGTCACGAGTTGACGCACCTATTTGTGACTAGTTAATAGCTCACGCATCGCGCGGTCTGGCCAAATCACTTCCTTCTTACCTTTAACGCTGCAAGGCCGGTCGGCCAGCCAAGCGCCCACACCGTAACCGGTGATCTCGGCAAGATTCACGCTACGATGGTGAATCATATGTTCAATCTCGAACGCCGTTTGGTTCATTGTACCCTGTACTGAGCGGTCACAATCACTGTCGCAAACCAAAGGGCCAAGCCCGGCATGAGCAGCGTTCATCATGGCATCATCAGCCCCGCATTTAAGAAGCGTATTCATGAAGGCATCTTCAAAGCGATAATCCAAATCAGCGAAGTCAGCCTTCTTCAGCGCTGGAATAAACACACAAAAACGCGTTTTATTGTGAACCATGAGCACATTTTGGCGGCGCTGAATCAATACCAAATTCGCATGCCAGCCACTCAACAGGCTTTCCTTCTCATCGTTAGCGGCATAACCACGATTGATCTTAGAGGCAATGCGCCCACCCTCATTGATCGGGAGTTTGGCCAGTAGTTTCTTGGTGCAGTGTAGGCGGATCATGGGTGGTTACTTGGTGCGCGATTGGGGGCTCTATGGCTGGTGTTCTATTTCAGCGCCAGGAACGTGCGGGTAGCCCTCGACCACGAGAAGCTTGATGATGGCGGATTCGAGTTGGGCTTCGGTTAATTTCATCTTTTGCTAGATAAATGTAACAGGCGCGCAGCCTAGATCAGCGTTATGCCAGCAAATCGAAAAGTGCAGAAAATAAGGATAAAACAAAATAGCAAGCCATTGAATTTAAATGATTATTCTATTTTATGAGTAGATTTGAGGGAATAACGCAATATAAGAATCAAGCCCAAATAGGCAGGTAGCGGGCAAATTTTCTGGAGTTCGGGGCATCCGGATCAAGTTTCACAAGATTCTGTTTCATCGTCGCTTTTATAACTTGAGAAGCGGCATTACTACTCCCTTCACTTAGACCGAAGCGCCTTCGAAGGGATTCATTCGTCATTTGCTGTCGCAGTACGTATTGAAGAACGCAATGCTGATAGCAGGCCCTGATTCGATCTTTACGATCCATTTTCCTAAAAGGTCGCTGACCGAAAATGATTACGGTGATACGTCTAAACCCAACAATAAAATCAGGCGCAGGCAGTTGTAGCGCTTCTGCTGCTTCTACAACTCGGTCAACACCGCTACTTTTCTCTTCGCAAATACCAAAACGGCGCATTAGGTCTGCGAGCTTTTCGTTACGAGACTGATAGCCGTCAATAAACCGCTCGACGGGGACTATGGGCTCTCCAGGGTTAGAAATTTCCACACGTTTTGGGTAGATTTCCACCATTGGGGAAGTTCCGCCTTCAGAAGAATCCTGATGAATTAGAGCATTGGCAACCAGTTCTCGAATGACAACTTCGGGTACAAGCTTACTCTCCCTCCGTAGAGCCTCCTTGATTACCTCATTCTGCGGTAGTTGCGTCATGATATAGCGAACCAATCCCTGAAACCCAACTGCATAGCCCTTGGTGCCAGTCAAATCGGAAGTCGTTTCTAGCTTTGAGTCATTCGCATAAACAACAACGCGCGGTGCCTTGCGAAAAACCATCTCGAACTCACTCAGGTTCTTCGCGAGAAGAATTGCGGCCATATTTCGTATCGCGAAACCATCATCACGTTTTTCGATCAAACGCTCGGAGGTGAGTTTCTCCAACACCCCGGCTTGATCAGTTGGGTAAGGCAGCTTTAGAAGATCGAAAAAGGTCTGCGTATCAAGCAGTTGCACCACATCTTGTCCAGATAATCCCTCCTTTGCAAATGCCTCCAACCAGTCGGGTTGTCCCTCGGCGAAGATCTTGCGTAATTGCTCTTCGGTCATTGGTCGGAGTTCCTCGCCAACACGCATCAGATAGGCGCCGTCGTAGGCGTAAGCGGTACCCTTTGGACGGCTTGGAATGTGGAACACAACAACCCGGCCATCGGGATGAGCCACCTCCTCGATATCGACCCGAAATCCAATAGCGGTAAAGAGTTTGGCCGCCATGTCCACTGGGTCGTTGAATGCCGCAGTGCCAACCACTGGGCGAGGAGGCTGGTCTACAATTCCGAGAAGAAAATGTCCACCACCTTCATTGGCGATCGCAACGCAATACTTGTAAAGTTTCCTGTTATCGGACTGGGTCTTCGCTTCTTTGAACTCCAGGTTTTGGTGCTCGCTCTTCGCTGCACGCCAGAGGTCAATTTGTTCGGGTGTTGTGCTCATGATGTGACCTCCTGAGAGAGTGTTTCTGCTTCGGAAAGGCGGAGCTCTCCTGAGATGAGTTTCGGGAGGAGGGTGTCGCGGAGCTTGGTGAGCGTTTGCGATTCTTGATTGTTTTGTTCTGATTTTGTGAAATAAGCTGCTATGAGGATATCAAAATGTTCAAGGACGTTGCTGCTGGGCTTTAATATTCGGAGATTATTGAGAACCTTTGTTGTCATGCTGGGAACTGCTGATCCCACATTCATTGAACTAAAATCCAGACCCTTGAGATGGTAGTAACAGAACTTCGCAACCGATCCCATTTTGGGGATCGTGTAGAACATGGTATCCACAGTCCAAAACTCATCGTTCAAGTAGAGGATGTTGCTCAGTGTTCCTTTGCGGGGGATTAGCACGGATTCACCCTTGAAGAGAGCTGACTCAGCATGGCGCATTAATCCTCCTGAGCCGTAGACAGGGAATTTGCCGTCGGCCAATTTCTTATGGTCCTTGCCGTATTTGACGTCGAGCAGCTCGCTTAGCGCAGTCGACTCCCATCCCTCAGGTATCCAACCCAGCTCTTCAGTGAATTGGAACGCGGCGGGGAAGAGGGATTTGGGTTCAGACAGGGTTGGGTAGTCGGCTGAACCCTGTTGGGTGATGCCGTTGGTTCGACTGGGCTCACCAGAGCTGGCGAGGGCGTTCTTGCGGACTTCGGCGCGGGGGCGAGTTCGTCGGGGATGGGATTGCCGGCGGCGAGGGCATTGTCGATCACCGGGTCAAAGTCCACAAACCAGCTTTTGAAGAGCGCCTGCGCCATCCCTTCCAGCGTC
>CALJJR010000094.1 GCA_937973905.1 uncultured Arenicella sp. | reverse complement strand
AAAAAGATGATGTCAAAGCCAGTGACCAGGACGTTGGTTGGATACCAAGTTTTAAGCGCGTCAGTTTGTTCAGGCCAACCTAATGTTGAAAACGGCCAAAGTGCCGACGAGAACCAGGTATCAAGCACATCTTCATCTTGGTGTAGAACCACGTCCGCGCCAGCTTGAGCCTGCGCCTCTTCAACACTGTTTGCAACATAGATGTTGCCAGCGTCGTCGTACCATGCAGGGATACGATGTCCCCACCAAATTTGTCTAGAGACGCACCAGTCTTCGATATTTCTCATCCACTCAAAGTACGTGTTTTGCCAGTTGCCGGGCACAAACTCTATGTCGCCGTCTTCCACTGCTTTGATGGCTTCTGCTGCGAGTGGTGCAACTTTGACGTACCATTGATCCGTTAACCAAGGTTCGATGACCGCATTGCTTCGATCACCCCGCGGCACCATTAATTTGTGATCGTCGATTCTCTCCATCAAGCCGTCGGCTTCAAAGTCGGCAATCAACTGTTTTCTTGCTGCATAGCGATCAAGGCCATGGTAAGCGGACTCGGGTAAGTCAATGGCGGCATTGGCGTCCAAAACGTTGATCATCTCTAATTGATGTCGTTTGCCCACTTCATAGTCATTAAAGTCATGTGCGGGTGTGATCTTGACGCATCCCGAGCCGAATTCCGGGTCAACATAGTCGTCGGCAATGACTGGAATGGTGCGGCCGGTAAATGGCAGAGTAACCTGTTGGCCGACGAGATTTCGATAGCGCTCATCATCAGGATGCACTGCTACAGCGCTGTCGCCTAACATTGTTTCTGGCCGAGTTGTCGCCACCACGAGATGTCCTGCACCGTTTGCTAACGGATATCTTAGATGCCAGAGATGGCCGGACTCTTCGGTGGATTCGACCTCCAAATCTGAAACGGCAGTGTGCAAAACGGGGTCCCAATTCACCAATCGTTTGCCGCGGTAAATCAGGCCTTCTTGGTACAGTTGCACAAACACTTTCTGCACCGCTGCCGACAGACCCTCGTCCATCGTAAAACGCTCTCGACTCCAATCGATGGAGGCACCCATGCGGCGAAGTTGTTGGGTTATGGTGCCGCCAGATTCAGCTTTCCACTGCCAAACCCGCTCGGTAAACTTTTCTCTTCCTAAGTCATGTCGAGAAACGCCATCCGCAGCCAATTGCCGTTCGACCACCATCTGGGTCGCAATTCCCGCGTGATCGGTACCAGACTGCCATAGAGTCTGCTCACCTTGCATGCGGTTGTAGCGGATCAACAAATCCATAATGGTGTCTTGAAACGCGTGCCCCATATGCAAACTGCCCGTTACGTTAGGCGGCGGAATCATGATGCAATAGGCTGCGTCAGCGGGCTGAGGTTTAAACGCTCCCGTGTCTTCCCAGCGCTGATAGATCGCCTGTTCTATGGCCGAGGGTTGATACTGGCTGTCGAGAAGTTCAGGCTTTGGTTGGCTTGTCATAATGAATAAACTTATTTTTCAGGCCACGCCAAGCGCGGCTTAGTATTTTACGTTGAGCGATTTTGGTGTGCGAGTCGCAGAACACACTTGGGTCGTTAACTAGAGCTCAATTTGGTGAGTTTTTAGTTCAAATCCTTCGCTTTGATAACGACGATACCTCGCTCTCGCCGCAGATTTGGCATCATCATTTGCGTCAATGATTTCCGCAATCCGACTGAAGTGGTGGCTGAATACCGGAATATCCTCAGACAGTGAAATGAGCACATTGTAGTCATACCGTAATGCCTCTTGATCTACCGAAGCTGTCGTTGAGATGTGCGTCTTACTGAGCAGTGCAGATTCGCCATTGGGCTGGTCGTGTGCTACAAAGCTGGTATCGCTGAACGACCATAACACCGCATCCAAATCGTTTAGCTGTTCCTCAGTGTCAGTCACGATGAGGGTTTTCTTTGCCAGCGATTGCAGTTTGTTGGCCAAGCGGCCGGCAAGCTTAAACTTACCTTGGTTGACCGCATTGCTCAGCAAATAAAAATCGACTTGCTTCATCACTATGGTTAGGTCCGAATTTTAGTCAGCAGCACGGTCAATCAAATATTGGGTCAGAATCGGTACCGCGCGACCACTAGCGCGTTTGCCAGCGGCACCACCCCAAGCTGTTCCAGCGATATCCAAGTGAGCCCAGCGCAACTTTTCAGTGAAACACGAGAGAAACGCGCCCGCGGTAATGGTGCCGGCCGTGGGGCCGCCTATATTAGCTAGATCAGCATAATCGCTCTTAAGTTGTTTGGTGTAAGTCTCTTTCAGCGGCAGTTGCCAAGCATGATCCAGACTGGTCTCTCCAGCGCTTAAGATGTCATCAACCAGCGCTTGGTCGTTGCCCATCAGACCAGCAGTTTGATGTCCGAGGGCCACAATCACCGCCCCGGTTAGGGTGGCGATATCGATAACCGTCGCCGGTTTGAATCGATGTGTATAGGTTAAGGCGTCGCATAGAATCAAGCGCCCCTCGGCATCCGTATTGAGGATTTCAATCGTTTGCCCTGACATGCTCGTCACGACGTCTCCAGGTTTGGTGGCGATAGCGTCGGGCATGTTTTCTGAACTCGGTACCACACCGACCACGTTGATCGGTAATTGCAATTCAGCTACTGCCACCATAGCGCCGAACACGCTGGCTGCCCCACACATGTCGTATTTCATTTCATCCATTTTGGCGCCAGGTTTCAGCGAAATACCACCTGAATCGAAGGTCAAGCCTTTGCCCACTAGGGCATGCGGTGCTTGTTTCTTATCTTTGGCGCCGAAATACTCCATCACAATGAGTTTTGCTGGTTGCTTGCTCCCGCGACTTACCGACAGCAATGAACCCATGCCGAGCTCTTGCATGTCTTTTTCTGATAAAACCTTGGTTTTGAGTTTATGACTTTTCACCAATTTCTTAGCCTGTGCAGCAAGATAGCTGGGGGTGCACACGTTGCCTGGCATATTGCCGAGATTCTTCGCTAAGGTTTTGCCATTATCAATGGCAACGCCAGCTAATCCGCCAGCGCGAGCAGCCGCAGCAGACTTTCGGTCTTCGCAAAGAAAGGTGAGTCTGAACGTTTTACCCGCTTTTGCATCACGGGCGGCTTTGGGGCGTTTTACATATTGGTAGCGTTGGTCACCAATCGCTTCAACAAGGTGGCGGGCGACAGTAGCAGTGTCCGATTTTTCTGCCAAAGCATCGAGATCACAATGGGCTTCGTCTATTTGCGCCACCTTTAACTTTTTGGCTACTTTATCCAGCAGGTTTCTCACCTGTTCTGTGCTTAACTTTCGCTGCTCTCCGGCGCCTACTAGGACGAGATTCTGTGCAGGAATTCCGGCCGGTACCGGGATAGTAACGATTTGGCCTAACTTGCCTTCAAATTGTTCGGCGCCTTGTAATCTATCCAACAGCCCTCCCGTCGCTCTATTCAGTTCGGCTTGTTGGCTCGAGAGTTTTTTAACTTGTTTCAAAACAACAAGTCGGCAGTCAGTTTTTAAATCGATGCTTTGGCTTTGCTTAATTTGAACTTTCACGGTTTTGATCTCAGATTTGGCAGTTTTTGTAGAGTCGCTTTGGCGCGTTGCGCTCAACTTCACATTAATAATGCGACATAGAGCGAGATTGCTATGCGTCATTCATTGGCAGCTTATTCAGCAAGTGGTACGCTCGCTGTTTCGCAGACACTGATGCCGAAATTTGGGCTCTTGAGTGTCGCCATGCAACTTGAATTGGCCGATTATAGCCATTGCCATGATTATTAACAGATCATTTATCACTGAGGTGTTACGGACTGCGTTGGCGGTGACATTTGTCATTGTCAGCATCTTTCTGGTACTGCGGGTGATGGGCTTTTTGAGCCAGGCTGCGGAAGGGCTTATTCCGGTTTCTGGCGTTTTTAGTCTCGTTGGATTAAAAATGGTTTCCTACCTCGATGTGATGCTGCCACTCATGTTTTATATCGCATTGATAATGGTTCTGAATCGCTGGTACAGCGATCAAGAAATGGCGGTGTTGGCCAGCGCAGGGGTCGGCATTACGCATTTTCTACGACCGATTGTCGTGTTAATCATCACCATTGGTGGAATGGTGGCGTTTTTCTCTTTCTACCTGACTCCTTTGTCTCTAGCCAAGGGGTACACGCTTGAACAAGGGTATCGTCAGAGTAATGAAGTTTCCGGGGTCGTAACAGGCCGTTTTGTCGAGGCCAAAGCAGGCAATGGTGTTTACTTTGTTGAAGAATACAATCGACGCACTGGTAATTACGAAAATGTTTTCGTCTATCGAGCCTCGTTTGAACGTGAGGGTGTGGTTGTAGCTCGTACCGCCTATCGGACTGAGGATGAGAAAACTGAGGACCAATTCTTGGTCCTAGTTAACGGAACCCGCTACGAGGGCGTGCCCGGAACACCAGAATATCGTGTTGTCGATTTTGAGAAATACGCAGTACGTATTGAACCAAAAAACCGGACTACAACTTATTTGCCCATCCGTGCCAGATCGAATAACGAACTGCGAAACTCTGATCAAGCTAATTTTCGCAGTGAATGGTATTGGCGAGTGGCGAAAATTTTCACCTTACCCGTACTTGCAATATTCGCACTTGCGTTAAGCCATGTCGATTCCAGACGTGGCCGATCCACCGGAATGGCCTTGGCTTTTCTGGTTTATTTAACCTATACCAATTTGCTCGGATATACGGTCGCTTTGGTAAAGAAAGGTGAAGCGACAACCGGTACGCCAATCTGGATTGTGCATCTGGTTTACTTCGTGTTGGCGATCTACTGCTTGTATCGGCGAAACTACAACATGCCACTCATGCCTTCGGTTAACCTGAATTTCCGACGTAGAGCAGCACTTGAGGTGGCGGGTTAATGCGAATCTTAGATATTTATATTGGCAAGATATTACTCCGCCATATATTGGTGACGATTGTAGTATTGCTGGGTCTGTTTGTTTTCGTCACGTTCATCGATGAATTGGGCGATTTGGACAAAGGGCAGTATGGGATCGCGCAGATTGTGCAATATACGATTTTGGGTATCCCCAAGACCTTGTACGAAGTCTTTCCAATGGCAGCATTGATTGGCTCAATATTGGGGCTCTCTGTGTTAGCAAGAGATTCTGAGTTGATAGTGATGCGAGCAGCAGGTGTTTCGATTCTGCGGATCGTCCTTTCAGTGTTGAAAGTAGGTGTGATCCTGGCGTTGTTCGCAACCCTGATGGGGGAGGTGGTCTCACCGTTTACCGAGACTAAGGCGCAAAAGATTCGCAATGAATCGATGCAAACTAATATTGGTCAGGAGAGCAATACTGGGGTTTGGTTGCGCGATGACAATACTTACGTAAATATTGGTGAAGTTCTGCCTGATCTGACCTTGCTGGGGATAAAGATCTTCGAGTTCGATGGTGAGAACTTCTTGCGCTTTTTATCCACCGCGGAGCAGGGTGAATATCAAAACCAGCGTTGGCTGCTCAAAGGTCTAAAACGCACCATGATCAGTGATGAGAGCTCAGCTGCGGACCAAGTTAATGCGGCGTACTGGAGTACAGTCGTTAGCCCCGAGATTCTGCGCGTTTTCATGATTCAGCCAGATCAATTGTCTATCTGGCAATTGCGTCGATATATAGACCATCTACGTTCAAACAAACAAGATACGTCGTCCTATGAGCTCGCTTACTGGTCGAAGGTGGTAACGCCGTTTGCCACCGCTGTGATGCTGATTTTAGCCGTACCATTTGTATTTAAAGAAGCTCGCAGTGGCAGCCTGGGGCGTAGCCTTTTCTCAGGCATCATGATTGGATTGGGTTTCTTTATCCTTAATCGGGCATTTTCCTATTTTGTGCCTTTGTTTTCTATTCCGCCATTTCTCGGTGCGGTGGTGCCAACATTATTGGTCTGTGGGCTCAGTATTTTTATGATACGGCGGATAGTTTGACCACCCTCTAGAACTCCTTCCTTTTGGCGGAAGTTTTCGCTTCCGTGGTCGGCGGAGCTCTCACAATACGAGTGTTGCTGAGAACATCATGCCACGCTAACCGCCTCGGGTTCAGTAACATCCATGTAAACCCTAGGCCAACAGTCAAGTACCAAAGTTTAATACCGGCAGCGTAGAGGATGCCAGGCACCAAGCCCCAAGAACATAGTGCGACCGCATAGCGGATTCCTGCGGTAATCCAGTCGGGGAATTTTCCATCAGGTTTGATCAGATATAAATGCCAAGCTCGCATGCCCAGAGTTTGACCTCCGTGGGTCCAGAACCATCCATAGAAAAAAAAGCTTACTCCAACCAAATAGACAACCTTTATGCCCTCAGCGACGAATCCAGTTGAAAACGGTGTCGGTAGGATTTCTAGCAAGCCATAGACAGGGATATAAGCCACCAATATTACGCCTGTGAGGAGTAAAGCATCGTAAACAATCACGAGAATGCGTTTTAAAATGCTTGCATTTTTCATATTATTTGATCTTGTGCTCTGAACAACTGAGTAAACCTTATCGAGAGTTGTGCACAGCGAGTTTTGTTATTGTATAAAAATTATGGATTAGTGAACATTTGTGTGAAGATACTTCATAAATATTCTATAACTATATGAATTTAAATGTTTTTAATGAAGTGATTAAATTTTAATCAACCCTTAATATTGGGCAGCGTTACAACACTCGCTGAGATTTGTTCACAAAGTTATCCACAGATTGTGTGGATAACTGAATCGCTAAATTAGCGCAGCGAGACTATAGCCCATCTTTGATTCGTGTCGATACTTTTAGCAAACATTGAATTTGCTGAGTCGCGACGTTACATTCAACTGAACGGCATTTTTTGAACCTTACCAAATTGGAGATTTTTCATGAGCGATACAACCTTTCATTATCTTGATAAAGCACTTTCACAAGTCCGCGATTTGGGCTTAATGCCAGAGAAAGTGGATGAAGCTCCGGTTGTGTCGTTGCTGCAAAAACTGACCGATATTGATGAAGCCAAAATTGTGGCCATTGCGCGCACCTTGTCGCAAGCCTCGGTGTTTAATGACATCGTACGCGAACAGGTGTCAGAAATGCGCGTAGGTGAACGCTACGAGCAAATTACTGAGTCCTTCAATTCTATCCGCAACGATGCCAAGCGTATGGTTGATCAACTTGAAGATGGCAAAGTAGACACTTTTGAGCGCATCAACAATGTGTGGATGAAAGTTACGCGCGGAGATATATCAAGCCGTTTTGATGAAATCAAAGATACGTATCTAGAAGTTGCGGATGACTCCCGTGATCAGATTGAACGCGAAAGAGTCATTCTTGAGGCCTATCAAGATTTTCGTGGCGCGATTAAGCAATCAGAGATTTACGCGCTCGATGTACTAAAGCAAACCGAGGCCATCTGGAATGAGGCAAAAGGCGCTTTAAAGCAAGCCAATGATACTGTTGGCGCCTATGAAGGAGAGGACTTAGCAGAACGCGCGAAATTAGAGCTTGCTCGCGATGAACGTATGCGCGATCTGCAGTTTTCTGAAGATCGGTATCAGGTGGCTAAAGATATCTCGGACAATTTAACTGTGAGTTACAACACATCTGAAGTGATCATGGCTAGGCTGATGCAAACCAATAGTGCGAAAGAGAGGGTATACAAGCAGGCCATTACCTTTTTCGGTACGAACGAGTCGGTGCTGACGGCATTAACCGCCTCGTTCACTGGCATGTTTGGTTTGCACGAGAGCACCCAAACTCTGGAAGCCATGAAGGAGGGCGTGTCCAAAAGTCTCGAAGACCTGGCCGATATTGGTGGCAAAGTACAAGAAGCCGCTGTTAAAGCGGGCTACGGACCTACCATTCGAGCTGATGCAGTTAAAAAGTTAGTGGATTCAGTGGTTAATTTCCAAGAGCGATCTCGCGAGATCATTGATGAGATGCGAATTCTCAGCACCAAAAATGCTGAGGAGATTCGCACCTCGGTCGAAGATGGCAAACATCGGATGGCGAAAATTATAGAACGTGGCGGATCTCTGCCGCTCCCTCATACATTTTAAGGCGGCCCTGAACTTCCGATATGGCTGAAAACATCAAGGCGACGCCGCTCGAGGACGTCATGGTAGCGATGGACGTCGTCGACACCCTGCGTCATCAACAAGACCTCGCAGATCGCGAGCTGGATGACCAGGGTCGACGTGCTCGCTTGCTGGAGCGGTTACGAGACTTGTACGCAGCGCAGGGCATCGACGTGCCTGATCATGTGCTGACCGAAGGCATTGATGCTCTTGAACAAGAGCGTTTTCAATATAAGCCAGTTACTCAGAGCTGGCGCACGAAGCTAGCTCACCTGTGGGTGTCGCGAACCCGTTGGGGCAAGCCGGTGGGATTTTTGGCCATCATTGGCAGCCTGTTTAGTGGCGTCTATGTTGCTACAGATGTGCTGCCTGCTCGGCAGTTGCGCAATGAGTTGCCGGTGCAGCTAGAAGCGTCGATGGACAGTATTCGTGCTAACGCTCTTAACCCGGAGATTGTGGATAATGCACTGCGACGAGCCAATAGCGTCAAAGCCGCATTGCAAGAAGATCGAGTTGACGATGCGCAAGGGGCCTTGGCCGAGATCGAGCGAGTGGAGAAGATACTCCAAACTCGCTACTCGGTTCGTGTTGTGGCTCGTAAAGGAGAAAAATCAGGCGTGTGGCGCGTGCCAGAAGTCAATGAATCGGCGCGGAATTACTATCTGATTGTCGAGGCCATTGGCGATGACAATCGCCCAATTGAGCTCGATATCTTGGATGAAGAGACCAATCAACGTAAGGCCGTTAAGACCTGGGGGCTGCGTGTTAATGAGCAAACTTTTTATAAGGTTGCCACCGACAAGCGTGATGACGGAATCATCCAAAACAACAAAATAGGCGAGAAACCGGTTGGGTATTTACGGCCAAATTTTTCGATACCAACAACCGGTGGCACAATCACGCGTTGGTAAATTGCCGACGATCTTGGGCGCCTCGCTTGGCAGAATCGGTATTTAGAGCAAAAAACGATGAGGAAAGATTAGAGTTATGTGGACTGGACCGGCAGCACTAAAGAATATAGATCGCACTTTGCAGTCGGTCCGCAATGAGGTTGTTCGGCTCGACAGCGAGCTTTCGAGTTTGACCCAACAATTGGCCAATCAAGAGCGGCGGCGGGTGAAAATTATTCGCGATATAGCCGCCGTCAGGTTAGTTGAAATTGAAAAAGGCACGTTGAACGAGAGCTTAAATTCTGCCGACCGAGAGGCGCTTGAGATACTGTCTGAACGCGAACAAGCGCTCAGTGATTTAAATGCCGAGCTTGATACACTGAATGAAAAAATTGAAGGTCAGGAATCGACTCGAGAGTCATTGCTAGAGAAAGTGAATCAAGTTTCTCAGTCGGTGGTGGATTTAGAGGCCAAAGTGCAAACACAATTGTCTTCTGATGAGGCTTACCTTGCACAATTAGAGGCATCTCGAGAGGCCGAATCAATCGCTGCAGAAGCTGCTGATAAGGTAGCTGATGCGCAAGCCGATATGGCCAGCAAAGCAGAGCCTTACAAACAAGATAAGTTATTCAGCTATCTGTGGGAGCGCGGCTACGGAACGACCGAATATGAAGCTGGCTTCTTTGCTCGCTTTATGGATGGTTGGGTGGCCAGAGTGATTGATTACGAGCCGGCCCGTGTCAATTATTGGAATTTGACTGAAATTCCCAAGCGCTTACAACAACACGCCGATGCGGTCGCCCGGCAGGCTGATGATTCCTTGATGGACTTACAGCAAATGGAACTGGATGCGCTTGCCGCCGCAGGTGTACCGCAAAAAGAAGCAGAATTAAGCAGTCTGCGTGAACAAATAGACCAACACGACGACGATATTGAAAATGGTGAAGCAGGTCTCAATCGAAAGCTCGAAGAGCGCGCCAGCTATATCTCTGGTGACGATCCTTTTATAAGCAAAAGCCTGACAATTCTCGCCGATGCGGTACAGCAACAGAATTTGCGCAGTGTTCATCGCTATGTTGAGGTGACTCATTCACCTACCGATGATCAGCTGCTAATCGAGTTACAAGATCTGCAACCGCAGAACCGAGCTCTTAAAGAAGATTTGGCCGATGTTAGACGCTTGCACAACAATCAGCTGACCAGACTCAAGGAGATTGAAGAAGTGCGACGTAATTTTAAAAACTCGCGCTTTGACGACGTCAGATCAGGCTTTGGAAATGAATCGTTGTTGGCCAGCGTGTTAACGCAGTTTGTACAGGGCGTCGTCAGTGGCAGTGACGTATGGCGAGTTATTAAGCGCAGCCAACAATATCGTAACGTTGGTTCGTTGCCGGATTTTGGCAGCGGTGGTTTCGGTAATATTGGCGACGTATTAGGCACTGGCGGCCTGGGTTCAGGCCGTGTTAACAGAAAGCGACGCCAAAGAAATTCGAGCTGGCACTGGCCAAAACCACGGCGTGGAGGCGGCGGTTTCAATTTTCCTCGCAGCGGCGGCGGTTCTGGCGGCGGCTTTCGCACCGGCGGCGGATTTTAAAACTACCGTGCACCAACGCTCGAATTGTCTACTGGCTTCGCGGTAGAATAGGGCATGACAGATTTTCCGCAAAGTCCCGCTGACATTATCGAGCGCATTATGCAAACCGCAAAAGCCGCGGTGCCGGATTCATTGAGTTCCGATGTGCGAGAAAACGTCAGAGCGGCCCTGCAAGACGTCATCGCTGACTTGGATGTAGTAACGCGAGAAGAACTGGATGTTCAAAAGGCCGTTTTGCAAAAAACCAGAGCCAAAGTTGATGAAATGGAAAGCATCATCGCCGACTTAGAAGCACGACTCGATATCAATAATTGAGTATTGCTCATTGGCATCTGAAAGTGGTGCTCAACAAAAGGACGAGCGCGCGAGTATTTTGATTTTACGCCGACTTACCGACTTCATACGGCAACGGATCTAACTATCTCCTTTCCCCTCGTGATGTAGCCTGTGCACCACATACGGGCCCTGCACCGAATTGATGCAACCGCTCGCACTATTAGAGTGAGTTTTTTGCAGATGATTTCAATTTTCACTGTTCAAGAGAAGTAACTCCTACATCAATATGCGTGACTGCAACTAAGAAAGCTTCGCTTTATTTCAAGTTGGCACGCTTCTTGCTTCTATTCAAGCAAGGGATATTTATTGCATGGAAAGCACGCAACCAAGCTCAAGGGCAAAGACCGTTGAGCAAACAATTGAATAGAGGAATTTGAAGTTATGAAGAAGCAACTACTCACTGGCGCAGCCTTGACGATAGCTTTAGTAAGTGCGGCTCCAATTGCACAAGCTGGCGACATAGAGGGCAATGTTGCTCTTGCAACAGACTACGTCTTTCGTGGTTTCTCCCAAACTAATGAAGATCCCGCGATATCCGGTGGTTTTGACTACGACTTTGGAAACGGTTTTTCCGTCGGGACCTGGGCTTCCAACGTCAATTTTGGCGACAACACGTCATCTGAGATCGACCTTTATGGCGGCTACTCATTTGAACTAAATGAGGGGGTTAGCCTGGATTTCACCTATATCTACTTTGCTTATCCTGGTGAAACTGACGCCTTGAACTATTCTGAATTTCACGCCGGCATTGGTTTCGGTGATCTTGGGTTCAGCTTAGTTTTCTCACCCGATTATTTCGGTTCTGATTCAGACGCAATCGTTTTGAATGCCGACTACTCAATTGGCTTAGCCGAAAACGTCGGTCTTGATTTGCATGTGGGCTACAGCGACGCCGATGAAGACGACTTTTTCGCTGCAGGTGAAAGCAGTTACATCGACTACTCCATTGGTTTGAGCACTTCAGCTGGGGGCGTTGACTTGGGCCTGACTTTATATGGAACCGATTTAGATGATATCGACGCTGCTGATGATCGCGTGGTGTTCTCTATTAGCAAATCGCTATAAGAGACAACCGATATCTCATAAACAAAATTCACGGCACAGAAGCCGGAGGAAAATATGAAACTGATTACTGCAATCATCAAACCGTTCAAAATTGATGACGTTCGTGACGCATTAGCCGCGATCGGAATTCAGGGAATGACGGTCAGTGAAGTGAAAGGTTTTGGCCGCCAAAAAGGCCATACCGAACTCTATCGTGGGGCAGAGTACAACGTGGATTTCATGCCTAAGATCAAAATAGAGGTCGCAGTGACCGACAGTATTCTTGATCAAACTATTGAAGCGATTACCTCTGCAGCCAATAACGGCAAGGTTGGAGATGGAAAGATTTTCGTTTCGGAACTCAGTCAAGTCATTCGCATTCGCACCGGAGAAACCGGCGAAGAAGCGATCTAGTCAGACTTAAACAGAAAATATATTTGAGAGACAACTATTATGGAAACGCAAGTTTTTGAACTTCAATACGCGCTGGACACATTTTACTTTTTGATGTGCGGCGCGCTCGTTATGTGGATGGCTGCTGGCTTTTCAATGCTCGAAGCAGGTTTGGTCCGTTCTAAAAATACCACTGAAATATTGACGAAGAACGTCGCGCTGTACGCAGTCGCCTGCACTATGTATATGATCTGCGGATATTCGATCATGTACGGTGGCGCTGACTTTTCGATGTTCTTGTCAGGCATTGTGGGTGACGGCGTAGCTGGGGCAGAAGAACCAGCTACCTACGCGCCTTCGGCGGACTTCTTTTTCCAAGTTGTATTTGTAGCAACAGCCATGTCGATTGTGTCCGGTGCCGTGGCAGAACGTATGAAGCTGTGGGCGTTCCTCGCCTTCGCGGTCGTCATGACAGGTTTGATTTATCCGCTTGAGGGTCGCTGGACCTGGGGCGGTGAACCAGTATTTGGTTTGTACACGCTCGGCGATCTTGGTTTTTCTGATTTCGCGGGTTCTGGCATCGTGCATATGGCTGGTGCTGCGGCCGCTCTTGCCGGTGTCATCCTCCTCGGTGCTCGCGAGGGCAAGTACGGCAGCGATGGTAAGCCTCGTGCTATCCCAGGCGCAAACCTACCGCTCGCAACGCTTGGCACCTTCATTTTGTGGATGGGATGGTTCGGCTTCAATGGCGGTTCGGTGCTCGCTACTGCTTCTGTAGAAAGCGCCAATAGCGTGGCTATCGTGTTTATGAATACCAACGCAGCTGCGGCTGGCGGCTTGATTGCAGCTTTATTAGTCGCCAAAGTTTTATTCGGCAAGGCCGATCTCACCATGGCATTGAACGGTGCCCTGGCTGGTCTTGTAGCAATCACAGCTGAGCCGTCCACGCCGACTCCGTTGCTCGCCACTTTATTTGGCGCGGCCGGTGGTGTCTTAGTCGTATTCTCCATTATCTTCTTGGATAAGTTGAAAATCGATGACCCGGTCGGTGCGATCTCTGTGCATGGTGTTGTGGGTCTGTTGGGCTTGCTATTGGTGCCATTAACTAATGATGGATCCTCCTTCAGCGGTCAGTTGATTGGTGCGGTCACGATATTTGGCTGGGTGTTTGTATCCAGTTTTGCGGCTTGGTTCGTTATCTCTAAAGTACTTGGGCTGAGAGTGAGTCAAGAAGAAGAGTATGAAGGTGTGGATATGTCTGAGTGCGGGATGGAAGCCTACCCTGAATTTACAAGTTAATCGCAAACACACGGATGTGACTTTGTCGTTCGCGCAGGGATGCGCGAACGCTCCTTTTTTTAACTCATAGCTCAGGGAACGCGTGAATCTGGAGCTTAATCTTGCTCCGTATGCAAAAACCGCAAAATCGTTCATTTGCAGAGGTGGTGTGCCGCAAAATTTTGTATTCCTGAACATTCGGCAGGTCAATCCAATATAGTTTTGGCAGCCTCGCTGCTCTATACTTTGCGGTACAGTAAGTTTCCCGTGCCGTGCTGCATGGCGTGTAAATACTCGAGAACCTCTAACCATGCCCGATTGGTTGAATAGCAACTTATATTTGATCCTTATACTCTCAGTGGTCGTGGTGGTAGCGGCCGTTTACGCTCGATATAGATCGCGCGATGCGGCGAGACCTCGTTTACTGAATGTGCCTGTGCCGACTAGACGGGTTGCTAGATTTGATGCCAAAACCGGCAAGTTAATCCCACTAAACCAGTCCCACATGTCTCTGGCGGTGTTACTGTTTGATGCCCCCAGCGATGATGAGAATGACAAAATAGTTGCATCTGGTATTAGTGCCGAGGTAATTCGCTACGTTACTACAGTGCCAGATATTCGAGTTAATTCTCGACCTACGGCGTTTTCGTATCAGAGTGGCGTGGCGGATATTAAAGATGTAGCGGAGCAACTTAATGCTCGTTATGTTCTCGCCGGTAGCTTGAGTCGCAAGGATGATCAGATGACCATCGTCGCGCAACTCAATGACATTGAAACTGGCGGGCAAATCTGGTCGCAGACCTACAATCAGCCAGTAGAAACGATGTTCGATGTACAGCGCGACATTGCCCGGCGGATAGTGGGTGCGGTCTTAGGTGAGGTAAAACTATCAGAGACCTTATTCGCCGAAACGTCCCCGATGCATCAGCTTGATACTTGGGGGTTAATGAATAAGGCCTATTATTTTTGGCTGACCACATTTACTCCAGAAGCAATCCTCGAAGCCTGTAATTACTTACGGCAAGCGATAGAAATTCAACCCGATAACGCCAACGCTCGCGCGGCATTGGCAATGCTCTTAGCACAGCAGATGACAACTCGTATTTGTAAGGATTATGAGCTGTGTGCTGATGCAGCTAGCGAACTGATCGAAAAGGCAGTTGAACAAGCACCGGATGATGTGGAAGTGCTGGAGAACGCGGGTGTTACATGGCAAAACTTAGGTGAAAGTGAGCGCGCCCAACAAGCGCAAAGGCGCGCGGTTGAATTGGCACCGCTGAATCTCATCGCACGAGGCTATCTCGCGCTATTGCTGTCTTTCACGGGTGGTAAAGAGGGCGCACAAGAAGCTCGAGAAATTATTGAAGATAACTTCGCTACTGCGCCCAAACATCCAGCCGCGCCATATTGGAATTATTTTCTTGCGGTCGCAGAGCAGCGCCTGGGCAACCATGATGCAGCAATTGATCTAGTTGAGAGCAGTCTTGAGGGGCAACCGGGTTGGATACACAGCTACTTCTTGCTTGCGAACTCCCTGTTTGTGAATGGCAATGCTGATCTCGCCGAGTCTACGCTGCAAAAAGCGAGCGAAATCAGTCCTTACCTGACGGCTAAACTCTATGCCGAGAATGTATTGAGAATTGTCGGTAATACAGAATCCTCACAACCTTTTTTGACTGGATTGGAGCAGGGCGGCTGTCTCCAAGCCTGAAGCTAATTCGCTTCAGAGGCAGTGAGAATTTGTTTTTTATGTTTTCCAGCGTGCCGACGCTCAATACCGGCGTGGAGTTCGTGAACGAGATTGCTCGCGGTCTCAACGAAAAGAAAAGGCAGAATGGCGTGAATACAGCAAGCTAGGCCGGCGCCAATCATTCGCAAGCCAATCAAGAAGGCTTGGCCAAGATGTTGAACATAGGTTTCACCGACTTCTTCAGGATGAGTGAGGAAAGGTTTAAGGATTGACATCTGCTTTGCTCCGTTACTTTTCTTTTTGATTAGCTCAGGTTATCCGAAGAGCGGCTGTGTTTGCCGATTGCATCGCTCCGGTGACCCTAAAGATAGTACGTTTAAGCTGATTTGAGCGCATCCCATAATTTGCTTCAATATCTGTATAAATTGGGATATATTCCTTTATATTATGAGAAATATAGAAATTGATGCTATAGATAAGCAAATCATTGAGTTGCTGCAGCTCGATGCCACGCTTTCTGTCCAATCGATCGGTGAGCAGGTTGGTTTATCAAACAATCCCTGTTGGCGACGGATTAAACGCCTTGAGGAGTCGGGAGTTATTCAGGGGCGTGTTGCGGTGGTCAATCCCGGCGTTTTTGGTTTGCGGACCACGGTATTTGTCAGCATTAGAATCGATGCGCACTCCCATGATTGGCTGGATCTATTTGCCAATAGCATCGAGAGCATCAAGGAGATTATTGAGTGCCATCGAATGACAGGGGAAACCGACTATCTACTCAAAGTTTTAGTCAGAGAC
>CALJJR010000093.1 GCA_937973905.1 uncultured Arenicella sp. | reverse complement strand
TAACACGCAGAATAAATTTAAAGTGAACGTATGCGCGATAGTAAAGCCTGTCTAAAATCAAAATCAGAAATCCTCTTTATTAAGTTTATCGATACGAACGCCTTGTATAGTCTAAAGTACGTGGACCATAATTGTCATATGCAGTCGTAGCTAGGAAGTATGCTGTTGAAATCACTGCACCATGTGGCCCAAGAAATCCTATCAAGCCAAAAGCAATATCCGCCGACGCTCTTAATGGGTCTGATACATCACCAAACGCTAGATCATAAGAACTAGAAGCTACGCTTAGCACCCCTGTAAATCGAGCAAAATAAGTGAACTTTAGTGCTGCAGCTACTCGAGCATTTCGGGAACCGGTCGCTCCGTTGGGACTCCTAAGAAATTGCCTGTAACCACCTCTTTTATCTCTGTAGTCGCCTGTGATTGGATCAATATGGTAAGCCGCTCCTAACCCACCCACGGCGGAACTAATGCCCAAGATCACGTCTTGGCAATCTGATCTTCCACAGCCTGAACCGGAAGCATTTGAAGCACCGTGTCCTCGACGTGAACGATTAGAAACTGCAATAGGTGGCACTACTGATTCTGTATTAAGAGACGAGCCTGGCGTTTCGTTTGCTGACTCGCTAGGTCTAACTCCTGTGTACCTAGGATCGAGTGATGAAGTAGATCCATTAATCCTGTTAAAATGTTGTTCAACAGCCGTTGCTCTTTCAACACCATTGATAATGCCTAGCAACGCTCCGGCGGCAACCTGCGCTCCTCCAGATCCAGTTCCCGTTATGAAGCTTTGAACAGTTTCAGTACCAGTTGGCCCATTTTGATTAGTTAATGGAATAATGTCGTCAGGATCAACAACTCCAGACTCAACTAATGTGATTTCTATAGATGTACCATCCTCGCAAACTCTACAAGCTACACCGGCGAGACCTTCTCCAAAGGAAAGCAGTAGAATGGGAATCTCTGTAGCCCCGCAATTCAGAGTAGGACAGGTAACAGTAAGGTTCTCTGCAGAATTGCCCGATGGGTCAACATACTTAAGCGAATTGTTTGTTACATAGGCGTATCTATGAAACTGTTGCAAATCCCCAGGATCCGGCAACACCGGATCAGCACTCAAAAACCGCCCCAAATAAGGGTCATAAATCCGAGCATTCATATTCACCAGCCCAGTCTCATCGTCCATCTCATGGCCGGTGTAACCGCGGTTAGTGATTTTATTTACTGGTGTTGTGGATGCGCCCAAAGTAGTGCGCATGCCCCAAGGATCAAAGGTGAGGCGTTGTTCTAATTCGCCTTTGGCATTCACAATCACATTGGTCGAACCGAGATTGTCACTGAGCAGGTATTTTGGTTCATCAAGACTGCTGCCATCGGCACGTTCGATTTGAACCGTATGGCTACCGGCCGAGAGTGTATAGCGGTGTTTAACCGTGGCAACACCATTGTCAGTGGTGGTAATACGTTCGTAGTCTTTGCCAATATAAACGGTGGTTTGATACACGGTGCCGGTTGTTAACGAAGCATAAGTATTTTCGTCACGGTCTTCGGTTTTGAGCATGCGATTAAACTCGGGGTCATACTCAATGCTGCTGCCAATACCAATACCGCTTAATGCGTTGTAGCGCTCAATATTAGGCTAAGGCGTTGAAACCGAACTTCACGTGGCCTGTCTAGACACCCAAGATTCAATTTACTCGGGTTCATTTCGCGGTGTAGCTGCTGACCCAAACGGCTTGTATCCAGAATTGGAGTACGCGGTACAGATAGAGGAAGCCTAAGAGAGTAAGGTTTAACTCACCCGATAGAAAGCCGACTAATGGAGTGAACGGCTCCAGCTCGGCATCAAAATGTAAAGTTCTGCAACACACCATTCTGTAGGCACAATTGCCTGCTGTACAACTGTTAAACTAATCGTCGGAATAGGTATGCCTTGGGGAAGTCATTTTGCGGGCTTTGTTTCACTTAAGTTGTTTCGTTTTTGTGCTGTTGGGGTCAATCCCAACAGCGGTGGCGCAATCTCGTATTCCAATCACTATTGAGAATAACTCGGGTTCGGTTTTAACCAACTATTCGGTGCGGGTGGAATTGAATGCCACGAATGCACCGGGGTTTGACTTTAATAATAATGGCGATGATCTGCTCGCCTCGAATATTGACTTCACAACCGCGCTCGACTTTTTTGTAGAGAGTGTTGACCCCGTCACCCAAACCGCGGTGGTTTGGATCGAAGTTCCGTCCGTCCCTGTTAGCCCACCTAATACCGGCATCTTTCTAGACTATAACCGCAGCGATGTTCCCGGGCCGCTCAGTGATTTAGACGACACGTTTCCGACCACGGGTTTTAAATACCATACGCAGGCAAACACCGCTGCAAACCCCGGCCCAGAATCGTTCGCAGAAGGTGAAGCCGCCTTTGACTTTGATACGGTAGCCGCGCCCGGCAGCGGTTATGGGTGTACTGACATTCAGGCGTTTCCTCAAACCGGGGCGACGGTGGAGAACTCAAACACGTTTGGCTCAAATGAAGACATCGCCTTCTTTGTAGAAACCATGTTCTCCGTGCCTGCTGGTGCCCTCTATGGGTTCCGAGTGGGGCCCGACTTTGGCCAAGGTGGCGAGGTGTATATTGATGACGTCACCTTAGATGCAAACTGGGGCAATGATCTTTGGTGGGCCAACAATTATGCCAACGCCGATGTGCTTGAAGGCACGCGGTTTCTAAACCCGGGTTTCCATTCACTGAAAGTTTTGGGGTTTGAACGCTGCTGCGATGGTTTGATGGGTATTCAATACATCTACGATTCAGATGGCGATGGCGATCTCAACGATGAGACTTATGCAGATCTAACCGCGACCAGCCCGGGCATATCTGTGTTCGCCCCTAGCTGCCCAGTAGCGAATGTTGCGCTCGGGCCGATCACAACTGTGCCCGTCACCTTAAGCAAATTCTCCAGCAGTAAAGCTGGCCCGTTTTTGCGTTTAGAGTGGCAAACCGCCGATGAAACCTTTAACGCGGGCTTTGATTTTTGGACGCTCGCGCAAAGCGAAGATGGCGAAGAGGAACTGCGTCAGTTGAACAAGAAAATGATTCGCAGCAATCATTTCGATTCATTGAGCACGCAGAATTACACGCACCAAATCACACTCAAGGAACAGATAGCGAATATTGTCATCTCCAGCGTAGATATTAGTGGGCAGCAAGAGTTTTTTGGCCCGTTTGAGATCGGCGAAAACTACGGCGCGGATTTTGTCACGCAAGCGATTGATTGGCAGGCTTTGCAAGCCGAGTTTCAACAATCAATGCTTGCTAAAGGCTATGTGCGTAATAAAAATCGCTGGCGCAAAGCAAGTAAAAGCAATGATGCTTCAGCGTCGGCTTTAGTTACCGTAGAACAAGATGGTATACACCGGGTTACCTATGCCGATTTGATAAGTGCAGGTATCGATTTAAACGGCGCGCCAAAGAAACAAATCGCGGTTACGTTTGACGGCAAAGGAATACCGCGACGAATTGGTGGCAAAGGCAACACCTTTGGGCCCGGCAGCTTTATCGATTTTGTCGGTGCTAAACCCCTAGGTGAAAATCAGATCTACCTACGACAAACCATTTATGAGATTGGCTTAGATAGGAACGAGGTCAAACCCGTGCCCGTTGTTAAGCGCGAACCTGAAAACCCTCAAGACTGGCGTTATCAATCACATAGCTTTGGTGAGGACCTGCAATACACAATTGCTAGCCCGACCGATTCCCCATGGTTTAACGAGATTGTTTTTCGCTCTAGCACACCGGTTACCAAGTCTTATAAATTTCAGATAGCCAACGCAGCGCAGCTAGCTAGTGCGGAGGGATCAGTCCAACTTGACCTTGCTGGTTTAAGTAACCTGCCCGGTATCGATCAAGACAACGACGGTATTGCTGACCCTGATCACCTAATTGAAGTGCGCCTGAACGGAACTGTCATCGCCGCTTTGGAATTTGAAGGGCAACGTTCATTTTCTCAGAGTATTTCCTTTACGCCTGATCTACTCAGAGCTGGGGAAAATAGCTTGGAACTAACCGCAGCCGACAATGGTTATATGTTTGATGCGACCGGAATTGACGCGGTGACAATCAACTACGCCGTGCATGCTGAGGTGCCCTTCTTTCATCAACCCGAAGCTGCATATGATGGGCTGATCTTCGATAAAACGCGCGGCAGTAAACGCTATGCTTATGCTTACCGTTTGGACGGCAATCTAATCCGTTTAGCAATTCGCAAAGCCAGCAATGAGCGCGGTAAGCAGCAAATACCGTTTGTCGCTGAAGGTGGTTCGATGGTTTTTCTGGGCACTGAAAATCAATTTCTCAAAGCCGCAGCCATCGAAGCGAAACCCGCGCCCACCGAACTTAATCTGGTAGATGCGGATTTACTGGTTATCGCCCACCCTCATTTTACTGGCGCAGTGCTGGACGACTACTTACAACAGCGGTATCTGGCGGGCGTGAGCTCGCAGGTGATCAGTACTGACACTATCGCCAACAATTTTGGAGTTGGCGTTCCGGTACATGAAGCAATAAAACGATTTTTGATTGCCGCAGATTCAGAAATCAGTTTTGACAGTGTTTTATTGGTGGGCGGTCACTCTTACGACTATCGCAACATTCAAAACGCCGAGGCCGTCAATTTCATCCCCAGTTTCTATCGTTCAATTGGGTTCTCACGATTTACGCCGAGTGACCAACCCTTTGTGGATTTTGATAACGACGGCTACCCGGAAAAACGCATTGGTCGATGGCCAGTTAGAAGTCTGGCTGATCTCGACGCAATTACGTCTAAGAGTTTAGCCTGGGCTGCAACAAGCGCAGAGCGAAAAACTCAGGGGCACAGCTTGCTACTTTTGGCTGACCGACAACGCATCATTGATTTTGATACTGATCTTGAATCTCAGTACACAAGTATTGAGCGTGGTGAGTTGGCATTGAATTCAAGTGAGCGTGTATTCGTGGACGACTACGATGCAAATCCAAATCTTAGCGGCGATAACTTAAATGCCCTCATTCAGGAAGACGTGAAAACTGCAATTCAAAACGGCGCGAGCTGGCTTATCTACAACGGCCACGGTTCACCTTCTTCGTGGTCGGCCACAGCCATGTTAAGCAGCCAATCTATCAGCGCGCTGGAGAATGAGGATTCACCATTTGCCGTCACTTCACTCGCTTGTTACACGAGTTACTACGAGCAACCGAGCAATAATACGCTAGCCCATCAATTGATGTTTGGTGGCAACAATGGTGCTGCCATGGTTCACGGGCCTTCGGTGGTCGGTGGATATGAGAACCAACTCAAACTCTCAGAACTCATATTGCAAAATTCTGCGGCAGAAGCATCAATTGGCGATGCCGTTTTTACCGGGATGAATGCCTTACCGGTTAATTACAGCAACGCCATTCTAAATTGGGCCGTTCTTGCCGACCCTACGCTGCCTGTTCAGTAGGCCAGCGGCTACCGCCTTTACCGAATCACTCATCTTAATGCGTATTCTGAATTGCTCGGTGAGTTGGTGTCTGAACTTGAGTTTACGGTGGTCATGGCCGCGTACGCATTTGGCAACAATAAACAGTTGGCGACCGCAGCAGCGACGAGTGTGTGTTAATTGAGATGCATGATCTATCTCTAACAAAAGCTGGGGAGATGTGATGTCTTCTTCCGGGGTTAGGATTAGCTATCAAGTCATCATGCCTTACATTTATGCCTGCCTCATCCTTGGTATACGTCAGCGACCGTCTCTCTTTACACCTAGCGAATACGAATCGCCACATTTTTGGTGTTCACATAGCTGTATAAGGCTTCTTGACCTTTTTCTCGACCAAAGCCAGACAGCTTAATGCCTCCAAATGGCGTTTCAATACCACCGGCAAACCATTCATTGACGAACACTTGGCCAGCCTTGAGCTCGCGACTGGCACGCATGGCAATGTTTAGATCTTGCGTGAAGACCCCTGCCACTAATCCATAATCGGTTGCATTGGCCAACTGCCATGCCTCTTCTTCATTGCTAAAGGGCGTGATTGCCAATACTGGCCCAAACACTTCTTGCGTAAAAAGTGGATTGTCTGGAGCCACATCACTCACAATGGTCGGTTCGACAAAATAACCTTTGCTATCGGCAGCCCTGCCACCAACCTGCAATTGTGCACCAGCACTGATGCCCTGCTCGCATAAGTTCAATACCGTGGATTGCTGTTTAGCAGATGCCACGGGTGTGAGGGTCGTTGTCGTTTCTGTTCCAGCACCCAGTACTTGTAACTTTGCTAAGGCCGTTGCACGCTCGATAACTTCAGCATAGATATCCTGATGCACCAGCAAGCGCGACATCGCTGAACAAATTTGCCCCGCATTGGAGAAGATCCCCCAATCCACGCTTTCCATTAAGACATCTAGATTCGCATCTGGAAACACCAACGCTGCCGATTTACCACCCAATTCCATCACGCAGGGCACGGCCCGCTCGGCAGCGGCGTGAAGGATTGAACGGCCGGTAGCGACCGAACCGGTGAATACAATCTGATCAATATCGTGATGCGCAGCGAGATGTGCCCCCGCTTCATGCCCATGGCCACATACGATACTCACGGCGCCCTTAGGTACTTCTGCGCGTTCACAGGCTGTAGCCAATAACGTCATGGCCAGTGGAGTCAGTTCGGGAGACTTCACCACCACGGCGTTACCCGCCGCCAGTGCCGGGGCGAGCGAACGCGCGCACAGATCAACCGGGTAATTCCACGGGACGATTTGCGCTGAAACGCCGAGCGGCTCGTAGTAAGTGAAATCAACATAGTCTTCACCCAGTGGAATCGATTTGCCTTCGATTTTATCCGCCATGCCGGCGTAGTATTCGAAGTAACGAATGGCGTTATGAAATTCGGTTTCAGCTTCGCTCAGCTTTTTGCCGTTTTCAGCAAGCAGCAACGGTGCGCCCACATCGACAAGAGCACGTAGCTCATGCGCAATGCGCAGCAACATTTGCATGCGCTCAACGGGTCGTGGCTTGGTCAGTACTCCACTCTTAACACAGCGACGAGCAGCGGCAACCGCCTGATCAATCTCAGCTTTGCCAGCGCAGGCCATCGTAGCAACCACACTTTCATCGGCCGGATTGATAACCTCAATGTTTTGCGCGCTGTCTTGCCATTCACCAGCGATAAAGTTGCGGTAGTGTTCAACCATGAGTTGGTAGTGTTACGACAGTGCTTTGGCGTAGTTATCAGCCACCCACTTGTGAAATGCGTGACTAGGGCTATCAAGAACAGGCGAGAAAACACCGCCTTTAAAACCGGGAGAAGCACGGCCGCGTTGCATACCTTCGACAGCCACAGCATCTTCTTCAAACACGAGCCGCCATGAGGCCATAACTGCTTCTCGACAGGCTTGCATCGATTGTTGCGTAGCTTCTTCGTTTACATAGGCAATCTGCAGTTTCTCAAGCGTGGTGGATGGGCTGTGCGGCTGTAAAATGACGGCAAACGCGTGGTCAACCTGCATGCCTAGCAGTAGGTTTGGATACAGCGAAACATATTCACCATAGCTGTGTTTATCAGATGGCCACGCAGCAAACTTAGGCAAAGTGTGCCCAGAGGCTTCCGCCAAAGTGTAGTTGAGCGTTACCTGGCCCGTCATGTACTCGTTTATTTCAAGGTTCTCGTGCTGATTGAGCGGCGAATATGAATTCAGATTAGGGTGCACCCAAGGTAGATGATAAGCCTCGCAATAATTTTCGAGGGCAAACTTCCAATTGGCGGTGATCGCTAACTCCGTATTGCTGTACGTTGATGCCACGTGCAATTTCTCCATCACACCCGCGCCAGTAAAAGCTTCCCAGCGTTGGTTGAGTGGACCAATGAAGTCCGTAAACGATTCGCCCGCGCCCGACAGATTGATAAAGATGATGCCCATCCACTGAGCAGAGCGAACTTCTTTAAGGCCGTTGCCTTCGCAGCTGAACCCAGGAGCGGTATTTTCGCCAAAGCCACCGATATGCGGGGTACTTTTTAAAGCTCCATCGGTGTCATAACTCCACGAGTGATAAGGGCAACGTATCAAGTTTCGCACCGGGCCTTCTTCGTCCACTAAAATTCTACCGCGGTGACTGCAGACATTGTGGAATACTTTTATCTCGCCGTGAGTATTACGCACCAGTAACAGCGGCAGCCCCATAAAGTCGACCGGTTTGGCATAACTGTTTTGCGGTAAGCAAGAGGTAAACTCAAGCCCCGCCCAAGTGGGCGCAAAAACATGGTCTCGCTCAAACTCAAACAACTCGAAATCAGTATAGGCGGCATTAGGCATGCCGCTCGCTGACTCAATAGGCTGACGAACCGCTTCTAAACTTGCTTTGGAGAGTTTGTGCTGAATGGTCATTTTGATTGCTATGGCTGCAAGACAATCTTGCCAGTATAAGTTTTTTCTAAGAACGCTTGTTGAGCCGCAACTATTTCGCTTAAGGGAAATGTTTTGGAAACTAACGGTTTGATCTCATCGCGTTCGACATAGCAGATGAGATTTTCAAAAATCTCATCTGCTTGATAAGTGGAACCGATAAGCATTAAGTCTTTCAGATAGAGGGTGCGAACATCAAGCTCCACTATAGGGCCTGCAATGGCACCAGAGGTGACATAGCGCCCGCCACGGCGCAACACCTCGAGCAAGCTTGGCCAAGTAGGCCCTGCCACTAAATCCACCACTACATCTATGCAGTTCTGGCCAAGTGCAGCCGCCAGGTCAGTACCGCGAGCCAGCACTTGATCAGCGCCAATGGCCTCAACATCCGCCATCTTTGCCTCACCGGCAATTGCAATCACCTTGGCGCCGCGCCGCTTCGCAAGTTGGATCGCCGCCGAGCCAACACCGCCAGATGCGCCGGTTATTAAGACAGTTTCTGCGCCTACTTCTGCACGGTGCAACATCCCTTCCGCGGTTGAGTATGCGCACGGTAAGGAAGCTAGCTCTACGTCAGTCCAATCACAATCCACCTTCAAAGCATGCCGAGAAACAGCAGTCATATATTCTGCAAAACCACCATCACGTTCTGAACCTGTGCAAATACTGACCACGCCACCCGCGTCTTTTGGAAACGCGATCATGGTCCTTACCAACACTCGCTCGCCAATTCTGTTGGAGTCAACGTTGCTACCTACAGCGACGACTTCGCCGCAGCAATCTGCGCCTTGAATGCGTGGAAACTGCAATGCGCCGCCCCAGCCGCCATCGTCATCTTCTACGGTTTCGAAACCTTTGGCGCCACCGGAGGTCGTATCGCTGGTCACACTTTTTGAGTACCAGCCAACTCGTGTGTTGATATCGGTATTATTGACGCCAGCACCGCCCACCTTGATCAAGACTTCGTCGGCTGCCGGTTCTGGAACAGGGACGTCGTCGCGAATATCAAGTTTCTCGAACCCACCGTGGCCCGTTAACAGCACGGCGGTCATGGTTTCGGGAATCGTCATGCCAGTAAATCCTCTTCAAAGGGAAATTGGGTCAGGAGTTCGTATCCCGTTTCCGTTACTAAAATTTGTTGTTCTAACTTGGCGCCATCTCGCTCACCCACGGCGCCCATAAAGCTTTCGATGCAGATGGTCATGCCAGCTTCAAGTTGGCCATCGAAATCTAATTGCGTGCGAAACGGCTGTTCTAAGTGAGGATATTCATCACACATACCCACGCCATGTATAAAACAAGGA
>CALJJR010000092.1 GCA_937973905.1 uncultured Arenicella sp. | reverse complement strand
CGGCGCGCCAATCCAACGCAGCTCCCCATTAAATCGTCCTTGCCCTTGACGGATTAAGTCATTGAATTGCATCTCATCGAGAACGCCGCCGGCTTCATCAATCGTAGTTAGCAACGACAGGCTGCTGTTGGATCCGCTCTTCTCATCATTAACCCACTGGCCGCTGCCAGTTGTGCTGATGTCGGTATTGTCCAACGACACCTTGCTGATATTCCAATTGTCAGCAGCGGGTGCGCCCTCGACTAAAAGGCGCCCAAGCTTCTTCTTGGCCACCACAAAGGTATTGGCATTAAGACTAACAGTTGGATAGTCGGCCGGGCGCAGATCTGGGTTTATTGGGTCCGGAGGAGCGATGCCCTTAGGCGCTTCAACAAGATGAAAATAAGCGAGGTTGAGATCATAACGCGGGTCTGCCGCTCGAGGTTTCGCCTTGATCGTACCGTCAACATTGTCACCCTTTAGCGTGCCAATCCAATCGTTACCATCAGTCGTCACGGCCGACACTCGCAAAGGCCCAAACGGCCGACCTAAAAATTGGGTCTGCGAAGATTCAATCTGCACGGTGCGCATTGCGTCTAAAAAGGTCGTATCTGCAATTTCACCTTCGGCCAAGGGCTTTGTCTCGAGCGACGCTAATTCAATGATTGCCTCTAACCACGCATCCAGATCGAACTCCTGCTTGTCGACCATGAAGTTCACACCGGGAGGTGAAAGCCTCGGCACACTGCGGGCATCATCAGCCAACACAATCCGTGCTCTATCTAATAGAAGGTTCTGTTTAGCAGAGTCACCTACCATATGTACGCGCAGATGATCGCCATAATCGAGGGCCAGCTCTGGCACTACAGATTGGCCACCGGTGCGCATGGCGAAATTCAGACTGCTTAGGCTTTGCGCATCCTTCTTTAACGGCGCTGGGGCACTGACGGCCACACCCTCAAGCTCTGAATTCAAGTCGATGACCACCGAGGCATCTTCGATCTTAACCTCCCCTACCCAATCGGCTTCCCCTTGAAACCATGAAAGCAGGTGTTCACCTATCCAAGGTTCAAGCTCCGCAACGTTGGCACGGCCGGATCCGGTTAACTTTAACTTGGGCGGCTGTGCAACTTCCGTTGTGCTTAGCTTCGCTTCAACAGTACCACCCAGAAAGTCAGCGCGGATTCTATCTGCGCTGGCACTCGCCTCGGTGAACGTCATATTAGTACGAATATTTTCAAGCGCGACATTCGGCGGCAGTATTAAACGACCTGCGCTCACCGTCGCGCGGCCATCAACTTTGGCGTTTTTAATATCGCTGAGTGGAATTCTGACAGCCACATCCGCATCAACCACGCCACCTTGCACGGTTAAAGGAAAAGGCTGCTCGGCCTGTCGTTTTTTCTGTGCGTCAGAAAGCAACGGCCCTTCAAATAAAAAATCAGCCACAGTTTCAAGGGTGGATTCCATTTCACCTTTAATATCGAGTACTCGCCCTTTTTCAAAAATCGGCTTAATCGTGACCACGCCCGATTTCAGCTCGTCTTGTTCAATCCAGGCTCTTTTGGGTGTGATCGTTAATCCTTGGTTATCCAGTTCAAGCGTGCCGGCGCCTTTGCGCAACACCGGCCAATCTCGCTGAAAACCGTAATCGAGAACGACATCTTCAAACTCAGCAATACCGCGAATTTGCGCGCTACCATCTCGAATCGCATTCAAATTCAGCGGCCCTTCAAAGCTAAGGTCAGCACTTTCAACCACACCAGTGACAAACGCGCCTTCCCACCACTTGATCAGCTTTTGAACCCGCGGGTCTGCCGGCAAATAGCGACTCGTATCACCCATATCTGAGATTGAAAGATTGGCCTTAGCTTCCAAAAACAATGGTGCGTTTTCAGAGCGCGATACTATTTGACCATCTTCGAAACGCAAATCTTCAATCGGGCCGGCAGTAAACCAGTCGGCCAGCACACCTACTTTTCGGTACCGAGTATTAACTCTGCAGTGCGCATCGAGGCTGTTGATTTGCACGATTCCATCAGAGAAAACGGCTTCTTCCAGATACACATCGATTACCCCTGGGTCAGTCATTTCCCAGCGAAAACTGCCTTCTGTTTGCTGGATATTAAAATCTTCCGGAAACCATCGTGGCCAACGAAAACTTGAATCATCCGATGCAAAGCGAAACGTCCCACCTTCTCGGGTAGCAGTGATGCTGCCGGAAAGGTGATTCATACCCGGCAATCGCTCGGTGGGTAAGAAGTTGATGTCACTCGCTGAGGCAATCAACTCCCACTGTTCGAAGCGTAAAAATGGCCCTGAAAAGTCGAACTGTACGTTGTTGAGCACACCACCCAGCTGGGCATCAATCACCCATCGAGCCGCCTCGCTCAGACCCGTAAGCAGTAAGAAATCTCGCACGCGCTCAACACTCAGTGCCTTTAGCTGTGCACGGCCTCGACCGTTTTCAACAACCAAGGAAAGGTCGTCTGAGGACAATAAACGTTGCCCTTCGTCGCCCAATACCTCAACAGTGGCATCCCAATCGGTATCCTCAAGCATATTGCCGTTGGCTTCTGCGCTGATGGCCAAAGCGCCTTTGCTGGTAATGGTTGCTGCGGTAAGAGTCCGATTTTGTTGCTCGCGCTCATACACAAACGACACATCTCGATAGCGCTGCAACACGCCATTTGGCCGCCGCCAAACCACCGCACCATCGTGCCAACTAACGCTCTGATGGTTCATTAACCAAGAAATCAACCGCTTGGGGCTGATGCCACTAGCACGGTTCGCGCTGAGTGGAATGCCAGCAATCTGCAAGCCACCATCGTCAGTGTGTGCCACCTCGAGTATCGGCGCCTCAACGGCAAAGTCGGTCAATTTAGGCCACAGCTTTAAGATGGAAAAGGGCTCGATTTCAGCCGACATGGATGCAAATGCAAGTGCTGGCAATTCTTCAGTATCGCCGGCAACTTTGAAGCCGTTGATCTGAATGATGGGCGCCGCTCCCCGCCAAGCAGTGCGCACTTGATCTATCGTCACTTCGCGTTTAAAGAGGCTGCCAAGGTTGGCTTCAAGCAATTCCTTATGTCGTTCAGCAAAGCTGAAATAAGCGGCAACACCGCCCCAGAAAAGACAATAGAGCCCAACGACAATCAGCACGATTTTTAGTAGTAGCTTCAACTTAATCCTCTACTACCTTAAGCCGCCCGCGGCCATCACAGCTAGGGCATTGACGCTGCAAAATCTCATGCAAACTTGGGCCACGCCGAGCGCGGGTAATCTCGATCAGGCCCAGCTTTGAATTTGCACCCATCGTGGTATGAGCTGGGTCATTGGAGAGATAGCCTTGCAGAGTTTCGACCAACTCTTGCCTTTCTGCTTGGTCGCAATCGATAAAATCAACAATGATGATGCCGCCTATACTGCGTAGGCGTAGTTGCCGAGCCAGTTCTTTTGCCGCTAATAAATTGGTTTGGTGATAAATATTCTCTCCTGTTACGGCGGCCGCTGTATTCACATCAACCACCGTCATCGCCTCGGTGTAATCAATCACCAATTCACCGCCATTACTCAACGCTATCGAGCGGGCACTGGCCGACTCGAGTGCTGCGGCAATGGTAGCCGAAATTATTGATGTCTCTCGGTCATCAAGCGGCTGTAGGATTGCTGCTTTGCTAGGAGCAAATTTTTCTACAAACTGCGCGATTGGCTCTAAATCTTGCGCGTAAACCACACCGATACGCGAACACTGTTCAGGCCAGTTATCACGCAAAAAACTTTCGCTAAAACCGAGTTCCGGTAGCAGTAGCTGGGGAGCACGTTCTTGATTAGACAGCGCCGTATTCCAACGTTCGGCTAACCAATTCAGTTCTGATGACAGCTCCGCACGGTTCACAACGGCAGCGCCGCGCGCAATTACCGCGCCTGATAGATTTGCGTTCTCGCCTAACTGCTCAAGCTCACTCTTAATGTAATCTGCTTCAGCATGTTCGCGCAGCGACTTCGAAACAATCACACGCCCAGAGTTGTCGAGGGGCAAATAAACAAGAGATCGGCTGGCTAAATTGATATCTGTACTGAGTGCCGCACCTTTACGGTTTTCTCCTAGCCCTCTAGGCGCCTGCGTGACTTGCACGATCACACTTTGGCCTGGGTGTAACAACTGTTCAATATTTTGGTTTTTTACGTTACTAGCAATGTGCCGTCGATGCAAAAACCCAGGTTGTTCTAGGCCAATATCAACAAAGGCGGCTTGCATGCCTTCGATCACACGGATGACTTTGCCACGGTAAACATTACCCACCACACTGGCTTCGCCTACAGGTTCAACTTTTAGTTCACACACCTCATCACTAACCAACAGCGCGACACAGGCTCGCGAAGCGGTTCGATCAATAATAAGTTGTTGTGAATAAGACATTGTTTGCGCGCAGGGCTGATGCTTGGCTGAGATTACCGGCTTAGAGCCAATTATGCCCGACCAAACGCAATAATTGATTGGTTTCAAACAATGGCAATCCAACCACATTGGAATAACTACCATGCACTTCCTGAACCCAAGCTGAAGCAAAGCCCTGAATTGCGTAGGCGCCGGCCTTGTCTGCTGGCTCTCCACTAGCCCAATAAGCAGCCATCATCGCGCTATCAATGGCACACATTTGTACTTGCGTTGACACCGTTTTTAACTCGATAACAGGATTCTCTCCACCCTCGAACATTAAACACACCGAGCTAATCACATCGTGCTTGCGTGCGGACAATTTATGCCACATTTCATGGGCATGCTCTTGATCCTGTGGTTTGCCGAGTATTTCGCCATCGACAGCGACGATAGTATCAGCCGCTAAGACGGCGTTGCTTGGGTGCATCGATTGAATTGCGTGCGCCTTAGCCAGCGCTACACGCGGCACATAGTCCAAGGCTTCTTCACCGGGTAAACCCGATTCATCGATATCGGCGACCGCCACTTCAAATTCAACATTTAGCGCGCGCAAAAGTGCGTGTCGGCGTGGCGAAGCGGAAGCTAATATCAACTTGAGGGCAGATTTCATCTTAGTCTCCCCGGTGGTACGGAAGATTGGCGTTAATGCTCCATGCACGGTATAGCTGCTCCGCGAGCATCACCCTCACAACCGGGTGGGCAAATGTTAAAGCGGAAAGAGACCAGAGACGATTTGCCTTAGTCATAAAGTCCCGCTCTAAGCCTTCTGGCCCACCAATAATGATGGCCACATCTTGACTATTATCTATCCAGCCCTGCATCTGCGTGGCGAGCATATCTGTATCAATGTGCTTGCCCTTGCGATCCAGCGCGATGATCTGTGCGCCTTTAGGCACAGCGGCAGAAATAGCTGCCGCCTCATCGCGCAAAATTCTGGGGATATCGGCGTTTTTACCGCGTTTTAAAGCGGCGATTTCATGTAATTCAAGCGCGCAGACCTGCGGCATCCGTTGTTGATACTCTTTGAACCCGGCAATGACCCAAGCGGGCATGCGGGTACCAATCGCGATCAGGGTAATTTTCATCTTAGATTGAGCGCATACCGAGTGACTGGTGATGACCTCGAAGAAAGATTACTAGGCTTCTTGCTGCTCGCGATGTTGCTCCACCAACTTACGTACATCCTCATCCCAAAGCTTTTCCAGGTCGTAGTAATCCCGAACTTCAGGCCGCATCACGTGTAATACCACATCACCAAAATCGACGAGCACCCACTCACCCAGCTCCTGACCGTCTTCATTGATCGGCTTAACATCCATGCCACGCAAGCGGTCGGAGGCCTCACGAGCAAGCGCTTTCACATGCGTGTCGGAAGTGCCGCTCACGACCACCATATAATCCGCAAAGTCAGAGATATCTCCGATTTCAAGCACACGGATATCTTGGCCTTTGATGTCTTCGAGGGCGCTTACGACATGGTCTTTGATTTGTTCTGGCTGCATGGGCAAAAGTGTATAGGGTTGATGCTCTAGAATATAGCTGATAACGGCTGAAGGCAGCAGTTTACTCAGCTGACTTGTAGAAAAGTTAGGTTTTGCGAGCAATTCACGGATCTGAGTTGATGAGATCGGGTAATCGGTTTGCTCCACCAGCATGATACTGCTACGTTCGGCCGCCACTAATTCCTGCGCTGTATTAACCACTCGACTCTGTAAAGCTGGTGGAATGGTTAGACCGTAGCCGGGGCGCGCCATCACCACAAAATGCGCCAACTCGATGAGTTCGTCGTAGCGATGCCAACTAGGCAGACGCTCTAGGCTATCACCACCGATCAATAAGCACGGCTGCAGATCGGGATATTTGGCCTTGAACTCCAACACTGTATCGATGGTCCACGATTTAGTATTGCGAGTGATCTCGGTGTCATCAGGCACAAAACGTGGCTCGTCTTCTAAAGCCAATTCGAGCATTGAAAAGCGTTGGGTAATACTGGCCGACACTTGGTTTTTATGCGGCGGGCGAGCACTCAAAACCCAATGGATACGGGTAAAGTTGAGCTCTGCTTGGAGCTCAGCAACCGCCTTAAGATGGCCAAAATGCACCGGATCAAAGGTGCCACCAAATATCCCTAGCAGCTTATTAGTCGCGGATATGTCCGTCGCCATATACGATGTACTTTTGTGAAGTGAGGCCCTCTAAGCCGACCGGCCCACGCGCATGCAGTTTGTCGGTGCTGATGCCAATTTCTGCGCCCAGACCATATTCGAAACCGTCGGCAAATCGAGTGGAGGCATTCACCATCACTGAACTGGAATCAACCGTGGCTAAAAACCATCGCGCGGTCGTGACATTTTCAGTCACGATACTTTCAGTATGAGCCGAACTGTACGTGGCGATGTGTTCAACGGCCTGCTCGGCACTGTCGACAATGCGAATGGATAAAATCGGCGCTAGATATTCAGTATGCCAATCGTCTTCGGTGGCAGAGTTCACATCTAAGCCCTGCAGCAAGGTCTTAGTCGCGTCGCAGCCCCGCAGTTCAACGCCAATAGCAGTTAATTCTTGCGCGGCACGTGGCAAAACTTCAGCGGCAATGTCTTTATGCACCAACAGCGTTTCCATCGCATTGCAAACACCATAGCGATGAGTTTTGGAGTTGATCACAATATTGTGTGCTTTCTCTGGGTCAGC
>CALJJR010000091.1 GCA_937973905.1 uncultured Arenicella sp. | reverse complement strand
CAAACCAAGACATCGGCCGCTCAATATCACACATCAAGATTAATCGAGGTTGATCTGCATCATTGTGGGCAAAATGCAGAAAGGTGACGTCAAACAACAAGGGGTCACCATCTCGCCATGAGTATTGTTGACCATCAATGCTGATGTAGCAGCGGTCGTCGTTGGGTGTGTTTAATCCAAGGTGGTAGCGCAAAGAACAGGCGACCGGATCCAGGTGTCGGGTGAGTTGTCCGCCAGGAGGTAACATCGAGAACATGGCCCCATTTACACTCGGAATCTTGTTCAGCAGTTCAACGGTCTTAGGGCAGGATTGCTGAGCCGATGCATGCGTGTAGCCGTACCAAGTTAGGTAATACTTAGTCCAACCGTATTTGTAGAATGTGCGAAAGCCAATGTCGTAATACGACGCTTGTTCGGGGTCTGATATGGAATCAAATCCTCCTTCTGACATCAATGCCATGGCTTCGTCGCGGATCATTTCCCAGTTGTCGCCTAGCTCAGCCAATTCTGGGAAGTCCGCCATATCCATGATCGGCGGGCGCGCGCGTTGCTTAGTAAAAAGATAAAGTAAGCAGTTAAACGGGGTGAAAATCGGCCAGCCTTTACGGATGTATTCGCTGACGCCATCGTATCTGGCTTGGCCTCGAAACGCGTAAACGTATGCCATTGAGCCAACACAAAATATCACGATGGCCAACATGATCAAACTAGTCATCAGAGAGTTCTCTGTTGCGCCCTTAGCGGGCATCTGGATGCTGGGGAATATAGCCTAATCTGGCTATATTCCCCAGTCTGACTAGGGCTTTTTCGAGTATTTTTAAATAAACAAGGTGCCTGTCTCTTGAGGCTGGCGAAACCGCCGAAGCACAGAGATACAGCTTAAACCTTAACGATCAGCCCAGTTTCCGGCGCCACTTTGCCATGACAGACGTCGTCATAGATTTCGGACAATCCAGTTAAGCCGTCAATTTCACGCATCGTCAACCAGTCGCGACTCTTCAGAGCAGTGCGCATGATGAAGGCCGATGATTTTTGTTCAAAACCTTCAGGCCCCCAATCTTTCATGCGCTGTTGAATATGACCTGGGGCGAAGAACATTTTACTGCGTTCCTGGATAAAGCCCGGTCGCGGGCCAGCATCTTCCCAATGCGTCATGCCGACATTTGAGCAGAACTTCATATTGTCGCCGAGGTGGGTATGCAAGCGCCCCAACATTTCGCCATTGGCGGACATATCCACAATCACCGCGGCTTTGGAGGCGTCAATCGACTCCAGCTCGTCATAGGTCACCACTGAATCATAGATGCCGAGATTTTCCACCGCGTTTTTGTTGCGCGCTGAAGTCAAGCCTACCAGTACCGGTGAGGCCGTGTCTTCGGCTACTGCGTACGCCAAGCCAATGCTGGTTTTACTCGACGCGCTACCGATGATCACCTGTTCAGCCTTAAACCAGTCGTTGTCTTGCAGCATGTCATGCAAACAAAAGGCCGTTACATAAAGTGGAAACAGCAACATTCTTTCTTGATCGAATGCAGAGTCGTAATTTGGTTCGCCGGATAGGCGACGGTAGACGTTGTATCCGGGTGGTAAGTCCGCGCGGTGAGCTGCGCCATCAAACAAGGTGCCGTCGGATACATTAACTGGCGTTATTTTTAGTTCGTTCGCAGGTGGGAAATAACCAAACAGCCGCTCGCCAATTTCAATACTCTCATGCTGAGAGTCGACAACCGTGGCGAAGCCCCAAACAGGAATGATGCCCCATTCATCGTTAGGGTCATCGTTGGCAGGAAAGAATTGCCAATAACGTAGCATTTCACCAGCCACCGCGTAAGTGATGTTATTCGCCGTGAACGAAAAGTGGTTCACTGCGACCTTGATATCTCGGTTCTCGAGTTCAATCGGCGCGCTATTGGCTAAGCGAGTTTTCGCAAAGTCATCTCTGCGCGTTTGCAATTCCGTCATAAGGTGTTCTCTGTTTAGTGGTTTAGGATTCGGCTTGAGAATGAATTTCAGCGACGAAGCGTTGCACATTGGCCATAGCAGCTTCCGCGCTACCGCGTATGCGGCCGATGATTTGGCGTTTTTCTACCTCGCTCTCATCCACATTGTTCATCAATGCCGTAAATCCATCAAGCCGATTATCTATGAGCCATTCTTTTAGGCCAGGTTCTTGCGTCCAGACGAATTGGTTGAACATCTGACCGGCTGTGCAAAGAATCCAGTCGGTGTCGTGATTGGGTAAGGGAATCACGGTGCAAAGAGCGTTTTGTTTTGTCTCGTCGTCGTAGCTGGCTTCGATATGCGCGATTAGGGCAGCACTAAACACCGGTTGAAAACTGCGCACAGTTTGTACCGTGATCGTGCCTTGGTGGAATACAGGAACGTGTGGTTTCAGCGTCACAGCTGTTGCTGAGCAATCAATAAAAATCGTATCAGTCGGCACCGGCATAGAACCTTGCTCAAATTCAATTTCGGTATCGCCAATTTCTTTAATGCGGCCCATGCGCACAATATTTTTCACTTTGCGCAATTCTTCTAGCTCTAGCTCTGAGATCGTAGCGCCATGGAACATTTGCGGTTTCACTGACTCATCGATACGCATTAAAACCCCACCAGTCTCGAGCCGATCGAACAGATCGTCAATCGATTCGGCTTGCGCCAGAGCTTCCATCTGAACTGCTTGGGCGCCTATCGTGGTGTGAAAGAACTCATCGCTTGGTTGCGTGTTCTTGCGGTTGATCAGCCAAGCATCGCGCGGCATAACCCACGAGATTTTGTCTGGATCTACGGCGTTTTCCAATAGCCAAACAACCGCATCGATACCTGTCTTGCCGCCGCCAATCACGAAGTAATTTTGATGCCCATGCTCTAGCTTGGGCAAATCATTGAGTGGAATAAAGTTTGCGCTCTCGGCAATTTTATAACTCGGCGTATGGGTGCTTGGTACCGATGTGCCAAAGTAAGTCGCATCGACTAATTTCTTAGCAACGTTAACTTGGTAAGTTGTGTCTGACAGCAGCGAACGAAATTGGTGGTCGGCTTGGTATTCACACATGGGGAAATACTGGACGCGACCTGACGGCAGAAAGTGATCGCGCATCAAGTCGCCGAAGTAACTCATTACTTCATCGCCGGTGGCGAGTTCTCCTAATCCTTTGTTTAGACCTATTTTGGCTGTGCGCCCTTTGCTGAGTTCTTTTGAGCTTACACCGTAAAACGCACTGGGTTGATGCAAGGTGACAAAAGGGTAGGCGTCATTCCAGTGACCACCAGGTTTGTGATGTTTGTCAACAATTGTAATCGTGGCATCCGTTTCGGTTAAAAGTACATCGGCGAAAGCAAGGCCGACCGCACCGGCGCCAATAATTAGATAGTCTGTTTCAAGTTGAATAGTCATTTTCGTACCTGTTAAGGAGCAAGATGTAAGCCAACACCAAATATAACAGTGTTATAGACTATATAACGATGTTATAATTGTCAACAGCTTGATATATGGAAAAGACAATAAGGGTGATAAATGAGCGCTGACAGTACTAGAACCAAAATTCTCGCGGCGGCTTCTGAGTTGTTTTTAGAAGGCGGCTTAGCTGCGCTCAGCGTGCGTGCTATCGCTAAGCGAGCCAGTATGTCAACGATTGGCATATACAGCCAGTTTGAAGGCAAGCAGGGAGTGCTAGACGCCCTCTACATCGAAGGGTTTGAAATGGTGGCTAAGGCCATGGAGCAAACTGGCGAAGGCCTTACACCCAAGCAGAGGGTAATCAGTTCTTGCGAGGCTTATTTGGATGTCGCCGAGAATTTTAATGCTCACTATCGACTCATCTTTGGCGCTGCCGACGATACGTATTCTCCGTCACCTGAGGCTCATAATGTCGCAGCCAGCGCCTTCAAGGGCCTGCTCATGCTAACCGCCGAAACCATGCCTGACGACACCGCTCAGGACGATATTCGCGCCCGCGCAATTGAAGTATGGGCGGCCTTACATGGCTATGTCGGTTTGCGTCAGCATCAAGTCTCAAGCGAGGCTGATATTGATAATTGGCGTGAATTAGCACTGGCCACTATCGACAAGTTACTTGCCGGTTAAGGTTGGAGCATTATTTAGCCTCGGTGTACTAGAGGCATTAAAAAAGGCCGCCTCGGATAACCCGCGGCAGCCTTTTGTTAGTAGGGCCCGATCGCCGTACTAGCGAGCAACAGTTGATTTGATAAATTTCAAAGTCATACGATTTGACTCGCCGATTGCTGACATTTGAGCTTTGAGTTCTTCGTTGTCTTTTGCGCCGCGAAGCGTTGGAGGCAGTCTCCACACACTGTCACCTTCAACCGCTTGGTCTTTTGCATTGGCGTTAATGTCAGATTCCGCAACCAATTCAAATCCTGCAGCTCGCATGGCAGCCACAACCGCTGACTTTTTCAAGTAACCATTGCTGCCGTTGGCCCAAGCATCGGGTTGGTCTTCGCTCGCTTGATGCTGAACCACGCCAACGATGCCGCCGGGTTTTAGCATTGTGTAAGTTGCCTCTAAGGCTTTGGTGAGGTACTCACCTTTGTCTTGAAAGCGCGATAGATTGTGCAAGGCACGCACAAAAAGTACCGCATCTAAACTGCCAGCGACATCGTCAGATATTGTGGCAAAAGTGGCGGCCGTCACGTTCGCATCTCCCCATTCTTTTGCATCGTTGGGAAATGTATCAACCCAGCCTTTGCGCTTTTCAATAAATTCTGGGGTAGCGAATCCGCCAAAGTGTGACCACATATCAACCGAATAGTCGACCCCCAGCAAGTGGCCTTCACTGCCTAAATAAGGGACCAGTATCTTGCTGTACCAGCCGCCACCTGGCAGCGCCTCGGCAACCTTCATGCCTGGCTCTACGCCAAAAAATTCTAAGGTGGCCTTAGGGTTGCGGTACTCATATCGCGCTTTAGCGCTGTCGTCTTGAGCGGCGAGCACGTCATCAAGACTAGAGCCCGCGTTGGCGGCGCCTGCAAACAAGGCAAGCAAACCGATAAGAGAAATTTTAGCTGCGACTTTTTTCATTTGAGTTTAATTCCAGGTTGGCAAAATCGGCACACAGTCTACCAGTAAAGGCGATAGCCTGTATTTTCTTTCAGTTTTGTAACGTCTATGAGCGCTCCCTGCTAAGCTATTCGCATTGAATTTAACGAGGAGAATGAAATGTCTGATTCCGTCCAACTACAGGGTGCGTGTTTATGCAATAAAGTTCATGTCGAACTGCCAGAAACCAATGCCCATATTGGTGCTTGCCACTGTGAAATGTGTCTGACCTGGTGTGGTGGGCCAGGTTTTGCTATTGACGTTGATGATCGAGTTATATTTCGTGGCGAAGAATATATAAAAGTCTATAAATCCTCAGATTGGGGTGAGCGAGCATTCTGTAGCGAATGTGGTACCAATGTTTATTATCGATTAGTTGAGCCAAATAAATATTTTGTATATGCAGGTATATTCGGTGCGGATTCAAATTTGGTGCTGGATCATCAAATTTATATTGAGGAAAAACCGGCTTACTACAACTTTGTTGAACAGACTCCCACCTTTACTGGCGAGCAAGTCGCTGCGATGTTCACAGAAACCTGATTGTAATTAAGTAGCAGGCCAGTTAGATTGGTCGCGCGAATAAAAACAATAAAACGGGAAGAAACAAAAAGCATGTCTGATACTCAATTGCCGAGCAAGCGCTATCGCACCTTGGTGTTAATTCTGTTGACCATCGTTTACGGCTTCAATTTTATTGATCGTCAAATTGTGGGTATTCTTGCCCCGTTTATTCAGGAGGATTTGGGCCTCACCAACACCCAGCTTGGTCTCCTTATCGGTTTGGCATTTGCGACATTCTACACGGTGATTGCTATTCCTATTGCTTGGTTGGCCGATCGCTATAACCGGGTCAACATCCTCTCCATTGCATTGGCCACTTGGAGTGCCTTTACGGCCCTGACTGGGTTGGCAAATAACTTTTTGCAAATAGGTTTGGCGCGCATGGGGGTCGGTGTCGGCGAGGCCGGAGGCAGCCCGCCATCGCACTCCATAATTTCCGATTTGTACGCCAAAGAGGAACGAGCAGGGGCCCTCGGCGTTTACTCAATGGGTATCCCACTGGGAATAATGGCTGCGTATTTTGCGACCGCTTCTTTAATGGGAGCGGATAGTGATTCTGTGGATTGGCGGCGAATTTTTGTCTTTCTCGGCGTTACCGGTATCTTGCTAGCTGTCTTCGTGCGCCTTGTATTGCGGGAGCCTACCCGGGGCGCGATGGAGTTTGGTGATGATTTAGAGGTAGAGCAACCTCCTTTTGCCGAGTCGTTACGAACGCTTCTAAAAATACCAGCGTGGTGGGCGATGTGCTTCGGCATCGCATTTGGCTCATTTGTCTCTTATTCGTTTTCTGCATTCCAAACCAAGTTTCTCCGGATCCTCGACCCCAGTTTCGATTTTCAAACCTTGGTAATCGTACTGGGCATCATAAATGGAACAACCTATGCAGGCGGAGCGTTCCTCGGCGCACGCATTGCGGACAAGTGGGGCAAATCAACGATTCGAGCCTATGGATGGTTGCCAGCGATTTCGATCGCCATATGCTTACCTCTAGGCGTATTGGGGTTTTGGGTAGATTCTGTTTGGGTGCATCTCGTATTCACTACCTTTTTGTTATTTTTTCTAGGCATTTATTTGGGGCCATCGTTTGCGATCGCTCAAACTCTGGCTCCAATAAATATGCGTGCCATGTCGACCGCGTTATTCTTCTTTATCTTGAATATGGTGGCGCTTGGTGGCGGACCAACGTTCGCGGGTTGGCTCATCGACGTATTTAAGAATAACTATGCAGAGCTAGAAGCGATGCGTTACGCAATGAGTGTGACGTGTTTGTTTTTTGTGCCATCGATCATCAGTTTTCTTGTCGTGGCGCGGGTTCTTCCAAGAGATTGGGCGGCGGCAGAGAAACGAAATGAGGTATTGCTCGCAGCGGCCAAAGCAAAGACGTAGTTTTTTCATCATCTGGAATTCCTTTAACGGGTAGGGGTATTTTGGAGACCTAAACAATATGATGCAGTTGCTGGCTTTCTTCTCTGCCAAGCTGCTAATTAGGGCATTGGCGGCGGTCCTTGTGGCTGCTTGTGGCCAGGCGTTCGCCTTTACATTGCCTGAGAATTTCACGGATGAACCGGTGATCACTGGGCTGGCTGATCCCGATGGATTCGACTTTTCGCCAGATGGCCGCATGTTCATCAGCGAGCGGATAAGCGGGCAATTACGGGTTGCGAAATATGATGAAGATAGCGATACCTGGGCGCTAAACTCACAACCTTTTTACACCTTCAATACACCGTCTCCGGTGCGTCGCTCTGGAGGTCTAAGAGACATCACCTTTGACCCTGATTTCAGCAATAACGGGTTTGTATATGCGTTTTATATGCATGGCGATACCTTGGATAACCGGGTCGTTCGGATCAAGGTAAGCTCCGCAAATCCAGATATTGCGGATACCACATTCGGTGAACAGCTTTTATTAGACTTGCCATTTAACGATAGCCAATCGAGTGGTAGTCATAATGGTGGCGCGCTTGAATTTGGAGCGGACGGCAAACTCTATATAACAACCGGTGATGGCTGGGAAGGAACTTTCGCCGGGGAACCAGTTCAGAGTTTAGAAAGCTACACCGGCAAGGTTTTTCGCATCAACGCGGATGGCACTATTCCCACCAATAACCCGTTTTATCAACAAGCAAGTGGCAATTTGCGAGCGATTTATGCCCTAGGTTTAAGGAACCCATATTCGATGTCTAAGCATCCAGATACAGGTGCACTTTACATTAACGAAGCGCGAGGCAGCGACAAGGCGAGTGTTTACTTAGTTGAGGCAGGGGCAAATTATCAGCACGAAGGAAGTAATAGCGGCATAGGTAACAATCGTGGTATTTGGGTGGATGCCTCGCAAGCGGGCGGCGAGCTAATTACCGGCGGGGCATGGCTGCCGGAAACAGGTGTGGGTAGTTTCCCTAGTGAGTATAACGGTCGCTATTTTGTGGCGCTCTGGGGGAGCAATTCCAGTAGTACTGGCCGCATCAATACCGTGGCATCTGATTCGGACACCACGGTGGAAACATTTTCAACCGGCTTAGGCTTGGCAGGCAGCAATAGCATTCCGGTCAAACCGGTTATCACCCGTTTCAATCAAGACGGCGATCTGTACTATATGCTGACCACCTATACCACTACGAGTGGTCAGATTCGGCGGGTGCGCTTCACTGCGCAAGAAACGGTGGCGACCCCCACGTTTGATCCAGACGGCGGAAGTTCTTTGAATGCGGTGAACGTAACGATTACCTCCGCCACCCCTGACGCAGAAATACGCTTCACCACTAATAATGCGAGCCCAGATACGGGTTCTCAGCTTTATTCCCAACCTATTAACATTGCTGCCAGCACCATAGTCCGCGCCAAAGCGTTTAAAACCGATTTCAATCCAAGTTCAGAGTCGTCTGCGGTTTTTATTATTGGCGACCAATCTGGTAATCAACCTCCGGATGTAAACGCAGGGCCAGATACGGTTCGCTATGTGGGCGAAACCATTACCCTGGATGGCAGCGCGACCACCGACCCTGATGGCGACGACGACTTTCTCACGGACGAACAGTGGGTATTGTTGAGTGGACCGCAGGTTGAGATCGCCGATGCAACCGAGGAAATTGCATTCTTCACTCCTCTAGAACCCGGCCAGTATCGCTTTCAATTATCGGTCAGCGATGGTGTTGCGAGCGCGACTGATGAGGTGATTCATACAGTTATTTTAGCGCCTAGAGTGCAGCAGGGTATTCAAGCGCTTTATACTTTTGAAGAAGGGGGTGGCACGACGATCGAAGATGTTTCCGATGCTGGTCAGCCGTTAAATCTAACCATCAACACGCCTACAACTGCTTCGATTATGCCTGATGGCGGGCTACGGATTTCTGGATCTGCCGATATCCGCAGCGCGGTCGCGAGCAAAGTAATTGGCGCGTGCAAGGCCAGCGATGAAATCACCATTGAAGCGTGGGTAGACACCGCATCTTTAACACAAAGCGGGCCGGGCCCAGTACGAATTGTGTCGATCTCAAGCAATACGACCAATCGCAATTTTACTTTGGGTCAAGAGAACGATCGATTCGATACCCGCCTGCGAACCAGCAGCACAGACAATAACGGTGAGCCATCGTTAACCGTGCCTGCTTCGACCGTCAAGCTCGAGCTTACCCACATTGCATACACGCGCGCGCCTGATGCGGAACCGAATAATGGCGCTGCCAATATCTACGTAAATGGGGTCCGACAGGTGGCTGGCACGGTCAGTGGTGATTTGGATAATTGGGATGACAACTATGCACTTCTGTTTGGCAATGAAGCAACGCTAGATCGCGAATGGTTGGGCGATATTTATTTGGTAGGTATTTATTGCCGAGCGCTGAGTGCAAGTGAAACTAGGCAGAATTTTCTAGCTGGCCTGCCGCCTTATGTGGATCAACTTGACTCAGACAATGACGATCTGCCCGACGCGATTGATAATTGTCCGGACGACCCCAACCCCGGGCAACAAAATCTTGATGGCGACCAGTTTGGCGATATTTGTGATGCAGATATCGACAATGATGGTGTGGCAAATGCACAAGATTTCAATGCCAGTAACAACAAAATATGTGCAGATTCGGATGACGACCAATGCGACGATTGCAGTATTGGCGTGGATGGCTTTGGCGTACTAACAGATGCCCAACCGCTGAATGATGGGCCAGACACAGACGGTGATGGTTTATGCGATATGGGTGATCTTGATGACGACGGCGACGGCGTAAATGACGGCCAGGACAATTGTCCGAGCGTCGCTAATGACGAGCAGACAGATAGCGACGGCAATGGTATTGGCGATGCCTGTGATGTTGAAATTTGCGTACCCATCGTCGCTGACAACCAAGCGGTCTCGGTTATCTGTTTGTAGACTTGGTACGAGCAGCTTCGATTGACCTCGTTTGGCTCTACCCGTAGACTAATCTCCGCGGTCAAGAGTAGAGGCAAATGCAAAGTAAAAAAATCGACATATTAGTGGCGGATCAATTGGAATTGGTCGCGGTAGGGTTACAAGAATTGTTTGCAGATTCACACCTTAACGTGTGCGGTTATGCCGAATCTGGAGATCAGGTACTTGAATGGCTGAGGCACAATAAAGCCGAAGTGCTGATGTTGGACGTGAGCCTGCCGGAAATGGACGGAATCGATACCGCCAGGGCGGTTCGCAAAGAGTTTCCCGATCAGGTAATGCTCGCTTATTCCTTACTTAACGAGATTGAATACATCAACAGTATGTTGATCGAAGGTGCTTTTGGTTATGTGCTCAAAGGCGCTGATTTAGCCGAGATCGAAACGGCCGTCACTAAAGCTCTCAAGGGGCAGCGATATTTGAGCCCAGCCGCGGAGGAAACTGTCGCAGCGGGTTACAGCTATACCGACAAGCGCATCGATGGAGAGTACATAGGTCTGACAGAGCGTGAACGAGAGGTTATTCGCTTGATTGCGCAAGAAAAGACCAACAACGAGATAGCCGATGAATTGTTTTTAAGTGTAGAAACGGTCCGTACCTACCGAAAGAGTCTGATGGCTAAACTCAACGTGAAAAGTGCCGCTGGTTTGGTCAAGTATGCGGTGGATCGTCGCTGGGTTTGAGAGCGCTTAGTCACATCAACAAAACGCGATCTTCTACAATCGATTCAACTTTTAGCAGCATAAGCCCGCGGAGGCATCGATGAGCGACATCACTTTTTATACTAACCCGCAATCGCGCGGACAGATCGTTCGCTGGATGCTCGAAGAAGTCGGTGAACCTTATGAAACTCAAGTAGTTGAATACGGTGAGCAGATGAAAGCCGCCGATTTCTTAGCCATCAACCCAATGGGCAAAGTTCCTGTGGTGGTTCACAATGGTCAGGTTGTGACTGAATGCGCCGCTATTTGCGCATATTTGGCCTCAGCTTTTCCAGAGAAAAACCTAGGGCCGGCAGAAGGGGACGAAGCCGCTTATTTTCGCTGGATGTTTTTTGCCGCTGGCCCACTAGAAACTGCGGTGTTGAATCGATCCATGGGCTGGGAGCCAGAGGAAAAGCAGCAAGCAACGGCAGGTTATGGCAGTTATAAGCTTACTCTAGCGACGCTGGAAGACTTTTTGAGCAACAACGCCTATGTGTCTGGCGACAGCTTTACCGCAGCAGATGTGTACGTGGGTAGTCACTTAGATTTTGGATTGATGTTTGGCACCATAGAGCCACGAGAAAGTTTCACGCGCTACATGGAGAATTTGCGTGGTCGCGATGCGTATAAGATTGCCAAACAAAAAGACATGGCGCTTATGCCAGAATCGTAAAAACTCAAACTTGACCCTACTAGAAGACCAATCGAGATGGTTGATGATCGTTCAATCAACGGCCGAAAATTGCCCAAAGCTGCCTGTCGATCAGACATATAAAAGAGAGTCATTACGATTCCCGATTTATCTGTAGAAGTTTAGACCAAATC
>CALJJR010000090.1 GCA_937973905.1 uncultured Arenicella sp. | reverse complement strand
ACAAACCAAGGCGATTCAAGATGGTGATGAGTACGTCGTTAATGGCGCTAAAATTTGGACCACCTATGCGCAACATGCGGACTGGATTTTTTGCTTGGTGCGTACCGGCAACTTTGAAAAACGCCAACAGGGTATTAGTTTCATCTTGATCGACATGAACTCCGAGGGGATTACGGTAAATCCGATCCACACTATCGACGATCATCACAGCCTCAACGAAGTGGTGTTCGAAAACGTGCGTGTACCGGCCGAAAATTTGATCGGCGCCGAGAACCAAGGTTGGACTTATGCCAAGGCCTTGTTGGCGCACGAACGTACGTCCATCGCTGGTGTGGCTGATAGCAAACGCTGGTTAAACGACATTATCGAATTGGCAAAACACCAAACCAACGCCAATGGCCCGTTGCTCGAAGACCCGCGTTATCAGCAGCGCTTGTCGGATATTGAAATAGATTTAAAAGCGCTTGAATACAGCGAACTGCGCGTTATTGCGGCGCTCTCGTCAGGTGAAACACCGGGCCCAGAATCATCCTTCTTGAAAATTAAGGGCACTGAAATTCAGCAGGCATTGCAAGAATTGCGCATGGAGACTATCGGTGCGTATTCTGGCGCTTTAACTAAGAAAGACTTTAATAACGATTTGCAGAAAAATGGATCTTACGCGCGCCGTGAATATATGTACGGCCGCGCCGCCACAATCTACGGTGGGTCCAACGAAGTACAAAGAAACGTAATCGCGAAAGCCGTACTCGGCTTGTAATTTCACTGCAATTCAAACTAGATCGAATTAAGAGAACACCATGAACTTTGATTACAATGAAGAACAAAAAATGCTCAAGGAGAGCATGCAGCGTTGGTTTCAAGACAACTACAGCTTTGACCAACGACGCGTTATTTTAGAAAGCGAGGCCGGCGTTAGTGCTGAACACTGGGCGACCTTTGCAGAGCTCGGTTGGCTGTCGATTCCGTTCGCGGAAGCGTACGGCGGCTACGGTGGCAGCATTATAGATACTGCGGCCATTATGGAAGAGTGTGGCAAGGCTCTGTTGCTTGAGCCTATGATAGCCAACTTGGTGTTGTTTGGTGGCGTGCTGCAGAAAGCCGGTGGCGCAGTTGCCAGTGAACTTATTCCACAGATCATTGATGGCAGTCTTATGGGGTCGTTAGCTACCTACGAAGAGCAAGCACGCTTTGATCTGAGTAATATCGCAACCACAGCAACAGGCACAGACGGCGGATTCACCCTCAATGGTGCCAAGGCGCTGGCAGTAGGCGGTGCCCATGCGAGCAAATTTATTGTCTCGGCACGTGTTGATGGCGACGACACCGATAATAATGGAATCAGCTTGTTCGTGATCGATGCCAATGCCGATGGCTTAACTGTAAGCCCGCACGATCTGATGGACGGTCAGCAAGTGGCTGATCTGAAATTGGAAAATGTGAGCGTATCGGCGGATCAGCAACTTGGTGAAGCCGGTGCCGGTTATGCATTGTTGGATGCAGTAATGCAAGATTTAAACGTTGCACTGAGTGCCGAGGCTGTGGGCATTATGCAGACCTTGAACAGCGCCACTATTGAATACACCAAAACTCGTAAACAGTTTGGTGTGCCAATCAGCGTGTTTCAGGCTCTGCAACACCGAATGGTTGATTGCTTTATGGCTTACGAGCAGTCCAAATCGTTGTTATGTGGTGCCTTGTGCGAGCTAACAGATGGAACAACGTCGGCCGAAGAAGCACGGCAAACGGTTTTCGCGCTGCGGACTGTTATCGCCAAATACGGTAAGCAAGTTGGTGACGAAGCCATCCAAATGCACGGTGGAATGGGCATCACAGACGAGCTTTCAATCGGGCACTATGTGAAACGGATGTTAATGATCAATCTGCAATTCGGTAATGGCGATTTTTATCAAAATCAATACAACCAGCTGGCGTACTCTTAATCGGCGCAGCTCCCTGCCTATTCTAAACAACGTTTGTAGTACCAACACTCAGAGAGAGACAAATCATGAAAGATGCAGTCATTGCTTCAACCGCTCGCACCCCAATTGGTAAAGCTTACCGTGGTGGGTTTAATGATCTTCATAGCGCCACGTTAGGTGCAGCCGCAGTGTCTGAAGCCGTGTCGCGCGCAGGCATTGACCCTGCTGAAGTTGATGACGTGATCATGGGTGCTGCGCTACAGCAAGGTGCGCAAGGTGGCAATATCGCGCGTCAAATTGCGCTCAGAGCAGGCCTGCCTGTGACGGTTGCCGGGATGTCTATTGATCGTCAATGTTCATCTGGCCTGATGTCAGTAGCCACTGCGGCCAAGCAAGTATTGGTTGATGGAATGAGCACGGTAGTAGGCGGCGGTGTCGATAGCATCAGCTTAGTACAAAACGATAAGATGAACATGTATCGGGCCATGGATAAGGAATTGCTGGAGGTGCACCCGCATATTTACATGCCGATGCTGCAAACGGCCGAAGTGGTTGCCAAACGTTATGACATCAGCCGCGACGCAATGGATGAATATGGTTTGCAATCACAGCAGCGCACTGCGGCAGCTTATGAAGCCGGGCGCTACGCAGATGAACTGACACCAGTAAGCTGCACCATGCAGGTCTACAATAAAGAGACGGGTGAATCCGCGCCGCAGGAAGTCACGGTGAGCGCCGACGAAGGCGTGCGCGCAACAACCGCTGAAGGCCTCGCTGGCCTGCGCACAGTCGTTGAAGGTGGCACTATTACGGCAGGTAATGCATCGCAACTCTCAGACGGCGCTTCCGCTCAAGTGGTTATGGACGCTAAGCTCGCTGAGCAACGCAATATCGAGCCCTTAGGTATTTACCGAGGCATTGCAGTGGCCGGTTGCGAACCGGATGAAATGGGCATTGGGCCAGTCTTCGCAGTACCGAAATTGCTTAAGCAGCATGGTCTCAGCGTCGATGATATTGGCTTGTGGGAACTCAACGAGGCATTTGCTGTGCAAGTTATGTACTGCCGTGATCGTCTTGGTATCGATAACGAAAAACTAAATGTTAACGGTGGTGCGATTTCAATTGGTCACCCATATGGAATGAGTGGGTCACGAATGGTTGGTCATGCGCTGATCGAAGGCAAACGCCGCGGAGCCAAATACGTAGTGGTCACTATGTGTGTTGGTGGTGGCATGGGCGCAGCAGGTCTGTTCGAAGTCGCCTAATAACTAGATGTTTTGACACGGACGTCAAATTCTTGGTGGATTTAAACAGCCTCGAATGCCAAGCTCTCAGTGATCACTGCTCCCAGCTTCATCTCGCTGATGATACACTTGTCGCTGGAGCAATAATTACCAAAAAGTTCAAAGATGAGCGAGGGTTATAGACTGTACGGAACGAGCTTTTCACTTTACACAGGAAAGGTTCGTTCGTATCTGCACAAAAAAGGAATTCCTTTTGAAGAAGTGCACTCCACCGCGAGTGTATATAAGAAGTTTATTATTCCTCGTACTGGCGTACGCTATGTACCAGTTTTGCAAACTCCAGACGATCAAGTTTTGCAAGACACCACGGTCATTCTTGACGAGTTGGAAAAACGCTTTCCTGAAACCTCAATCTACCCGCGGTCGCCCAAGCAAAAGTTGGTTTCTTTGCTGCTCGAAACCTATGGAGATGAATGGCTCGTCATCCCAGCAATGCACTATCGTTGGGACTACCAGGAAGTCAATCAGCCGTTCATTTATCGAGAATTTGGTACCGTGGTATCGCCTAAACTCCCGAGTATTGTGCGTGGCTGGTTAGGCGCCAAACTTGGCAGCAAGTTCAAAGGGTTCGTGCCAATGTTAGGCATTACTGAGCAGACAAAGCCCGCAATTGAAGAGTCTTATTATTCTCTGTTAGCGGATCTCAATACGCACTTTGAGGATCACGATTATCTATTGGGCGGTCGGCCGACCGTTGCCGATTTCAGCTTTATAGGGCCGTTTTATGCGCATCTATATCGTGACCCTTATCCGGGTCAGAAAATGCGCGAAAATGCGCCTGCGGTCGCCGCATGGGTGGAGCGTATGATCGAAGACAAAGAAGCCATGCAGGGAGAGCTTGAAGACGATGATCAAATACCGCCAACTCTGCTGCCAGTACTGCAACGCATGGCGAACGAACAAATTCCAGTGCTCATCGATACCGATGACCGTTTGAAAAAATGGCGTAGGAGCAATCCCAACAAACCCATTCCCAGAACAATCGGCAACCACGAATTCACCGTGCAAGGTGTTACTGGTTCGCGGATGGTTGCGCCCTATGCTCTGTGGATGTTTAAGCGGCCAATCGACTTTTATCGAGCCTTACCATTGGATATCCAAAGTGAGGTCGACGATTTATTAAAACCGCTTGGCTTCGGTGACACCTTAGAGCTTGGCTTGGCCAATCGACTGATTAGACCGAATAATCAATTGCAATTTGCCAGCTGAGCTTAGTCGCTAAAGAACCGCGCCGTGTGCTCATCGGTGGGGTAGAACGTTTCAATTCTGAGCTCATCCGTGGTGATGTCCTGGGCAGTACCAAAAGTAGATATCACGGTAAACAGGCTGAGCTTGAAGTCGCCCAACTCAAACTCTAAGGGCAAGATGGGCAGCAATGGGTCCGACGGCGCTTGATCAACTAACTCTTCGCCGGCGGCTCGCTCCAACTCATAGTACTTTTCCACTATCGCTTGGTCGCCGGAGGCCAACGCTTCGCGTTTTAGGCGGCGCAGAAAGACTGGCCCTGCGGTGTCCCAATTGCTAATAAACTGGCGCAACCCGTTCGGGTGGACGCTCAACAACGCGATATTTCGATCTCCCTTGTCGCCCACTCCAGCCCAGAGTTCTTCAGGGTCCCCGGTGATTTCAAACAGCACATCTGCCGCCTTGTTCTGCATAACCACGTTCCACAATCGATCGAGTACGATGGCTGGATAGGGTTCATGGCTTTCTAACATGCGTGACAGCACTTGCAGCACTGGTTGCATGGTAGGTTCATCAAGCTGGTTTTCAGTAAACATGTTGGCGAATCCTGCGGCACTAAGGAGATGATTGCGTTCTCGCAATGGCACTTCCATCGCTTCAGTTAAACGCAACACCATTTCGCGACTTGGTTTGCTGCGCCCAGTTTCCAGCCAGCTAACATGCCTTTGTGACACATCCGCCATCAATGCCAAATCGAGCTGTGAGAGGCTACGGTGCTGACGCCAGTGTTTGAGTAAGCCGCAAAATTCATGGCTGCGAGGTTGCGAGTGAATGCCCATAGTATCTCCGTCAAAAACCGTATTAAGGCGCTTTACTGTTAGCTTATCAATTACCTCTAAGGTAATTGATTCTACTCATTGAAAAGATAATAGTGCGATTTCACTAATGATTTGGGAGTTTCTCTATGAACCAGCGCACTATTGCCATCGTTTTGGGTATTCCGTTTCTAATCCTCACTGCATACGCCGTTTCTCAGGTTGGGTATTGGGGCATCGTTGACTACCATCGCCACAGCCCGGCTGGTTGGCAGGTATTTGCTGATTTGGTTGTGGCTTTAATCTTATTGCTGACGTGGTTAATTCCGGAAGCTAAGAGCAAAGGGATTAATCCTTGGCCGTGGGTCGTCGCGACACTTTTTCTCGGTTCGATTGGGCCGCTTGGATACTTGATTTATAAGAGAGCAAAGTGATCTTTGCTCTCTTTTAAAGAGTGCTGGGGTTAAACAAATTAGCGCAAACTCTGCGCTTAAAGCTGTGTTAGGGTGAGTTACATATTTGATATGTATTCACCCTTTTTCAGCGCTTGGAATCACTTGATCAGTTTCAGCTAGAGCTGGGGCAATCATCAGAATTTGCGATGATTGCCGTGCTCGGCACGATGATGTTTGCGGTCGCACTTGGATTGCGCGCAGAACACTTCAACTTTTTTAGAAACCAACCTTCAGTTTATTTTGGCGGCGTGATGGCACAGTTGCTGGGTCTTCCGTTGCTCACTCTATCGCTGTGTTTTTTACTGCAGCCACTTCCTTCCGTAGCTTTGGGCATGATTTTAATATCCTGTTGCCCGGGTGGGAACGTATCGAACTTGTTAGTGGTGCTTGCACGAGGTAATGCCGCACTTTCGGTTTCGCTAACCGCCACTTCGAGCTTGGCAGCGGCTTTTATAACTCCGGTAGCGATTGTTTTTTGGTGCTCCTTGTATCCGCCAACGCGTGATTTGCTTACTCAAATCGAGTTCGATACCGCATCGTTCCTGCTGCAAACCAGCTTAATTCTTGTGGTGCCGATTGTGCTCGGTATGTCGATCGTGCAGTTTTTCCCAAAAATAGCCAAAAATATTCAATCGCCGCTGGTGATGCTGGCAAGTATTGGCTTGTTGGGCATAATCGTGACAACTCTTAGCCGCTATTTCGAACAATTTCTAACGATTGGTTTAAGTCTTTTGTTGCTTGTTGCTGTGCACAACGCGCTGGCCTTTTTGTTAGGTTTTCTAAGTGCGCGACTGACCGGTGCCGACCTTGCCGCCGCGAAAGCAATGACCTTTGAAGTTGGGATTCAAAACTCCGGGCTGGGCATTGTTATCTTGCTTACGCAGCTCGGAGGATTAGGAGGCGCCGCAGCGGTTGCTGGATTGTGGGGAGTTTGGCATATTGTGGCCGGGCTTTGTTTGGTCATGTTGTTTCGAAGGCTGAAGTGAACTATTGGAGTGGATAGATGTTTGATCTTAAAATTGTAAACGGTAGCGTCATAGACGGATCAGGAAATGCTGCCAAGCTGGCTAATATCGGCGTACGTGATGGTTTGATCGTTGAGGTTGGCGCGTGTGACGCGCCTGCTGATCGTGAGATCGACGCTCAGGGTGCATTGGTCACACCTGGTTTCGTTGATGTGCATACCCATTACGATGGTCAAATTTCATGGGACGAAGAACTCAAGCCTTCCGTCAATCATGGCGTAACAACGGCGGTTTTAGGTAACTGTGGCGTGGGCTTCGCACCTTGCCGCGCACAAGATCGAGATGCATTGATACGCCTTATGGAAGGTGTTGAAGACATCCCAGGGACTGCCTTACATGAGGGGATCAAATGGAATTGGGAAACCTTCCCCGAATACATGGATGCGATTGACGCGCAGCCACATACGATCGACTTTGCAGTGTTGATACCACACGATCCGGTCAGAGTTTATGCCATGGGCGAACGTGCTGTTTTTGATCAACCGGCTGAACCTGAAGACATAGACCGCATGCGTGAGATTGTGCGCGAAGCCATGGAGGCGGGTGCCGTCGGCTTTTCCACTGGTCGCAGTGACGTGCATAAAACCTCCGACGGTGATTGGACGCCGGCAAGTGAAGCGGGTAAGGACGAGTTAGTGGGTATCGCCTCGGCGTTTCAAGGGCTAGACTATGGAGTGCTGCAGGCGGTTAATGATTTCGATATGGTGCGCCCTGAGGACAACTTTGATAAAGAATTCGAATTGATGGAAGCGTATTTCCGCGCCAGCGGTGGGCGGCCTGGATCAATGTCTTTGATGCAACGAGACTTTGCCCCTGACGATTGGCTTAAGATCATTGCGCGTAGCGAAGCGCTCAACGCCGAAGGTTTAGATATCAGTCTGCAGGTTGCTCCGCGTGCAATCGGTGTATTTAACGGGTTGAATTGCACCTTTCACCCGCTTATGGCACACCCCTCCTACATTGCAATTAGAGATAAATCGCTGGCGGAACGAGTGGCTATTATGCGCGACCCAGAGTTTCGTCAGCAGGTACTTAAAGAAGAATCAGTGCCACTGGCCGGACCAGGTTCACCTGTTCCACCACTCGTCGATATGATGATCGCCCAGTATCCCCAGTTGGCGGAAAAAATGTTCAAGCTTAGCCACAATGGAGTGGTCGATTACGAACAGGGTAACGAGACTTCGATAGCGGGTATGGCACGCAGCGAAGGCGTGAGCTTATGGGAGAAAACCTACGATATTTTGCTCGAAGACGGTGGCAAGTCGCTCATTTATTATCCTGTCTATAACTACACCGAGATGAATTATGACAACGTCTATGCGATGTTGAATCATCCCAAGGCCTTGCCTGGATTGTCCGACGGTGGGGCGCATGTGGGTACCATCTGCGATGCAAGCTTCCCCACTTATTTGCTCAGTTATTGGACCCGCGATCGAGCGGCCAAAAATCGACCAAGCATAAAACTCGAACGCGCCATTCAAATGCTGACTGCTGATGGGGCTGACTACCTTGGCTTGACCGATCGCGGTCGCTTGGAGGTGGGCAAGCGTGCCGATATCAATGTGATCGACTATGAGGGGCTGGCACTTGGCGTGCCGGAAATGGTGCAAGACCTACCAGCGGGTGGGCAGCGATTACTGCAACCGGTGAGTGGTTATAAAGCAACTTTCGTGGCGGGTGAGCAAGTGGTGGCGGACGATCAGGTGCTAGCAGCCAGACCAGGTCGCTTAGTAAGAATGGGGTCGACTCAACGCCAGGCTGCGTAGGTTTTCTTCACCCAGTCAGCCACCGGCTGATGTGACCAAGTTTTTACGTGCTCTGCCAAGCGTGGGGGTATCACTAGTTCCTGTGCAAGCGAGTATTCAGGCGGGCTAAACACGGGGGCGAGAAGGCTCGCCGCAGTTAAGTCAGCACTACTCAGCCGATCGCCGACCAGATACTCTTGGCCTGCATCGAGTAAGGAGTTTAACCAGCTAATTTCTTGCTCGATAATCGCAATGGATTCGAGCCCTTGTTCGTATCCCAAGTCCATGCCTTTCGCCATCATTGATGAGATTTTCGACCAAGCCAAGCGCAACGCTGCTTGTTCGAAAATAGAGATATTCTTGGCAAACAATTTTCGTACCGACGCGGGGTGCTCAAGCAGCGCCTCAGAATAAAAGGCACGCCGTACATGCACACCAAGAACCTCATCTAAGCGCTGCTCTACCTCGCTTACGGCGTCGTGTTGCGAGTTTAAGCTCTTGTTTTCTTTAGTGTTCTGTTCAGCCCAGCTAACTATTTTGTTAGAGCCTTGGATGATCTGATCATTGGTTTCTACTATCGGTACCGACCCTCTCGCCAAGCCGAGGCGTTGCGCGTTTTTTCGGTACGACAGTGGCGTTAACACATTTATTTCGTGCTCAATATTCAGGTGTTCCAGCGTCCAGCGAGCTTTTTCACAATAGTGCGAGATGGTAAATAAATGCAGTATGGGTGTGTTCATGGAATCAGATCTCAAGTTTATTGATGATTAGTCGCCTGCGTCGAACATACTTCGGCATAGAGTTCCGAATCACGCTCATCTTGAGGGCAACAACCAGCTACAATCCTCCTATCTTAGCTTAGCGCCGGCAAATAGAAATGACGTTAAAGCACTTTATATTACTGGTGGTACTTGCGGCTTTGTGGGGGGCATCGTTTTTATTTATGCGCGTGGCTGTTCCGGAGTTCGGGCCATTCGCGCTTATTGCCATTCGAGTAGCGGCCGCAAGTATGGTGCTGTTGCCAATTTGGTACTGGCGAGAGCAACGCGGGCAAGGTAACGCCGTGATCAAAAACTGGCACCACATATTGGTGGTCGGTCTCTTTAATTCGGCGATTCCATTTGTGTTGTTCGCCTATTCTACATTGACCATTACAGGCGGGCTCGCTTCAATTTTGAACTCCACAGCATCCATCTGGACTGCCGTGGTAGCGTGGTTGTGGCTCAAGCAAAAGCCTACTTTGCAGACCATCTTAGGGTTGCTGCTTGGATTAATCGGTGTGGTGGTTTTGGTCTCTGATTCAGTCGGGGGAGGGGTGGTTGGCGCTGGGCGCGGAGCCTTAGCGGCCGCCTTTGCTGCAGTTATGTACGGTATCGCTGCTAATTATGCGGCTGAAAAACTACCGGGGGTCTCCGCACTTACCGTCGCGACATTCACTTTAGTCGCCGCCGCCATCGTGTTGCTACCTTTGGCGTTTATGTTCGCACCACAGTCGCCAATTTCTCTGCAAGCCTGGGCGGCGGTATTGGCCATGGGTGTGTTTAGCACGGCCATCACTAATATCATTTACTTCAATCTGCTGGCCAGCATCGGGCCTACTAAGGCAGTCACGGTGGCTTTTTTGATACCTGTGTTTGGAACATTGTGGGGCGCCTTGTTTATCAATGAACAGATTTCAGTCGGTATGCTGCTGGGTGGGGGTATTATCCTATTGAGTATCTCCTTAGTCACTAATGTGCTGCGCTTGGGTTCGTTATCCAAATAGGTAACCACTGAACAGCTGGAGTCTTTATGCCAATCATCCCGCCGGGTTTTCAAACCGTTTCGCCATATATTTTTTGCGACGATGCAGAATCACTGGCGGCGTTTCTTGCGCAGGCCTTCGGGGCCAAGGAGCATGGGCGAACTGAGGTTGCTGGTCGCATCGCGAATCTGCAATTGCAGATTGGGACGGTTACCCTAATGTTGGCAGAATCAGATGAGCGCTATGCAGCAAGGCCTAGCGCATTTTATCTTTATGTCGATGACGCAGAGGCGTCTGTAAAGCGTGCTCTTGAGGTTGGTGCGACCCTTGAAATGCAAGTTGTGGACATGCCGTATAACGATCGGCAAGGCGGCGTCGTTGATCCGGCCGGAAATATCTGGTGGATCAGCCAACGCCTAGTCGATGCGCCGTACCATGTATAAATAGGGTGTTCAGACATCAGTTATTGATGTTCTTTTCCTTATTGCGCATTTTGAACTCAAATGGGAACTCCATCTTACAAGCTTCGCCATCACAGATCGCGGGGTCGAATTCTGTATTAAACAGCACGGCATTGGCCAGTTCGGTCATAGAATCGGTGGGGCTTTCATACACTGCAACATTTTCCACCTTACCTGTTTCATCTACCATAGCGACGAGAAAAAGAGTGCCGCCACGAGAAACTTTGGAGTGGCCTTTAATTAGGGGTTTGTAGATGGACTGCATCCCCTTTCTAGGGAATGGAGGCGTTTCGGTGTCTTTTAGTACGCCATAGTTGGCGCGGAAAATCTTTTTTTGCTGGTCGGTTAGATCTGCATATTTTTTGTTAAACGGGATGTACGACTCGGCCTCAACCGGGCGAAATTTAGAACCAACCCGTGGGTCTCCCATCAAGCGGAACTTCTCTTGTGCAAGTGCGTTAAATGAAATCAAACAGCTAATCAGAACCAAAGAAAACTTCAGATACATAACTCCCTCGCTCAGGTTTGTATATACCGGGTATCGAAAGCGGTTACCCAGCTTCTCTTACCCAGTTAGATGCGTGTATCTGAAAATTGGTTTCACTTTTTCAAAATAAAAGCTTATATGAAAAATAGTTAACACGAAGTGCTGGAGAAATCTCTAGGCAGGCGACTCTCGCCGCATTAGCCAGATGGTCGGTCCGTCATTCGGTACTTGAACTTCTTCGAATACGCGAAAGCCAAAGCGCTCGTAGAGAATATTGTTCTTAATATTGCTCGATTCTAAAAACGCCGGGTGAGGGTTTTTGTCACAATCTTGAAGCCCCGCACGAAGCAATGCCGAACCAATGCCCTTGCCTTGCTGCCCATCCATGGCGCCAATTGCAAATAAATAGTGATGCGGTTCTTTTAGATGCTTTTCGGCGAATATTTTTTCCAGCAATGTGCCTCGGCGCAAACTTTGTAGGCCGCCCGTTCGAGCCATCTTCCACAGCATCACCAATAGTGACCAGTGAAACGGCGCGTCTGAAGAAATACCCGGTGGTAACCAAAGCGCCGCACCGGTCCTAGCTTGATTGATGTAGGCGCGGCCGTGCTTTAGGTAGAGAGGCTCTGCCTCGCTGCGAAACAACCATGGATAAATCGCCGGGTCAGCATTCATCCAGTTCATAACCGGGTCATGACTGAACGCATTGCCAAGTATTTGGCAAATCACAGCACACTCTTGCGGCGTCGCTGTGCTGATTGTTTGCTGCGGGTCGCTGTTTGCTTTCGGTGTTGTCTGTGTCACGTTATCCGACTCGGTTATGCCGATAAATCCACTTCATCATCAATGCCACGTGTGTGTCAAATGAGGCAATTTCTGAGCTTCAGCTAGCTAGACAATTAATTTCCACTATTATGCTTGCCCGCCTCGAGTACGTTGAAAATCCAACGTAAACTACGGCCCTCACTAATATCGAGCGAGCAATGCAAGTTGCGCGATACTTTTAACCACTTTTCGGCGATAATTTGGCGCTGACAAATATCCCCTCTCAATACAGAATTTTGCGTAGACCAATCAGTTAACTTGGCCTGCGAATGATGATATCCACAATGAATTCTAAAAACATAAGTCCTGATAGTGATCTTCCCGTTGTAGGCATTCTTGGTGACGGACAGCTTGCCGCGATGATGGCTGAGGCCTATCAAGAGTTGGGCGGCGTTGCCGCAGTTTTTTGTGGCACTCATGATGCTCCAGCTGCGGTGGTGGCCAAGCGAGTGATGGTTGCCGATGATGCCGAAAATAGTTTGGAAAATTTTTTTCAGAGTGTCGATATTATGACGCTAGAAAATGAATTCCATTCAGCCCGGGAGTTATTAGCGCTGCAAGAGAAAACCGGCACTCCAGTGCTGCCCGATCCAAGCAGCTACCTCAAGATTGAGGACAAGCTTTCAGAGAATAAACTCTACGACGCGCTCAACATTCCAGTAGCGGAGTATTGGGTAGTCCACACCGGCGAGGACTTAGTAGATCAACCAGGCTATCTCAAACTTACCAAAGGTGGTTATGACGGCAAGGGTACTTACCGTGTTGAATCACGCGTTGAGGCAGAGGAAATTTTTGCCCGCATTCAAGCCAGTGGAGAGGTTATTTTTGAGCGGGAAATCAAGCACAGCAAAGAGCTGTCTTTGGTGGTTGCTGCGCAGGGTCAAGACATGGTGTTTTATCCTTTAGTTGAAACTCATCAAGAACAGGGTACATGCCGCTATGTGGATTTTCCTGCGCAGGTAAGCGAGCAGGTCGAGCGAGACGCGCGTGAGATCGTCACTCGGCTCATGCAAAACCTCGATACTTCGGGTGTTTTTGCGTTTGAACTGTTTCTAGATCAAGATGGAACAGTGCTATTAAACGAATCAGCACCACGCCCGCATAATTCTGGGCATATAACCTTAGATTCAATGAATTGTTCACAGTTCGAGAATCATATGCGAGCCGTGGCTGGTTTGGAGTTGATTGAGCCACAAGCCGTGCGCGATTCGATGGTGATGGTGAACTTGCTGGCTACCCGTGACGATGAATTTGATGCCGAAGCATTGATCGCTGAGATTGGTCAGCAAGACCTGACTGTTAAACTGTACGACAAAAAAAACTCACGCAAAATGCGCAAGATGGGCCATATTAATATCTGGGGCGACGACAAATGGAGCCGAGCCAGAGATCTAGTTGAGCGGCTCGACTTTTAACCCTGCCTTGACCAAACAAAATAGAAAAACGAATATGAAAGTTGCAATAATTATGGGGTCAGACTCGGACTGGCCTGTCATGCAGGCTGCGGCAGAGACCTTGTCTGAATTCTCAGTCGCGTACGAAGCTAAAGTTGTGTCGGCTCATCGAACGCCCACCGATATGATGAACTTCGCTAAGCAAGCTGTCGATGATGGTTTTAGCGTCATTATTGCGGGTGCGGGTGGCGCAGCGCATCTACCGGGTATGGTAGCTTCGTTAACCACGCTGCCGGTTATTGGCGTACCAGTAAGAGCCAAGCATTTGGATGGTCTTGACTCGATGTTATCGATTTTACAAATGCCCAGAGGTGTGCCGGTTGCCACCGTGGCAATCAATAACTCAACCAATGCCGCGCTGCTCGCGTTGCGTATGCTGGCTATCAGCGATGCAGAATTGCAGAAAAAGATCGCTGATTATGCAGATGCAATGGCAGAGGCGTCTCGTGCTAAGGTTCTAGAGTAAATGAGTGGCGGCTATGACGGCCGCAACTCTCCGCGACACTAATCAACGAGACGAGTTCTGCTTTTGTTTCCAATTAAAAGGTGTAGGAAGTGGAGTTGAACTTGATCGCCATCGCGTTTGGCGACATTACATGGATTTTGCTGGCTTTCTTGCTGGGGTTTATAGCAAACTTGGTCGGGCTGCCCGCACTTGTTGGGTTTTTAGTTGCTGGATTCAGTCTCGGCTTTCTCGGCGCAGACAGTGGTGAGACTCTGCAGCAAATGGCCGATCTGGGGATCACCTTATTGCTATTTACTGTCGGGCTAAAGCTTGAGCTGAAAAGCTTGCTGCGCGCCCAAGTTTGGGGCACCACTTTGCTGCACATGTCGGTGATCACACTGGCGTTTGGTTTTCTAATCGTGCTTTTGGGTGTGGTTGGTCTATCTATTTTTTCAGAACTGACTCTCGCTCAATCAATACTGCTGGCGTTTGCATTGAGTTTTTCCAGCACCGTATTCGTAGTAAAGGTACTCGAATCACGCGGAGAAGTAACTTCGCAACATGGCCGCACGGCCATCGGCATTCTCATCGTTCAGGATTTAATCGCGGTGCTGTTTATTGTGCTGAGTTCGGGCAAATGGCCCTCTATTTGGGCGCTTTTACTATTGTTGTTGATTCCTTTGCGGTTTGTGTTGATCTTCCTATTACGCAAAGCAGGGCATGGCGAAGTGCTTATTTTGTTCGGCTTGGCGCTGGCCCTAGGTGGCGCTCAAGTGTTTGAGTTAGTTGGCGTTAAAGGAGACCTGGGTGCCTTGATTTCCGGCGTTCTGATTTCAGGTCATTACAAAGCCAAAGAGCTGGCGGATTCGCTCTTAGGCTTCAAAGACATATTTCTAGTTGGCTTTTTTCTGAGCATTGGTATCAACAGCGAGTTAGAACTGCAATTAGTGCTGGTTGGCTTGGTGCTCGTGCCTTTAATTATTTTAAAACTAATACTATTTTTGAAGTTATTGATGGTCTTCAGATTGCGTGCTCGCACTGCAGTGTTCGCGAGTATCAATCTGTCTAACTACAGCGAATTTGGTTTGATCGTGGCGTCAATCGTAGTCGCCAATCAATGGCTTGATGCGCAATGGTTGGTGGTGTTGGTCGTCGCTCTTTCCGCATCGCTATTACTCGGAGCGCCGCTCGCCAAGTACAGCAATAGCATCTTTCGGCGATACCGGGGAGAATTACGTAGCTGGCAAAGCTCGGTACGTTTACCTGAAGATCGGCCGATCGATACGCACGGCGCGAGCATCGCAATCTTCGGCATGGGTAGAGTGGGAACCGGCGCATATGACGAGATGGAGAAATCCTACCCGAGCTCAGTGATCGGCATCGACCATGATACTCGTTTGGTAGAAGGTCATGTGGAGCAGCAACGATTCGCAATTACGGGCAATCCAGCAGATCCGGATTTCTGGGAGAAAGTAGAATCTAATGAGCCTTTTGATTTGGTCTTATTGGCCTTGCCTAATGTTGGTGCAACTATGGCCGCTGTGAATTTGTTGCGAGAACTCAATTACCCGGCAGAAATCGCCGCTGTAGTGAGTTATGCGGATGACGCAAGGGTGCTGACCGAGCATGGCGTGCAAGCCGTCTACAATATCTACAGCGCGGCAGGCAGTGGCTTTGCCGAGCACGTACTGAATCGAAACCCCAGTGCAGCCGAAAACTAACTATGCCAATTGTGCATTCTAAAGTTATGAGATTTTGTCTAAGCGTGAACGGTTCGAGAGGTCTAAAACCACATCAATCGGTGAACCCATGAATATCGCGATTTCAGGCGCAGGAATTGGTGGTTTAACTGCGGCGCTGTGTCTGCTCAAATCCGGGTATAAAGTCAGCCTGCTTGAACAAGCCAACCAGTTGAGCGAAGTGGGGGCTGGAGTTCAGTGTGGCGCCAACGCCCTGCACGTATTGAAACACTTAGGCCTAGAACAGCAGGTCTTGGCTTCGGCGGTTCAACCCGAGGCCGTCCTATTTAGAGATTTTAAAAGTGGCCAAATCTTGCACCAACTAACTTTAGGCGACGAATATCAACAGCAATTTGGCGCGCCATATTTGCACGTTTATCGAGCTGACTTACAGCGGATATTGTTAACGGCTCTAGGCGAATTTGACGCACAAACTCTGCTGCTAAACACGCAGGTCGTGAAGGTTGAGCAATCAAATTCATCAGTCACGGTCTCCGCCCGCGATGGGAGAACATTTGAAGCGGATTGTTTAATCGCCGCCGATGGAATTCGATCAGCAGTTCGGAGCCAGATGTTCCCAAGCGCAAAGCCCGTCTATTCGGGTTATCAGGCGTGGCGCATTATGGTTCCAACCCACCGTCTACCCGAAGGATGGATGGAGACCGTCACAGCCAATTTCGTTGGCCCCGGCAAACACTGCGTCGTTTACTATGTACGAAATCGCGAACTGGTTAATATGGTGGGTGTGGTCGAAGCAGAGCATCAACCCGCTAAGGACGACTGGATAAGCAAAGCACCAAAATCAGCATTGCTCGAGGATTTTGCAGATTGGCATCCAACCGTCACCAAGCTGATTGAGGCTGTTGACGAAGATCAATGTTACCGATGGTCATTGAACCACCTACCACCTCTCAGTAAGTGGGGGCAGGGCCGGATAGCGCTGTTAGGGGACGCGGCACATGCAGCCCTGCCATTCATGGCTGCCGGGGCGGCAATGGCAATGGAAGACGCACGAGTATTGGATCGCTGTCTGCAAGGAACATCGGATATTGAAAGCGCCCTGAATCAGTACCAACGAAACCGAATCAAGCGCACCAAGACAATCCAAAATGACTCAGCGCGCTTAGGTAAACTGTATCATCTTGGCAGCCCATTTATGCGCAGAGCTGCTTTTGCAGGTTTACGTATCATGGGCCAACAAAAGCAGGACTTTCTACCCAGTTATAACGCCAATCAGGTTGCATTGATTTAGGTTTCACAGCGGCCGTTTCGCCACTTTTCGCTGGGGAACTACAATCCCCGATCCTATCCCGGATCGGGGATTCCCTCTCCCCCCCAAACTATCCCGCTCCTGGAATACAATTATCTAAACGGTAGGTCTTCACGCTTAAGTCGCCAGCATCCAATTTGGTCATGCCAAGTAGGTTGACTTGTTCGACTCATACTTAACAGGATGAACTTGCATAGCGTGCATGCAAAGGTTCAGCAATTAGATAGAAAGAGGGAACCGAGTGATTCCACTTCAAGAGTATTCTTGATACCAAGGGGGGGCAAAGAAAAACACCGAATTGATTATCTTACGAAACCCTCTCTCTAAAACTTTTCGCGCTGTTAGATCAAGTTGCCTCAGAACCCAAACTCTTAAGCATTTAGTGATCTCAAAGATCGCGCTAGTACTGCAAAACTTATGTCTGAAGCAGTGATCAACAGACTGTACTGGGCACCAATAGCCGGGTAAATCCGTAGAACTACGGGACTTTAAACGCTGCGCTTGTAAACTGTCGCCAGAACCCGACACTTCTAGAAAATAAAACACTTTTAGACCTATTGCGCGCTTATTTGCAGTAAACTGAGTTGTGTAGGGGATGCTCAGCTGCGGGAATAGCTAGAGCCTCAAGAACATTATCAAAGCCTAAATTATCAAGGCTCGCCCGCTTGCGCATGACGTCATTCGTGTGGGAACTGGTGCCAACGAAGATAGTAATCTTGAATAAGTTTGAACTTTATCGCCAGTTGTCTTTTGGCGCCGATCTTGTGATTGTGATGACGATGTTTATCGTGACCACTGCAGTCTTCATGGTGCTTGTTAAGAGGCCGCAGACGCCGTATCGCCTGCAGTTTTTGATGGTGTCGTTATTCCTCCTCTCATACTCCTTCATATCCGCGCTGGCTTTGTTCGCGGATGTTTGGTGGGTAGAGGGCGTGTTGTTGGTTCTTAAGGTCGCCGCAGTATGCGCCGCGACCGGAACAATCATCGCCATGCTGCGCCTGCGCTGGAAACTGGCAACCGTAGTGAGTTTACCAAGCCCAGAAGATTTGAACGCGCTAAACCTTGAGCTAGAGAAAGAGATCAATATTAATCGGGAAGAAAGCGCTAAGCTGGCCAAAGCTGAGCAACAATTCAGGACGTTCTTAAAGCATGCGCCTGACGGGATTGTGATCTTCGACTCCTCTGGGGTCATTTTATATTTAAATGACATGGCCGAGATACTGTACCAGTATGAGCACGAAGAGTTACTGGGCAAACCGGTGGTCGTGTTGATACCCGAACGACTGTTACATTTCACCGAGCGCTTGGATGTTGATGACATTGATACCGAAGCCATCTTGGCAAGACTGGAAAAGAAAGACTGGACGGCGTTGCGCAAAGATGGCACCGAATTCCCTTCAGAGATTGGTCTCAGCGGTTTTACCCTTGATGGCGATGACGTGGTGCTGATGACGGTGCGCGATATCAGTGAGCGCAGATCTTTGGAAGAAAAGATGCGCAAGGATTCAACCCAGTTGGCGCATCTATCGCGTGTCAGTTCGGTCGGTCAAATGGCCGCTGGTTTAGCGCATGAATTGAATCAACCACTGACGGCCATCAGTAACAATACTTACACCGCCAATCAACTTGTCGAGCGTTTGCCACGGAAAGAGCCGTTGCTACAGGCGACTATTAAAGAGAGCTATGAGTCAGCGCAACATGCGGGCAGAATTATTCGCAGTTTAAGACAACTCATAAAGAAGACCGATGGCACACGCCAAGCCACCGATCTCAATGAGCTGGTGGCAACCACGGTTGATTTTTTGATGCCGGAAGCCAAGTCGGCGAATGTAAAAATCAACCTCAACTTAAGTACCGTACTGCCGCAAATCATGATTGATCCAGTGCAAACTAAGCAGGTCATTTTGAACTTGGGCCTGAATGCAATAGAAGCGCTTAAAACTGCGACGACTGGTCAACAACCTAAAGCCATCAGTATTGGCACCAAGTTAGACGATGAGCATGTGATTGTCACAGTTGCCGATAATGGGCCGGGTTTGTCTGCTGAAATGCAGGCCAACCTTTTTCAGCCCTACATCAGCAGCAAGGAAACTGGCATGGGCTTAGGCTTGTCCATCTGCAAAACATTCGTCGAATCACAAGGCGGTACTCTTCATCATCGTGAAACTAGGAACGGTGGTGCGACATTTTATTTTCAACTCAAAGTGCAGTAAGCAGGGGTTAAAGTTGGAATACAAAATTTCCGTGGTTGATGATGATTTGGCCGCACGTACAAGTTTGCAGCGCATGCTGGCTATACATGACTATAGTGTTCAAGTGTTTGAGTCGGGAGAAGCGTTTCTCGAACAAATAGATCAGCAAAGCTATGGCGTCGTATTGTTAGATATTGCGATGCCGCAGTTATCTGGCACAGAAGTACAGCAACAGTTACTAGAGCGCGGCATTGCTATACCGCTCATATTCTTGACTGGCCATGGCGATGTGCCAACCTCGGTACAAGCCATGAAAAATGGTGCCGTTGATTTTCTCGAGAAACCTTACTCGGTTGATGTCTTGCTTGAAAAACTAAACGAAGCACTCGATGGGGAGCGCACGCGACAAGCACAAGCGGCTTCCCAGTGTCTCGTGCTTACAAACTTCGCCAACCTGACTAGCCGTGAAAAAGAAATTATGGCCGCGCTCTCGTTTGGTCACGCACAACGATCGAATAAAGAAATCGCCGCCGAGTTAAATTTGAGCCCCAGAACTGTTGAAGAGTACCGCTCAAGAGTCATAAGTAAGATGCAAGCTCAATCGATTACGCATCTGGTTGAGATGGCAAAACAAGTGGGTATATACCAACATAAAGCCTAGAAGTTGCGAGCAAGCTATCTTTTACACAAGCCGCTCAACAAACCAATAAGTGGCCAGTGTGCCGATCGCATAGGCTAAAGCCAAGTTTATGCCACGCAAAGTTTGCGGTGCAACTCGGCGGATTCCAGCAATGATGATCAAGGCGATCGCCACGATCGCCAGTTGACCTAGTTCAACACCAACGTTAAAGCTAAATAAAGCGAGCACTCGATCGTCTTTAGGTAATCCAATGTCGGCTAACGCGCCAGCGAAACCAAAGCCGTGCAGCAAGCCAAATAAAAATGCCACCAGCCAAGGTTGCTGCTCTGAGAGTCTGTATTGATTGGGTTTACTTTTAATGATCTCGGCCGCGAGGAAAATAATTGATAGGGCGATGATGGCCTCTACCGGCCGTTGCGGTAGCGCCATAATGCCGAGAGTTGTCCCCACCAAAGTAATGCTGTGCGAAACCGTAAAGGCTGTAACCGCCCAAGCTATTGGTCGCCAGCCTTTTAACAATAAGACCAAGGCCAAAACGAACAGTAAATGATCAAAGCCAAACACAATATGTTCAACACCGATAATCGTATAGGTGAGAGCCACATTGCTGATCACTCCAGTCGTACTGTAGTCAATCGCTGTTTGAGTTTTGTCTGAGCTGAGTCGCAGTGTAATGAGTTCATGATCCAACGGTGCAATCCGCACTAGGGCGTCGGTGTTGGTAAACTCGAGCCCAGACAGGCCTATTAGTTTTCCTGCTAACGACCCTTCGCAATTAATCTGAGCCGAGCGGCGTACATTGTCAGCTTGCATTGAAACCAGTGGCTCGCTGATCATGTTGCAGTTTTCAGGGAGTACCACTTGACCATCTCGTCCGATGGTAGAGCGCGCTGAGGCTTGCCAAACCAGCTCCCAAGAACTGTCGTCAAGCTGATCCAGTTGAATGTATGCCGGGCGTAATTCATCGGCGAATACGGCTGCAGAAACCACCCAAAGTAACAAAGCCAATAAACGTCGCATCTTATTCAACGAACTCCACAGTAAAGTTCTCACGCAATTCTTGAACTTGTTGCGCTCGCAGCCGCTGTTGTTGCGCGTTCAACCAATCGTTTTCAACACGTTGTTTGATGGTGGGGTTGCTTAAGTCAGGTGATGCAACTGTGGTTCGAGCAACTACAAACACCATGTGCTGGCCGTATCCTGACGTTATCGGCCCTTGCCAACTGCCCGCCGCTAAAGTGTCTACGCTGTTCGCAAACTCTAAGCCAAACTTGCCGGCAAGCTCGGTAGTGCTGATATTTTCAAATCGGTTTGCGATGCCTAAGAGTCCATCATCAAGAGCGCTGAGCGCTTGGTCGTTGATTGCTTTGCCCGCAAATTTAGCGATGCTTTGTTGCGCAGCTTGTTGCCCGAGATAAATCTGTTTAAGTGTCATCGTGGCCGCTTGTTGATAAGTGGCTTCGTTTTCATCTAGCCAGTTTTGCAGATCAGCTTCGGCAGCTGGAGGCACCCGCTGATCTTGAAGAAATTTCATCTTCTGCAACATCCTGTTGCGCACCACGGCATCTTCCCGATCCAAGCCTAATCGCAAGGCTTCGCGGTATAGCACTTCATCATTCAGGTATTCGTCAATCATACCTCGCAGTTCTTGCTCTGTAGGCGGGCGACGCCACGCCCGCTGCCAGCGCTCGGCAAATTGATTCTTATTAATCAGAACTGTTGAGGATTCACTCCCGCCGCTGCCAGTCAACGAATAGAGGGCGAAGATTGCCAGAGCCGCGATTAAAAAATGAATCAGCGGCTCATTAATAATACGTTTTATCAATTGGGGCGGTACCAAATTGGCGACGTATAAGCGCGCTCTTGCTGAGTCTTGATCATGTCTTCCGGCATTTCAAAGCCATATTTGATGGCATCGAGCACGGGCCAAGTCGGGGTTGGTATTTCGAGCACGCGAGCGTAATAAAAAGCACTTTGTGAAGCATCAAACTCGGGGTCCTGCCAGAAAGAACTTAACGTCGGGCTACCAATCGTATTAGTCCATGTCCCGGTGCTAAGATCGACTGTGTTACCCACGGCTGCAATTGAGCCGTCTTCATTCATTCCCCGAGAGCCGGCGTCTGACCAAGCGATATCGAATATCTTCTCGTGGGTTTTACCGGCTTCGTCAATCCAACCTTTAACCACTTGAATACGATCCAAATTTGCGCTTTCTGGGTCCATCAAGGCCGAAACTAAAAATCCCGGCGCTTGCTCACTCGATTTGAGTTCGCCGCCCATACTCACTCCTGAGGCATACCCCTGTGCAACAAGATCATTGTTGAGATCATCGCCGCTGAACTGGTAACCACCAAACATTCTTACTGTGATTCTAGGGCCGGTGGTCGCATAAACTTCACGTCGCTTGAAGGCGTCAAATATCGCTTCTCGCGTGTTCTCTACGGCCCAAGCCGCCGCGTAGCCGCTGGCTAAATAGTGCCATCCGAACCGACCGCGGCGTGTGCCTAGGTTTTGCGGCGTTAAAGCACGCTGCTCAACACCGACTTCATTGCCGGTATGTTTGCCGTAAAAATTATTCTCATCTGCCGTCGCTAATGATGTGTGGCTATCAGTTGAGCCAATGACACCAAATGCATAAGGGTTAACGCCAGTTTGCCGCTCGAGCTCGAGGCCGCGTTTGAGCGCCTCGCGCGTATAGCTGCCTGCATATGACGTTTCTTCCATGTTTTCAGTGCAGCTTAAATTGCATTTATCCCAACCCGCATCACCATAACTCGCAAACTCATCGTTAGGAGAAAGAAAGGGGTGAGATTCGCTGTCGCCTTTTATTTGCGTGATCTCTACTACTGGTTCGTATTTAGCGCGAGTTTCTGCATAGGCGCGGTCAATCGGTGAGCCATCATATTTGTTCATCGCGAACATCAATCCATTTGAGACATTGCTATTGTGCGGCATGGCTAATACTTGGCCGCCGCTGTCAGCTTCGTACTTAGCCATCCAAGCCCACAATTGTTCTGGGTCTGGATTCGGGAAACTTGGGAATGGCAACACTGTATTGGCGCGTTCAGCACCGTCTCTAAACATCACCACACGATGCAAATTATTACCTTGTGGCATCGGCGTATACTCGAAACCCACGAAGGCAGAGAATTCTCCAGGTTGGTTGTAACGGTCGACGATTTTGTTATGCGCACGCCATAATTTGCCAATGCGCTTATTCTGCTCTTCGGCGTTAGTCAGGCTTTCTGGTAAGTCGCCTCGCGCAGCTCGATCAATTAATTCTCCGGTGACTGCAATACCACCTTCTTCACTTTCATGCATTTGATCCCACCAACGGCGCAAAAGCGGGTCGCGCACTAAAAGTCTAGGTGCTTCGTAGAGCTCCTTGGTAGCACCTAGCGCATCGCTATGATCGGAAATAACGAGAAAATCCAATGGCCGAGTGAGTTTGGCTTGCACGCCACGCGTGCTGGTCACCTCTTCGCCGCGGGCGAAGCGCAGTGCTGCTTCGGAATCCAGTCGGTTGCCAAATCCAAAAGCATCCACCGAGTTAGCGGTATGTAGGTGGGTATCACCCCAAAATACCTGTTGAGGATAACTTGGTTTGATTTGAGCGCTGGTGCCAGCCACACTGGTATCCACCGTAGAAGTAGCAGTGGCAGAAGTTTCTTGGTTCGACGTGCTCTGATCTGAGCATGCGCTCACTGCGAGTACTGCGGCCAGCATGATGCTTTGATAGGTGAGTTTGTTCACAGCTTGATCCTCGGTGGTTTCATTTTACTATTTAGCGTAATTTTAATCCCCGCGCCGGTGGTGACAAATTCGCCTGCGTGACATCACTGTTCGCGAATCGCCCAAACTAACCTTCGAGGTGGCAATTGTCGAGCCATATCCACAACTAAATTGTGGTGTTTAAATTGGCATTCTGCTTAATTGAGTTCTGAGCTGCTTTGCAGTAAGTTAGAAGCCCCGCTGGAATCCTCATCATGCTTTTAATGAACAAAAAACGACTGTTGGTCGGCGCACTCTTGCTGGTCTTATTTGTGAGCGCTTGTGCTACTTTGCTCGGCGAATCCAAGCCAATTTTTGAGCCTAGTTCAGCGGCGCTCTTCCAGGGCGAGTTGCCGCAGATCGACCCTGTTTCAGAACGCACTATCAATGCTGGAACTCTGGTCGGATTCGCGGATCAATACAATACCTATGGTTGGCTCAATATTCCGTATGCTGCGCCGCCCACGGGCGATCTGCGCTGGCGCGCTCCTCAACCAGCTCTGGCTTGGCAGGGCGTTCGACCGGCGAACAGCTATGGTGAACCCTGTCTACAGTACTGGGGTATGTTGGCAGGTGTGCCAGGTGAACGCGGTGAGATCGTCGGCTCAGAAGATTGTCTCAGTTTAAATATCTGGGCGCCTCGAACCGCGAATGCCAACAACTTAAAACCCGTTATGTTTTGGATTCACGGTGGCGGCAATGATTCTGGCGCCGCCAAGGTTTATCAGGGTCACCATCTTGCCGGCAGCCAAGATGTGGTTGTGATCACGATTAATTACCGCCTTGGTTTGATCGGGTGGCTGAGTCACGAGGCCATTCGTAACACGTCGAGCAACCCGGAGGATGCCTCCGGCAACTACGGAACCCTCGACATAATCGCCGCGCTGCGTTGGGTGCAAGAAAATGCAGCGAGTTTTGGTGGTGACCCAAATAACGTTACGATCTTCGGAGAGTCGGCTGGCGGACGCAATGTCTATTCGATGCTTGCGTCGCCACTAGCCAAAGGCTTATTCCATCGCGCTATTTCTCAAAGCGGCAGCGCTGATACCACCCTAAAGGTCTTGGCAGAAGAGTTCGCTGATTTAGACAATGGAGCACCAATCTCCGGGCTAATTAATAGCTCCAACGGATTATTCTCATCGATCATTCAAACGCAGAACCCCGAAGACAACCGAGCCGAGATACGCCAGCGTCTGGCTGATAAGCCAGCCGCTGAGCTAATGGCATCCTTACGTGATATGAGCGGCGCTGAATTAATGTCGCAAGCGAGTAAAAACCTTGGCGAAGTAGATGAAATGCGCGTTGCTCGCGTTATTCGTGATGGCCATGTCATCCCAAAAGCGTCCATCTACCAGTTGTTAGCTTCTCCGAGTACTCATAACAATGTGCCAATGATGCTTGGCGCGAATCGAGATGAGCAAAAGCTGTTCTTGTCACGCAACCCAGAGTTCGTTGACTTTAAGTTTGGGGTGTTGCCCAGAATTAAAGACGTCGATCGCTATAATCGCGTTTCGCAGTATATTTCCGAGAATTGGAAAGCAGGTGCGGTTGATGAGCCGGCTAAGCAAATTTCAGCCGGAGGAGGGCGACCGATTTACGCCTATCGCTTTGACTGGGATGAGTCACCAAAAAACCTGCTCGCAGACCTACCCACCTTGATTGGCGCTGCACACGGACTGGAGATTAGCTTTGTATTTGGCGATTTCAAAGGTGGTGTGCCACTAGACCGACTGGTTGCAGACAGTAACGCCGACGGTCGCCGGTCCTTGACGACCACAATGATGGATTATTGGGGTAACTTTGCGCACACCGGTAACCCAGGCAAAGGTCGCAGCGGTGCGCAAAACAATTGGCAACCTTGGTCCGCCACTGGGGCCAATATAATGGTGCTCGACACACCTGCCGACGGCGGTGCGCGTATGAGCGAGATTCGCACCAACGTGGCGGATATTAAAGCGCGTATACCGAACGATGATATCTTGACCAGCGCCGAAGATCGCTGCGAGGCCTATGCAGCGCTGTTTTTGCATGGTTACATGCTGAGCGATTTTTGGAACCCGCAGGAATATCAGCAGCTGGGCTGTCAGGCATTTCCGGCGTTGCAGTTTCGCCAGGGTTAACGAGGTTTCTATGGGCATCCCAATCGCGGGGCAGTTGGAGAAAATTCTGCCCAATGTGCATCGCTTATGCGCTGCCAACCCTGGGCCAATGACCGGGCCGGGCACGAATACCTATATTTATGGCAATTCTGAGTTGGCGGTGTTCGACCCTGGTCCGGCGCTGGCCGAACATGTCAGTAATATTCTCGCTGCGCAAGACACCTTGAGTGCACCCATCACGCACATATTTGCCAGCCATACCCACCAAGATCACAGCCCTGCCGTCGCTGAACTAGTGGAGCATTTACCAGACGCAAAAGTACTGGGCATTCCGGCGGCACCCGGGCAGCAATTTGAAGACCACAGTTTTAAGCCGCAGATAGTACCGCATGATGATCAGGTGTTTGAGTTGGATGCCGGTTTGGTTAGAGCGATCTACACGCCAGGTCATGTTAGCAATCATCTGTGCTTTTTCCTTGAGGAACATCGCTTTTTAACCACCGGCGACCATTTGATGAATGGTTCTACAGTAGTGATTATCCCGCCCAAAGGTAGCATGAAAGATTACATAGAGTCGTTGCGTAAACTGCAGAACTATCCCATCGAAGTGATGGGGCCTGGGCATGGTGACGTGATTAACAATCCTGCTGAAGTGGTGGAATGGACCATTCAACATCGGTTGGTTCGAGAAGCAAAAGTGGTTGCCGCGCTCGAAACGCACGCCGGGCTGACTATCCAAAATTTAGTGCCAAAGGTGTACGACGATGTCGATGAGGCTTTACACGGCATCGCAGCAATGTCGTTGCATGCGCATTTGATCAAGTTGCAGATTGAACAGCGTGCCGATGAAACAGAGACCGGCTGGCGCTTGTTGACAACGGTTTAAACCCGATCGCGCTTAGCTTATAGTCTCAGTATCCAAATAACCCTATTAGCAAAAAGCCCATGATTTTTTACGACTGTTCCACCGCCCCCAGCCCCCGTCGAGCACGCATCTGGCTAGCAGAGAAAAACGTTCCACATGAGATAGTGCAGATCGACCTCGCTAAAGGCGAACAAATGGGCGAAGACTTTCGAGCCGTCAACCCGGGTTGCACTGTGCCTGCCCTAAAACTTGATGATGGTACTGTTTTAACTGAGAACGCCGGAATCAATGCCTATCTAGAAAGTGCTTTTCCTGAGCCTCCATTACTTGGCCGCACACATGAAGAAAAAGGTCTCGTGGCTGGTTGGTCATCGAAAATCGAAGTGGGTGGTCTGCTTGCAGTCGCTGAAGCATTACGTAATTCATCTCCACACATGAAAGATCGCGCGCTCACTGGTGCAACCAATTATGCGCAAATCCCCGAGTTGGCCGAACGCGGTTTAGCACGGCTACAAAGCTTTTTCGATATGTTGAATAATCACCTCGAAGGGCGTGACTACGTGGTTGCAGATCATTTTACTAATGCCGATATCTTGGCAGTAGTGTGTGTGGATTTTGCGCGAATCGTAAAAGTGAAAGCACAAGATCACCACGAAAATTTGATCCGCTGGCGCACTCAGTTGGCCGATCGCCCCAGCTTGTCGGTGTAGACAAGAATATGACGATTTCTGGGTCGCGTTAGCTTATGGAAGATTCACTACCATCGCATAGCAAGGTTTATGGCGATGCACCATTTTTGATCTTCTGTGATCACGCCTCCAATCGAATCCCTGCTGAGTTCAATGATCTTGGTCTGTCTGAGGATGTGTTGCAAACTCATATCGCTTGGGACATCGGCGCTAAAGCATTATCTCACGCGTTAGGTGATCGCTTGCAGGCGCGAGTACTGCATTGTGGTTTTTCGCGCCTGATGATCGATGTTAATCGTGACCCCGCAGTGACCGACTCAATTCCGCAGGTGAGTGATCAAATCACGGTTCCAGGTAACCAGATGTTGACCGAGAGCGAACGCGCTTCGCGAGTTGAAAACTTGTTTGATGTTTATCACTTAGCCTTAGGCGGCGCTGTGGAAGAAATTTCTGCAAATTCAAATGCCTTTGTAGTCTCGGTACACAGTTTTACCAAGCGCATGATGGGCGCCGCCGAAGACCGGCCTTGGGACGTCGGCCTGTTGTGGCGCGAAGATGAGCGCAGTGCGCACGCGATGATGGATTATTTGCGTGATGAATCGTCGTGGGCGGTTGGGGACAATCAACCCTACGACGCGCGTCTCTACAATTATTCTGTTGATCGTCACGTTGGGCCGCGCGGTCTTCGACACCTTACTTTTGAAGTGCGTCAAGATCATATTTCTTCGGCTGCCGGCGTTGAGGAGGCTTGTGAGCAACTCGCTGGCGCTATTCTGCACGTTGCACAATCTTAGTACGACGAGCAAGCGAACATAGAGGGCAATCACGGAGCAGACCAACCACATGAAACAGAGGAGTGAAACATGATTCCAGCGTTAACCCTTGGTATAGAAGAAGAATATCTACTGGTCGACCCAGACACTCGCAATGCAGTGTCGGAGCCTTCGCCAGATTTCATGAAGGACTGTGAAGAGTGTTTAGGAGAACGTGTCACGCCTGAGTTTTTGCGTTGCCAAGTAGAGGTTGGCACGCCCGTCTGTAGTGACATTGATGATGCCCGCAAACATCTTGTGAGTTTGCGCTCTACTATCATCAATACGGCTCAAAAACATGATATGCGAGTGATCGCCGCTTCAACTCATCCATTCGCACAATGGGGTGCGCAACAACATACCGCGGCCGAGCGTTATGATCAGCTCAATCAGGATATGGGCGGAACCATTCGCCGTATGCTGATCTGCGGCATGCATGTGCACGCCGGTGTTGAAGATAAAGAGCTGCGCATTGACCTGATGAATCAGGCCAGTTATTTCTTGCCGCATTTGCTCGCTCTTTCCACGTCGTCGCCATTTTGGCAAGGCCACGAAATGGCTATGAAATGTGCTCGTCTTGGCGTATTTGACTCGATGCCGCGAACCGGTATCCCAGATCACTACGATAGTTGGTCAGAGTATCAACGTGCGATTGAAAAACTTGTTGATGCCGGGGTGATGGAAGACTCCAGTAAAATTTGGTGGGACCTACGCCCGAGCGCTAAGTTCCCAACCCTGGAAATGCGGGTGACCGATGTCTGTACACGCTTGGAAGATGCGCTGTGCATCGCGGCGCTGTATCAATCAATTTTACGCATGTTGGCTCGTTTGCGTGATAACAATATGCGCTGGCGCGTATACCAGCCGATGTTTATCGAGGAGAATCGTTGGCGGGCGCAGCGCTACGGCTGTACTCACAGCATGATTGATCTGGGTAAGGGTGAATGTTTGCCGTTTAGCGAATTAATCGAAGACATTATTGGCTTAATTCGTGAGGACGCTGAAGCCTTAGGCTGCTGGGAAGAGGTAAAGCACGCCCGCACTATTATGGAGCGCGGCACCAGCGCATGTCGTCAAATGGACGTATTTGCCGAAGCCAGAAAAGAGGGCGCGGACAGACGTGAAGCCATGGGCACCGTGGTGGATATGTTAATCGCCGAGACCAGCGCCGACTTGCCAGCCGGTCTAGAAGGCTGCTGATTTAAGCCGCATTCCGCGTTATGCCTTTGGAACAGTAATAACTGCGCGGGTGCCTTGGTGCTCGCGAGAATGAAATTCGTACTCCAGCGCAAAGCGGTCGGCGAGCTCGGTGACTATCGCTAATCCGAGGCCGGAACCTTCTGACTTCGGCCCTTTTTGATTGGCTTGTTGCAATAGCTCAATTTGCTCGGCTGCTACTCCAACGCCGTTATCCCAAATTTCAATGCGGAGTTCTTCTTTGCGTTCTCTAGCTGCCAATAAGATAGTCTGCGCGCCGCTGTGTTTAATTGCGTTAGTGACTAAGTTGTTGATAATTCTTAGCAAAGTGATGGGCTGAGATCGAACCATGATGTCGCTGCCGCGATATCGCAGTTCCATATTTTTAGCCTCAGCGTCCGCAGAAAACATCGCCACCACATTGTCGAGGACTACCGAGATTGGAAAAGTTTCTTCGGTTTCCAAGGGGTTGAGGGTCGACTCCCCCGAGATAGGTTGATCAACCGCGAGTTGCTCAAGATAGTCAAAGGCGTGCTGCATGTTTGCTGCTGATTGTTCGTCATCGCCAGTTAAATTGCCTATCGCTTTGCGCAATGAAGCCAAGGGCTGTTGCAAGTCATGCGTAACATTGCTCAGCTGCGCTCGGCGAATATCAGACAACTTGCGTGCTTGAATGTAGTCTTCTTGCGAGCGTTGTAAATCAGATGCTAGGGCGAGTTTTTCTTGTGTGGCTAATAGCTCAGCCCGCAATGCGCCATCGCGTTCGCCGCGCAAGCCTAGCATTCGTAAGGCGATCGCAAACGCAAAGGCTAAGCCCTCGGTGACCAAAGATGCGTGACTGAAATCAAGGGTGGCACGCACGTTGAATTCAAATGGCAAGACATGTGCGCTCACAGCGTATAAGAATGGCGCAATGACGATAAGAGTGCCGATAAAGTAGGGCAGCCATCCTAATAATCGGTGTCGCATCGCGATAGTGCCAGAAGCAAACTGTAACAAAGAACCGATCGGCGCGATGTAATAAGCCAATAGAGTCAGCGATTGGTTACGTGTAATCAAGATTGAGCTGACTACGACCAACGCAGCAATTGCAGAATACCCAAAGATTAGTTTTTCAAAACGTGGCGCTATGCTTGAGAAATTGAACATCATGCGCGCAAAATGTAAGCCGAATAGAGGGATAAGCATCATCACACTCATGTGAATCGCATCGCTGTATTGAACTTGGGAAGGCCATAAATACTTGGCCGAGTAACCGTCGGCATGAAATACAAAAAAAGTACCCGCCAACAAATAACCACAGAACGCTAGCGACAATGATCGCCCAATAACTGGCAACATAATCAGAGCAAAGGCGACCATCGAGATTAAAGCGCCATTAAGTGACCAATTTAGTCGATCATCTTGTTCGTGTAATGCTTGCGTCGCGGCTATGGTTCCTACCGCCAGTGGAATATAAGAACTGGTGCGTGAGCGATAAGCAATATAAGCCGTTACTGTTTCGTTGGCAGACAGAGTCACGTTCTGCCCTAATAAACGCGTACCGGGCAAACGTGCATCAAAATGGTCAGTTTCGCGATGTTGCAGAATCTGTTCGATCTTGCCGTTCTCTCGCGCAATGAAAATTTGTAACTCTTGGTAGTGGATACGGTTAACATCAATGCGCCACGTGCCTACGGCGTTCTCTGGATTGTACAAATCAGCCTTCAACCAGATCCGTGCTGGGGTGACGCTAAAGCCGATTGTAGAGCCAATAAAAGGGGCAAATAGTGATGGTTGCGAGGCAACTTCTTCCACTGAACGCTCTAAGTTTGGGTCGAGCCAGTAGCCGATATGAGCGGCCAATGGTTGATAAAAAGAAAGTTCGGATGACAGCGAAACAGCGCGCTCGTTCGGTGCTTCGTTAGCACTTGCAGAGGCGACCGTATACAAGTAACAAAAGACCAGTGCTTTAATGCCCGTAAGGATGACTTTAAGCAACTGCATAGTCTATCTGCGAAGTGCCCAGTTCATATACACGCCGAACTGACCGCTCCTTGCAGACATGAGGCCCGACTCAAATTTGAGTGTATTCATCCAGCAAGCCTTCCTTTAGGGCGAAGACCAGAAGCTCTGCTACCGAGTGCACGTCTAATTTAGTCATCAAATTGGCGCGGTGCTTTTCAACGGTTTTTGGACTGATGTTTAAGCGTTCACCAATTTCAATATTAGCGTGTCCACGCGCAATCAATGCGAGTACTTCACGCTCCCTGTCGGTCAACTCGGCGGTACCGGTACTTTGTTGCAGCATCTCCTGCACGCGCACCGCCACATAAGAAGAGCCATGCAGTACGGTTTGAAACCCCAGTTTGATCTCGTCCGGCTCACAGCTCTTGAGCAACAAACCATCAACGCCGGCGTCTAGCCAGTCTGCCAACAGGTTGATCGAAGTAAAACCGGTGCAGACAATAATGTGGGTGTCAGGGCTCCAACGACGCGCTTCGGCATACACTTCTACCCCGCGCGCCATCGGCATGGCTGCGTCCAACACCAACATCGATGGCTTATGCTTCTTAACTGCCGCAATGGCTGCCAGGCCATCGCCAACTTCAGCCACTACCTCTACGCCCTCAAGTTCCATCAAGGTTTCTACAAACCCTTTGCGAACGATTGCATGGTCATCTGCAATAACGACGGATCTTTTATCGTGCATTTTTGTTACCGACGAAACTCTACAAACTTAGATAGTGTCGGTTCGGCGGGCAACAATCAATCCCCAATGCACTTGAGGGCTAAAGCTTGGCGCTATGAAACGCCCAAATGTGCGTCGCTTTCAAGCAATACCAAAGCGAGTACTCAGTGCGAGACTCTCGTTCAATGCAGGTCAAAATAGAGCGAACGCGATGCAACTTTCGAAAAGCCGACGAATCAGATCAACGCCTTACTCAAGGCGCGTGGATCAAGCAGGCGCAAAGGCCTTCACCGTCTACAACCACATGCTGTTACCCACGTTGTTTGAAAGTCTAGAGGCCGACTATTGGCATCTGTGTGAGCACGTTCAAGTTTGGGATGTATCCGTCGAGCGCCAGGTAGAGTTACGTGGCCCAGATGCCGCCCGGCTGGCGCAACTCATGACGCCCAGAGACCTAAGTAAAATAGATTTATTGCAAGGCAAGTACGCACCCATCTGCAATGCTGATGGGTTTATTTTGAATGATCCAATCGTGATTAAGCTGGCCGAAGATCGCTTCTGGATTTCCATTGCTGACAGTGATGTAAAGTTCTTTGCCGCAGGCCTGGCGCAAGGTTACGGGTTAGATGTTGAGGTTTTCGAGCCTGATGTTTTTCCCCTAGCAGTGCAAGGCCCAAAAGCCGAAGAGCTCACGGCAAGAATTTTTGGCGAGTCGGTACGCTCGACAGGTTTCTTTCGCGGTGAAATGCTCGAATTTCGCGGTAGTAAATTTTACGTAGCGCGTTCTGGCTGGAGTAAGCAGGGTGGCTTCGAAATTTATCTTGATAACCCCGGCTTGGCTGAGCCGCTTTGGGATGCTTTATTCGAAGCGGGGGAAGATCTACACGTTCGAGCAGGTTGCCCACATGGTGTAGAACGCCTCGAAGCTGGTTTGCTCTCATATGGCAATGACATGGACGAATTCGATACGCCCTTCGAATGCGGCTTGGACAGCTATCTCAATCTTAATGCAGAGATTGAGAGTCTCAGCCTACCTGCGCTAAGAGATAAAGCTAACAATCGCAGGCGCAAACTTGTCGGTTTGGCATTTTCACAAGCGCTCGATTTGGCTGCCAATACGAACCAAGTGGGTGGTATCGACATCATAGAAAATGGCCGCTGTATCGGTGAAATTCGTTCACAAACTTGGTCTTATCGCTTTCAAAAACAGCTTGCCTTTGCGATGCTGCCGATTGACTATATTGAGCAAAACAGCGGGATCAAGATAGATGGTCAACACAGTGACTTTCACCCGATTCCATTTGACACTTCTCAGTTGTAATCTAACTTGAATCAAACAGCGGGGTAGTTACCGGAGCGATACATGCCAATTGAATACGAACAATTAACCAAGAACGATGCGAACCATGTGGCCTTGTCACCAATATCGTTTTTGCATCGCACGGCTGACGTTTATCCGCACTTAGAATCGCTGGTATATCAAGAGCGGCGTGATACCTGGGCGCTCACTCGTGAACGGTGCGTGCGCATAGCAAGCAGCCTGGTAAAGCGAGGAATTGGTAAAAACGATACGGTGTCAGTGTTCGCTCACAATACGCCGGAGATGTATGAAAGCCATTTTTCAGTACCCATGGCTGGCGCCGTGCTTAACACCATTAATACTCGCCTTGATGCTGAAACCGTGGCGTACATTATTGATCACGCAGAAACTAAAATTTTCATCGTAGATCGCGGGCTTTGGCCAGTATTAGAGCAAGCATTAGCAATCGCTGAACTGAACCCAGAGATTGTATTGATCGATGACCCACATGCCAGTGAGGCAGAAAAGACAACACTGCCAGATAAAGTAAGTTTTACGCCGTATGAGAGTCTCGTAGAAGAGGGCGATGCCGGCTTTGATTGGCAGCTGCCCGATGATGAATGGCAAGCTTTGTCACTCAATTACACATCTGGCACTACCGGCAGACCCAAAGGCGTGGTCTACCATCATCGAGGCTCTTACCTGATGACCATGGGCACCATTGCCTCATGGAATGTCCCACATCAGCCGCGTTATCTGTATTCAGTGCCCATGTTCCACTGCAACGGTTGGGGTCATGCTTGGACGATGGCTGCCAAAGCAGGCACCGTGGTTTGTTTGCGCGCTTTTGATCCTGACCACTTTTTCGACTTGCTCGATCAACACCAAATAACCCATTTTGGTGGCGCGCCGATCGTATTAAACATGCTCGCACAATCGCCTGCTGGTGATGGCAAGCGATATCAACCAAATATTCAAGTGATGACGGCGGGTGCGCCGCCACCCGCAGCGGTATTGCAGCGTATGGCTGAGTTTGGCTTTGAGGTAATGCATGTGTACGGCTTAACTGAAACTTACGGGCATATTTTGCAAGCTGCGCCACAACAATCATGGCGCGAAAAGAGTGAGGCTGAGCAAGCCGAGTTGATGTCGCGTCAAGGCGTGAGATTCGCGATGACAGAAGCCGTTGACGTTCTTAACCCAGACACGGGAGAGCCGGTTCCGCACGATGGTGAATCGATGGGTGAGATCGTTATTCGCGGCAACACGGTGATGAAGGGCTATTTAAAGAACGCGGAAGAAACCGACAAAGCGTTTCAAAGCGGCTGGTTTCAAAGTGGCGATCTCGCTGTCATTCATCCAGATGGGTATATCCAAGTTCGCGATCGCGCTAAAGACATTATTATTTCTGGGGGCGAGAATATTTCTTCAGTGGAAGTAGAAAACACGCTCTATAAACACGCTGCGGTGGGAGAAGCCGCAGTCGTGGCAATGAATGATGAGAAGTGGGGTGAAGTCCCCTGTGCATTTATTGAATTAAAACCGAATGCAGATGCTTCTGAGCAAGAGCTTATCGATTTTTGCGCTGAGAACATGGCCAGATTTAAAAAACCAAAGCGCATTGTATTCGGTGAGCTACCCAAAACAGCAACGGGTAAAATACAAAAAACCGTCCTCAGAGAACACTGCAAAAACCTTTAGTCTTTGCTGCGCTCGTTTGATGTGAGCATCGTTTTCGCACCGCCAAAGTTTGCAAACAAGTGTTCGTGATAGGCCTTTGAAAAAGAGTCATCACGCGTTTCGTATTGTGTAATCCAGTCGATAAGCATCGCCAAGTTTGCATCCTGTGCGGCTTGGCTTTCGTATTTATGAGGTTCCCAAGGCCGCTTTTTAGCGTTTTCGACACACAGCTCAACGGGCAGATTTAAAAACACCAGCTCGCTAGCAAAGGGGAGTAGCAATTCCAGCAAGTCACCGTAGCAACCTTCAACAACCCATTGTCTTTCAGTTTGAATAAAATTTTGCATTAGCTTGAAGGACTCTTCAATTGGCATCCGCTCTGGTGGCGTCACCGCTTGCCAGGCAATGGTGTCGAGGTCCAAATGAGCCAAGCCATGTCTATTCGCGAGGGTTTTCGCGAGCGTCGATTTCCCTGATGCAGAATTTCCAAAAATAATGATTTTTTTCATAATGGCTTAAGTGTGTATAAATGCGGTTTTTAGCATTACAAGTAACCGTAAAGGGTGATTCCAGCTTATTCTTTGAGGTGCAGGGCGATCGACGTTTCGATTTTTAGCGAACATCTAATATGGTACTTGTTCATCAACGCAGAGATGTGAGGCCGCCAGAGTATGCAAGATGGGCCGAGGGTGAATCGCTAAATGTCTCTTTACACGCCTATTAAGGGTATTTTTAAGCTTACTGGTATTAATAAGCAAGTTTCTAATTCTCTTGGTGTCACTTTATCCAGTGCCAGCACTCCTCAGTTTCCCTCTTAGACAAGGCTGTTACCAAAGATTTCCTCAATGCAATGATGAAAATGAGCACACGATAGAACGAAAATGCGGCCTAACTACTTGACCTGGAACGATGGCCAACTGTTATGTATTTTTAAGTTTTCTGTATTGAGGGTAACTATCTGTTATTGAGTGCCATGGCGCCTTTGATGTCGAAAATATATGGTATTTATTTTCACAACTAAAATTAGTTTTGATTGTGCCGATGCGTAACCGCTTTATATTCGGAAGAGTTCTCAGTGCGCTGTACAGAGGGCTGCCACAATTCAAACAAAAAGCTCTCACTTTATCTTTGTTGGATTGAAATTCCTTTATGAACTCTTTACCCGAAAAATGCAGTTTATCTGAATCAACTGGGCTGTTGGTTGCAAACGCACTGCCCTGAGCCTGCCTGCATTGCGAGCAGTGACACATAGCAATTTCTTTAATATCACCAAGATATTCATAACTAACTTTACCGCATAAACAGTTGCCTTTAATCACTGGATAGCTCCTTGTAAGCATTGCGCCAATAACACGGGCGAAGCATCTTGCGCGCGTCCACGCCGAAGGCGTTTTTTCTTGCCTTGCTATATTCTTGTACCAAAATTTCCACCAAGGCTTGCTCGCTTTCTGAGCGGCTTTTGTCAAAATTCCCGACGTTAGCCCGGAATCCATTTTTTCTTTGAGCTTGTTGAAATCAAGATCATTTTCAGTCCTTTCATAAAGCTCATACTCAATTACATGACAATAATCATCTAAGTATAAGGCATCATCACCAAAGTAAGCAGAGGCTACCTTGTTTCCTTGTGCGTTAACATCCGCATCAGTTAGTTTCCCATCACAATATTTAAAGAAAAATTCTGTTGCCGATAATGCTCCTACTATTACTTTCTGACACAGTGAAACGGTCAAAATTAGACTTACCAGCACGCAGTTCCTTATGACTCTGTAACCAATTCAGATATTAACGCTGCGCTCCGTGGCAAATTGGAGGGCGGAAATTTGTCCGACAGCAGCGCCTTGTTATAGGCCTATCTATCCTGAAATAAATCTACTGGAAATTAGATCCTATTTTTCTCCCAAGTATTCTTCAGGAAGTCCAACTCGTTCTCGGCCTTTTTTAGTTTTGATTGAAAAATCAGTACCTGCGAACTCATTACCTTCTGGCCCACATAAAAAAGCCACCGCCTCCGCAGCCCATCTCGGTGGTATATGCACCGACCAGTCTAGACTACTCACAGCGTTAATTTTCGCATCACGAATTTTTGCCATCATATCGGTTGCTACTGTACCCGGAGACAATCCAACAACACGAATATTTTTAGCGTGTAATTCACTATGAGCGACTTCAGTAAGTTTTTTTACTCCCGAC
>CALJJR010000089.1 GCA_937973905.1 uncultured Arenicella sp. | reverse complement strand
TGAGTTTCACCCAGACTACGTGCGGGCGAGAATGGATTATGTGCAGATTTTACATCGACGCCAGAAGTTCAAAGCCGCGCTAGAACAAGCACAAACTTTGCACGACGAACAACCTTATAATGTCTCGTTTGAGGTCATGCTGGCCAACGAACTTCAGGCTGTCGGCAGTTTTGATGAAGCCTTAGATCGTTATGATCGAGCCTTGCAAGCACAGCCAAACTTGCATACCGTGCATACCGCCAAAGGGCACGCCCTAAAGACTATGGGGCGGGCGGAACAAGCCGTTGGCGCCTACCAATCTGCCTATCAGCAAAAACCTGATTACGGTGACGCATTTTGGAGTTTGGCTAATCTGAAAACCTATCGCTTCAGCGAGCAAGAAATTGCGCAGATGAAGAGCCAGGAAGAGGCTGACACGACATCATTGCTCGACCGTATTCATTTGTGTTTCGCACTAGGGAAGGCGTATGAGGATCGACAAGATTTCGAACAATCCTTTTTGTATTACGAACGAGGAAATCGACTTAAGCAGGAAGACAGTCGCTACGACCCAGCTAAATTTGAACGAGAATTTCTCGAGCAACAAGAGCTGTTTGATGCAGACTTTTTTGCCGCGCGCGCCGAGTTTGGCTGCCTGGACCCTGCGCCTATTTTTGTGGTTGGCTTACCGCGCGCTGGTTCGACTTTGCTCGAACAAATTATGGCCTCGCATTCCGCCATCGACGGCACTATGGAGCTGGCTAATATTATTGGCTTGGCGCACCGGCTAAACGGGCGCAAGCGCCTCCAAGGTGGGCAAAAGTATCCGGCCGTCTTAGCCGGTATTCCAGCGCAGCAGTTTCAGCGATTTGGTGAGAAGTTTATCGAAGACACTCGTTACCATCGTGGCAGTGGTGTGCTTTTTATCGATAAGATGCCCAACAATTTTCGGCATATTCCCTTGCTGCAATTGATGTTGCCTAAGGCGAAGATTATTGATGCACGCAGAGAACCTATGGCCTGCTGTTTTAGTGGGTTCAAGCAGCTATTCGCAGAAGGCCAGGAGTTTACCTATGGTTTGGACTCGATTGGTCGATATTACCGGGGTTACGTCGATTTGATGTCGCACTGGGACAGGGAGTTGCCTGGCAAGATACTTAGAGTACAACATGAAGATGTGCTCGAAGATTTAGAAACCCAAGTGCGGAGAATTTTAGATTACTGTCAACTACCCTTTGAAGCTCAGTGCTTGGAGTTTTATAAAACCAAGCGCGCGGTTAGAACGCCCAGCGCGGAGCAGGTTCGCCAACCCATTTATCAAACCTCGGTGCAGCAGTGGCAAAACTACGACACACATTTACAGCCACTCAAAGACGCGCTTGGGCCGGCTCTCGATAGCTATCGGTAGCACACTACCTAGATTGGTTTCATGGTCTCAATATGACAAAAACTCAGGCGGTGAAACGAATTAAAAACGTGAGTGGATTGTTCGCGCTGACGCTCATGCTCTCAGCCTGCGTTCACCAGCTTGAAGCGCCTACGGGTTTAGTCGAACCCGAGATCTCTACAGCGTCTACTCACTATGTTGGTAGACAGTCATCAGTGCCTGATGTGGTTGAGTATTTAGGTATACCCTTTGCGCAACCGCCGGTGGGCGATCTGCGTTGGGCTCCGCCACTGCAAACCACATCCGCTGCCACTGCCAGTGGCGAGTCTAAACGCAGCTTTGATGCGACAAGCTTCGCGCCCGCATGTATGCAAGGTGATCATATTGCCAATTGGTACAAAGGCGTGATCGAATCCTTTGGTGGCGATGCCGATGAGTTTCCAACGCCAGCGGTGAGTGAGGATTGTTTATACTTGAACATCTGGCGCCCGCAAGAAGTCACCGATGCGGATTTACCGGTCTTGGTGTTTCTACACGGCGGCAGCAATAAAGGTGGGTGGCCTTATGAGCCCAACTATCTTGGTGCGCGATTAGCCGCGAAAGGGGCGATTGTGATCACCATTGCCTATCGTCTTGGCGTGTTCGGCTTTTTCTCCCATCCTGATCTACCTAATGCGAATTTTGCCTTGCTCGATCAAATCGCTGCCCTACGTTGGATTCAAGAGAATATTGCTTACTTTGGCGGTAGTCCAAACAAAGTCGGCTTGGCGGGTGAATCCGCAGGCGCCAATAATATTGCTTACCTGATGACGATGCCAGCTGCGTCGGGCTTGTTTCAGCGAGCTATCATCCAGAGTGGTGGATGGGCTGTGTACGGAACTGCGGAGAAAACTGCTGTCGATCCCTTGGGTGTCGAGTTTGCCGAAGCACTCGCCGGCCCTAACAGCTCCATTGATACGCTGAGACAACTTCCCGCCGAGCAAATCCTCAAGGCATCAGAAAAAATCCATGCCAATCATTTTTTTGACCCGGTGGTCGATGGGCAAACCATTTCACATTCGTTTAAAGAGTCCCTTTTAGGAGGACAACTAAACCCTGTAGACTTGTTGATTGGCAGTAATGCCAACGAGGCGAGAATGTATTTAGATGCATCCGCCACCGTGGCATCGTGGTTGCAAGATCAAGGCCTTATGTTCGATGAGGACAAACAAATGCGCCTAGCGCAAGTTCTCAACAGTGATGCTGAAGCCGATCAACGATCACGGGTCGATCTGCTGGCCACAAGTTATAACTATTCCTGCCCTTCACTCATGATCGCTAAGGCACATAAGGCAAAAGGCAATCGCAGCTGGGTGTATTATTTTAACCAACAACGTGACGGCGAGTTGGCCGCCGAGATGGGGGTCTATCATGGTGCTGAACTGCCGTATGTATTTGATACCCATGATGAATGGCTGCCAACCAGCAAAGCCGACCAGCAACTGACTGATAACATGACAGAGTACTGGTTAAACTTTGTTGCCTCTGGAGACCCGAATCAAGGCCTGCACAAGCAGTCCAAGCAAGTGGCTTGGTTAGCCTATGAGGCCAATAG
>CALJJR010000088.1 GCA_937973905.1 uncultured Arenicella sp. | reverse complement strand
TGTGAGTGAAACCACCAAATAGTTTTCAATCACGTCTTCAACCACGGCTGACGAGGGTAACCTCAATGCATGCGCCTTTTTACCGTCCCACTGGTGGAATCGTCGATTCCAATAATCTAAGCCCTCTACCAACAAGTCTACAGTTTGCGACTCGCTGGAAAGCCGTCTTGCGTAGCTGTTTACTGAAGTCTTAGTCACTTCATGCACGGTCTTAGCGTCATCAATCGAGGTGCCACGCTGCCAGATTTTCGTGAACCGCGGGTAGCCCGATTCAGTTGTCGAATCATCCCCAAAGTCTGTGCTTACGAAAATATGATCTTGGTCAATCCATTCGACGTACATTTTTGCTTCCGGCAGATTAAAACCGTCTTCAACAAACGTGAGTGTTCGCGCATTGAATTCTCTGAGCTCATCCGCATCACCACCACCGGGTGATAAGCGCATTAGGCATTTCTCATAACTTGGCGCCAAACAATCCAAACCATGAAATACCCATTTAATCTCATCTCGAGCGGACATGGCATCGATATCAATCACCGTCTGCCAATCGTTTTTACCTTGTTTAAAATTCTCTATTGAGGTGCGTTGGTAGATACCGCGAGGGTGGTCAGCGTTCTTCTTGAGGTGATAAACATGGCGCCCAATAATTTCTATTTCGGGAAGTTTGTCTTTGCTATTAAGCGTATTGAGCGTGTCAGCATAAATTTCTTCATACAGCGGGTATGCGCCCAAGCGCGCAAATGTTTCACTGTTCCTTTTCTCAACCCAAGACAATGGCGCCTTGCCGTCAACCTCTTCAAGCCACAGATATGGGTCTGAGCTAAGCGTATCGGCCATTGCGCTGGCGCTGAGGTATAAGTGGGCAAGGATCAGAGAGAACGAGAGAACTTTCATAATTATTATCAAACGTGGATGCGCTTTTGCGATGAGTTTAGCTGTTTTTTTCAGCTTGGAGAGAGAGTTTAAACAAAAACTCTTGACCTTGGAGCTAACTCTAAGGTTTATAGTCAAGTCATGAAACAGACACTACACAAAATCGGCGATTTGGCTGAGGCCCTGAATTTGAGCTCAGACACTTTGCGCTACTACGAAAAACAAGGCCTGTTAACAGCGGCTAAGCGCTCCAGTAATGGTTACAGGTTCTACTCGGAAGCAGAGATTGGTCGCCTTGAGTTTATTTTGTCGGCCAAGAAAGTCGGCTTTACCTTGAATGAAATAAAGCAGTTGTTGGCCTTAGAAGTTACTAAAGACGAAAAATCATGTGCGGACGTTAAGTCATTCGTCGATGACAAGCTGGACGACGTCAACATTCGACTATTAGAATTAGAGCGGATCAAAAAGTCGTTACTAAGTTTGAGCGCTGCCTGCTGTGGTGGCCCCGAGCCGGCTACTCATTGCACCATACTTGAAGCATTGGCCGGCACTGAGGTGTCTTCGAAATCAGGGTCGTCTGCATGAATCTCTTGCTAAATTTTATTGATCTCTTTGTTGAGTCGGCGCCGTGGCTGTTGTTTGGTTTTTTTATTGCGGGCTTACTTAAAACGCTGGTGCCAGAAGACTTTTTAGCTCGCCATCTTGGCCAACCCGGTGTGGCAAGCACCATCAAAGCGGCCTTGCTCGGCGCTCCTTTACCATTGTGCTCCTGTGGCGTGATTCCCGCCGCGATTGGCTTGCGTCGAGCTGGCGCATCCAAAGCCGCAACCACGTCATTTTTGATCTCCACTCCTGAAACGGGTGTCGACTCAATTTCAATTTCTTACGCACTCCTCGGGCCAGTGATGGCGATCATGCGTCCGTTCGCCGCCATCGTGTCAGCTATTACGGCTGGCTTATTAGTCGGAAGAGGTGATGATGATCAGCGCCAAACTGAGTTGGTGCAAAGCGATTGTTGTGCTGGGCACGATGCTGTGCGCGCTGAGACTCAAGCATTGCCAGAGAAAATCGTCGCTGGGCTGCGTTATACCTTTGTCGATTTATTGCGCGATATTGTGGTTTGGTTGCTTATTGGCTTGTTGTTGGCCGCGGCGATCAAGACCTTTGTGCCGCAGGAATTCCTCGCCGTTTGGGGGCAAGGTTTTAGCGCCTATTTAATGATGGCCGCGATCGGCATCCCCATGTATATCTGTGCAACGGCCTCTACCCCAGTTGCTGCCGGTTTGCTGTTTGCTGGAGTCTCTCCAGGCGCTGTTCTGGTGTTTATGCTGGTCGGCCCTGCCACCAATATCGCCACACTCGGAGTGGTTAAAACCGAGTTGGGTCAACGCTCCTTAGCGGCCTATCTTGGTGGCGTGATTGGTGTTGCGTTTATATTCGGTTTTGCGTTAGATGCGGGTGCGCAATTTTGGGGCTTTGACTTTTCACTTCAGGCTGAGCATGCCCATCACATCGTGAACAACACTGTGGCTATTGTCGCAGCCGTGGTCTTGGCTCTGTTGATGACGTATGCTTTATTGTCGTCATTTATTAAGCCAGCTATCGGCCAACATTAAACCTGGAATATGGATCACTCTACAACCGTCATGACGGTCTCTGGAATTATCGAAATTGCCCTCGCGCCGGCGTTTTTGCTCACCGGAATTGCGGCCATTTTGTCGATGTTGACACTTCGCTTAGCGCGGGTTGTTGATCGTTGGCGGTTCTTACATGCCCGCGTAGTCAATCTCGAAGAACAGCAGCGTGGGCCCATTTCGGCTGAAGCCGATACCACTTGGCGCCGGGTTGAACTTATTACCTGGTCAATCCGTTTTGCAGTGATGGCAGCGCTGCTGGTTTGCATCATCATCGCGCTACTATTTCTCGGCGACTTCGCTGCACCCTATGTAGGCGGATCAGTAGGGTACTTGTTTGTTGCCGCTATGGTTGTTTTGACCTTATCGTTGGCGACCTTGTTGCTTGAGGTGTCTATATCTACGACCACCATGAAGCAAAAGCAAGAGCACTTATTAGACCCAAATAGTAAATCGCGCCTCGAGGACAACTAGCTTCTCGGTGATCAGAACGGCTTCGTTTTAGCAGATAAAATTGAGCGCTCTGTTGGGGTCTAAATAGTTTTCGATATGCTGGGCATGTTGCACGCGTGGTCCGACACCAATAAAGTTATAACCGAGTCGCTGGCACGCCTTTTTATCCCAGCTAGCATCACCAAAGTAGTTCATCTTTTTGGAGGTCGCTGCCAGGGCCATAATCTGTTCGCGTTCATAGTGATCATTTGATGAGTAAACCTGGGTATCATTTATGTTGAATCCCGCGCTCTTGAGTTTTAATTTTGCTGTCTCCAACCAGCCGCCAGTAGCGATGCTCACTTGGTAGCGCTCATCTGCACTCAGAGTTTCAAAAAAAGCGATTGCTCCCGGTATCGGCTGAACTGGGTAATGCTTCACATAATCTGAAATCTTATCTATGAAGCAGGCCTTGATAGCCGGATACCAAGCCGCAAACTCGTTTACTGACGCCTGTTTCTCACAGAAGCTCCGAATCAACCCCCAATCCGTAACATGCGGGTAAGACGCCCAGTTTTGATCAATGTCTAGGCCGCTAATTTCGAACACAGCTTCAACAAACACTTGCTCATCAAACTCGAAGCTTTGGACCAAGGTTCCATCGATATCGAACATCACGTGTTTTCGTTGTTTCATGTAGCTCCTTATGAATGGATTTACGCAGAAGGCGCGATATGGTTTCTTAGGTCGATGTTAAAATGTCGGATGCGAGGATTCCATTTATTCTTCGGTCTTATAAAACTCTAGCTAATATTTTAAATTTGTTGATGCGAGTGTTGGACTTACGAGTATTTTGTTTGCTGTTAGTGCTTTTACCGCTATTCGGCCAGGCCGCTTATGCGCGCGATAAACTTGCATCAATTCATAAAGAGATCGTTGCTGACTATGCTCAAGTAGAGCATATCAACGCCGACGAGTTTTTGGCGATGAACGCTGATGAGCTAGTGATTTTCGATGTGCGTGAATCCAAGGAGTATTCCGTCAGTCATCTCGAAGGGGCAATCCGGGTGGATCCTGATATCTCTGTTGAAGATTTTGAACAGAAGTACGCAGCTAAGCTGAATGGCAAAACAGCTGTGTTTTACTGTTCGGTCGGGCGGCGGTCGTCCAAGCTGGCTGCCCGGGTTGATGACGTGGTTGACCAGTATGGTGCGACGGCGGCATACAACCTGACGGGTGGTGTATTTAGATGGCGCAACGAGCAACGCCCAATGATGAGCCGCACAAATCAGGTCACCGACAAAATCCACCCTTACAACTGGTATTGGTCTCGGTTGATTAAGGATAAAAAAGCAATTCAGTATTCGGCGCCACGTTAATGCGCACTGCGCCAATTGGAAACAATCTCTACCAGCTGATCAAGCCCGTCGCTTAGAGCGGCTGGGCCGGGTTGCAAAATATGCGCGGACTTTATCTCAAAGATCTGGTTATTGATCACCGCAGGCACTTCTGACTGTTGAATTGTTTCCAAAACTGATTCGCATTTAGGCGCAAATTACATCGTGAATTGATCCACGTATAACCCATCTTCTGCCTTTTCAATGTATTCAATAGTCGAGTGAGTCAGCATAGAGATCGGTGAACTATAAGGTGCAAAAAATAATTTAGATAACGATTGACATATATAGTGACAATGAGGCATCATATATTTAATGGCTAAATGACATTATATATATGAATATTATCCTTAAAACATTCTCAGGCGAAAACATTGATGCAAGCTTTTTTCAGTTTTCTGGAGGTGAGCGGCATGTTCAACTGGGCCAGCTACCTGATGAACCGAAATTCGTTGCGTTAGCTGCAATTCAAAATTCGAATGATCTTGTAGATTTACTACTACTAAAGAATGCATTAGACAATGCCTACGAAGAAACGGTTGAATTGAGTATTGAATTGCCCTATTTGCCGTATGCAAGACAAGACCGTGTCTGCGCACCAGGCCAAGCTTTCTCTCTTCAGTTGATGGCAGATCTTTTGAAGAGTCTGAACGCCAACGATCTAGTGGTATGGGATTGCCATAGCGACAAGGGCTTAGAGCTCACGGGTGCAAAAAATGTCAGACCTACGGAGATCATTAATGCGTCCGCTGAGTTGACTCAACTCTTGAAGGCTGAGGACACAGTGCTTGTTTGCCCTGACAAAGGCGCTGTAGGCCGCTGCAAAGACATTCAGCGAGGTTTGGGAATAGCAGCAATGATTCGTTGCGAAAAGCGACGAGACCCCGCTACAGGAAAAATCACGCATACCGAAGTCCTGAGTGGCGATCTCTCTGGTAAGTGTGCGGTCATCACGGATGATATCTGTGACGGCGGCTTCACTTTTATAAAAATCGCTGAGCAATTGAAAGCAAAAAATGTTGAGAGAGTCGTGTTGTATGTGACGCACGGCATCTTCAGCAAAGGCCTTGACGTTTTCGAAGGACTAATCGACGAAATCTACACTACATCCAGTTTTACAACTCAAACTGGATCTAACCTTAAACGCATTAGCTACACATACAATTTTGGAGAAACGTTATGAATCCGTTAACGGCAATCGACTTCTATAAAGCTGATCACAGAAGGCAATACCCTGAAGGAACTGAGTACGTTTATTCTAACTTTACCCCACGCTCTTCTCGCCTTGCAAAAGTGCTTGATGGGTTTGATGACCGAGTGGTATTTGTTGGGCTTCAGGGTTATATAAACCGTGTTCTTATTGACCAATGGAAGCGCGAGTTCTTTGATAAGCCTAAGGCTGAGGTGGTTGCAAAGTATAAGCGACGAATGGACACCTCATTAGGCGAAGGCGCAATTCCCGTTGATCACATCGAAGAGTTGCACGACCTAGGTTTCCTTCCGCTCAAAATCAAAGCACTGCCGGAGGGGAGTCGCGTCAATATCAGAGTGCCGATGTTCACGGTTATAAACACAATGACTCAATTCTATTGGTTGACTAACTACATTGAGACAAGCATCAGTGCTGAAATTTGGAAGCCATGTACAACAGCGACTATTGCTTATGAGTACAAACGACTACTCACTGAGTATGCTCTTAAAACAGGTGCGCCATTAGACTTGGTTCCCATACAGGCGCATGACTTTAGCTTTAGAGGTATGAGTGGAGCGGAGGATGCCGCGCAAGCTGGTATCGGCCACTTAACCAGCTTTGCGGGTACCGACAGTGTTTCAGCCATTGATTATGCTGAAGACTACTACGGTTCTAACGATGTCATAGGCGTTTCAGTGCCAGCTACTGAGCATAGCGTCATGTGCATGGGCACTAAAGACGATGAGATCGAAACATTTCGAAGGCTCATTAACGAGTTATACCCCAGCGGCATCGTATCTATTGTTTCTGATACCTGGGATTTCTGGAAAGTCATAACTGAGTTTGCGGTAACGCTTAAAGAAGATATTCTTAAACGAACCCCAAACGCAATAGGTTTAGCTAAGACAGTCTTTAGGCCAGACAGTGGTGACCCTGTGAAAATCATTTGTGGCGACGATAATGCTCCCGCTGGCAGCCCTGAAAACAAGGGCGCAGTCCAGTGCCTGTGGGAAACATTCGGAGGCACAGAAACGGAGCAAGGCTACAAACTTCTTAATGAGCGCGTTGGTTTGATCTACGGTGACTCAATTACTCTAGAGCGCGCCAAAGCTATTCTCGAGGGTTTAGAGCGAAAGGGTTTTGCATCTACTAACATCGTGTTCGGCGTTGGTAGTTACACCTACCAATTCATGACACGGGACACATTTGGGTTCGCGATCAAAGCAACTTGGGGGCAAGTTAATGGCGAAGGCCGAGATATCTTCAAAGATCCTAAAACTGACGATGGTCAAAAACGCTCTGCGGCGGGCTTGCTTAGAATAGAGAAAACAGAAAACGGCTATGAACTATTTGATCGCCAAACTGAAGAAACCGAACTTGGCGGTGAGCTAAAAACCGTTTTTGAAGATGGTAAATTGGTTCTAGCAACAACGTTTGATGAAATTAGAGAGCGTTTAGAACTCAACAATTAATCCGGAATAATGAAGGCGTTTCATTTGAGACGCCTTCATGCTTATCCTGCTGATTGGAAAGCTTGCTATGAATGAAAAAGAGTTTTTAAAGAAATATGATATTCATGACTTCGACGTACCGCTATGCACGGTTGATATGGCGATCTTCGGGATTATAGACAATGAGTTAAATGTACTTTTAGTGAGGCGCGATGAGCATCCTGAAAAAGATAAATGGGCACTTCCTGGTGGCTTTATTGATCTCAAAGAGGATAAAAATATTGATGCAACGGCATACCGTAAACTTCAAGAGAAAACTGGAGTTCGTTCTCCATATCTAGAACAAATTCAAACCGTGGGAAGCGGTACTAGGGATTCGAGAGGTTGGTCCATTACTGTTCTTTATTTTGCCCTTATCGACGTTAACAAAGTCAAGGATAATCTAATTACAGAACGCTCACGCTGGATTCCTGTATCGAAGGCAAGGAGACTGGGATTGGCTTTTGATCATCAAGCGCTTGTTGCATTGGCCAACGGAAGGTTAAAGGCTAAAACTACGTATAGCGCTTTACCAATAGAACTCATGCCCAAAGAATTTACCCTAACTGAGCTGCAAACGGTCTTTGAAACAATTCTGGAGCGTGATCTTCAATTGAAAGCTTTCCGTCGCCGTTTACTCGCAGCAGACTTAGTTGAAGAAACTGGTAACAGCAAAATAGCGGGGAAAAGACCTGCAAAATTATATCGGTCAACAGGTAAGGATAGAAATACAACGTTCAGCCAATCGTTAAAGATTTAGATAGGAAAGTATGAAAAAGAAAATTGTATACATCGACATGGACGACACTCTTTGCGACTTGCAGGCAGCAGCGAAAGCGGCAAAGGAGCGAAACCCCAAAATGCCTTAACCTCAAGCCGAATATGGATTCTATGCAAACCTTGAATCCCTCCCTGACGCTATCAAAGCCGTATCAAAACTCTATGATTCAAAAGAATATGAACCTTGGATATTAACAGCACCGTCTCTAGTCAATCATCTTTGTTACACCGAGAAAGAGTTTGGGTAGAGAAGTATCTTGGCATGCGAATGGTTGAGCAGTTGATTATTTCGCCGAATAAAGGTTTATTGAAAGGTGAGTGCTTGATAGATGATAACGTTGTTGGCAAGGGCCAAGAGAATTTTGAAGGGCAGCTGATTCAATTTGGCTGTGGTATTGCTTCATCTTGGAAAAGTGTTTTGGTCTATTTGGGAGTATAGTCCTATATCGTTTTGTATATTTTACTGACAGCTAAGAAGTCAGAATTCCTATTTCTATGAGTCA
>CALJJR010000087.1 GCA_937973905.1 uncultured Arenicella sp. | reverse complement strand
ACTGGGAGACTGTTTGGTAACAGCCCTAGTTTTGGGGTTGCGATTTCTCTCTGCGAAAGGACATCAGCGTAAGTTTGATTTGATCCCTCACTCTGTAAATATGCTGTAATACGTTGCCTTATTTGGTTCAAAGCAAGGGGCGCATCTACATCTTCAAACACGGTTGTTTGGATATCTGTGTAGTCCACCTGCGCGTTAACCAAGGCCGACGGCTCAACGCTATTTTCGCTCCATTTAATTGCAGGGAACAATGGCAACCACACCTTTCCGCTTCGATCGACGGTCGCGCCGCGGTAATTGTCGTAAGGAATATAAGCGCTTACCCAGGTGTGCTTTAGACGCGCACCGGTTACTCTTCCGCCCGTTTGAATAATTTCAGAAGGGACGCCGGCTTGGCGCAACCCAATGATCGCCTGATTGATGTTCTCAACACCGAGCAAATTAACTAAGCGATCAGAAGGCAAAGATATAGTACCAGTGACGTAACGCGCCGGAATACTACTTGCTCGGAACAAATTGACCAGCAGGGCAGCCTGATCGACGCTATTGCCAGCGCCAGAAGCTAGAGTTTCGTCCGCACCTTTCATCGACCCCGCGTAAACTTCCGAGGCTATTTCACTGTTAACAAATTCGTAAATGAGAATGGGGTCAAAACTCAACTCTTGCGCCTTGCTGCGAACCCGTTCACTGATGCCTTCAGTAGAGACATCTTCATTGCTCGGTATCACGGCCTCACCACTCTCATAACTTGGTGATATTTGCGGTGCATCACGCAATGGCTGCGCTGGCAAGTTATGAGACTTGTAAGGCAATAATTGGTTGCGCAGAATCGGCGAAGACTGATGTTGATCATACTCAATCAAACGCTGCGTGCTGTTGAGCACTTCGCTGAGCGCACTCCGTCGATCAAAACGTTGATATAGCGACTCGCGATTCGATTTATTGAGGTCACGCGAATCAACATAAGCCCTTAATCCAGTGAGAACTTGGTCAATAGACTGAACGTATTTCTCTCGAGCGATTTCCATTCGAGCCAAATAGCTAGCGCCGATACCAGATTGTTCAAGCTGCTGTTCAAGCCGGTAAAATTTTGCTAGTTGCAGACGATGTTCTGCTTCGAGCGACTCATAAATCGCCCTAAGCGCTTTTCTTTGACCGGTGGGTGCTCCTTGAGAACCGAAGTAGTACTTCCATGAGTCGCCAAATCCCTGTTGCGCAAAAGGCATTTGCTGCAGTTCTTTCGCCAATTGATTGAGAACTTGTTTGTAACTTGAACTGGGGCGTTCGGTACGCAATTCAAATTGATCGCCTAATGCGGCTCTTTGCTCAGGCAGTTCTGAGACATCAGGTTCGTTGCCAAGAAGCAAGCCCGCAAAAGAAAGGCCGAAAGCAAGCATACAACTCCATGCTGCTCTTTTAAGCGCACACCCGGCGGCCAGTGAATTTGTACGGTTTATTCGCATAGTTCCATTGCTTAGAGAAAGTCCTGACAACAAGTTAATGTGCCCACAACCCGACCGCTGTACGCACCAAGTTCCGAGTTCGAATCTGCGGGGGTTTGATCCGCTTGGAATGTGGCTATCTGTTCACAGACAGTCTGCGAACCACAGGATTCCACTATTTCAAAAATTCCACTGATGGAATTGTCGGCTGGCGAAATGGTTCCAGAAAACCGGATTGTCTGACTGGTGGTATTGCCTTGATCGTCACAAGCCGACATTCCATTGCTAACTTCGGCCGCAAATTCATTGCCATTACGCGCGGCGGTCACCGGGCCAACAACTTCATTGATAGCTACGGTGATGGTTATGGGTTCATCAACCGGTTCTTCGATAAAAGCGGAGCAAGACTCTGGCTCTTCGGGTGTTGGCGGTTCTTCGGTGGTTGGCGGCTCCTCCGTTGCAGGCGGCTCTTCGGTTACAGGCGGTTCTTCAGTCGTTGGAGGCTCTTCAGTTGCTGGCGGTTCTTCCGACATGGGTGGCTCTTCAACAGGCGGTTCACTTTGAGGTGGCATTTCTGCTGACGTTTGCGCATGTGCCGGCACCAACACTGTACGAACGATCGGGACGCTCCAGTCTGCAGGCATCGCGACTAAAAGACCGCTGGTGCCTAAGGTTAATTTTTGCAGCAATACTCGACGACCGGCATTCATGGTTGCTCCTCTTGTTCCGGCTCTTCCAGTTCTTCCTGCAAGAGAAATAAGATCGCGGGAATCACAACTTTTGCAGGATCCGTACCCGAATCAATAGTGATAACAAACACGCGTTCGGGTGACCGGTACTCATCTCCACTAGTGGCGGCATCCACTACTTGATATGTCACCTCAACCGTTGACCTGACTCCCGCTCTCGGTTGATAGACCAGATCGCAAGCGGGGTAATTTATCTCTGGTACACCCGTGTCAACAAATGCGGATGTATCTGATACTGAGAGAATTTCAACCTGATATTGCGGCATCAGCTGATTGTCATTGACCGCACGCGCCCACCCAGGTAGTTCAACCTCACCTAATTGCTCGGTAATATGATCTGGCACCATCGAGCAGCTGGCAACCGGGCTGACATGGATGAAAACCTGTGCCGTTGCACGAAGTTGATTCTCCGTGTCAAAGACCTCGTAGCTGAAGCTATCGCTGCCGACAAACCTTAGAGCTGGGAAATAGTTGTATACGCCATTGCCGGCTTCCACCAGCGAGCCGTTTTGAGGTTGCGAGCTTATCGTAACCACGAGATCAGCGCGTTCTTCAAACAGGTCATTGGCGAGCAAATCTATGGTTCCCCAGACACCTCGATTCAGCTCAAGTGTGTCGTCGCTCGCGGCTAGTTCTGGCTCTGGAGGTTGAGTATCGGTACCGATGGTAAAACGACGTACAAGCTGGCTGCGGTTTTCCGCCGCATCCACGGCATCTACAACCAATCGATAATTACCCGGCTCGGAAATCACCGTACCACTAGTAACGTCAATGCCGTTTACGCGGGTAGAAGAATTCACTAAATTCAAGTCTGAGATTTCTACCAATGGCACAACAGAAGTCTCAAATACTTGAGAGTCTTCGATGTTTAGAATATTAATATCTGGAGGCGTATTGTCCACCACAAAGCTACGGCTGACCGGGTTGCTCTCGTTGTCATTCACATCAATCGCGAGAGCTGTAATTTGATGGTTACCCTCTTCTAATGAAGCGAGCGATAACTGATACAAACCTCCGTTGGCTGGCGAAGAGAATAAGTTCACGGCCGCGCCTGAATCGATTTGTGCACTCACAGATCTGACGCCGAACTCGTCTTGTGCTTGGATCAAGCTGCTCGCACGGAAGCTATTCACCACCTGATCGGCAGCTGGAGTCAAAATCACGAGTTCCGGCGGCTCTGATTCGAACACTTCAAACGCAGCTGAATCAAGGACTATTCGATCGCCAGTTTCACCGGATCGCACCTCTAACAATGCCCGATATGCTGCAGGTACCAAGCCAGCCAGGCTGAACTCAGTTGAAATTAACTCTTGCTCACTGGCTCCCAACTCAAGTATTGGAAAAGACTGCAAAGATACTTCGTCATCAGCACTCAGAAGACGAAGATCAACAATTAAATCTGCTAAATCAAGCACGCCAGTATTTCTAATCTCTGCATTGATTAGGAGGTTTGACTCTACTGGTATCTGTCTAGAGCTTAGCGCCAAGGCGCCGACAAGCTCTGCACTACCGGGTTCAATCAGAATTTGAGTCGTTGACTCTGCAAGCTGAAGGTTGCCAGCCAACAATGCCACGCGCGTAAAGTAAGTGCCCGGCGGTGTTAGATTCATTGGCCAAACTATTTGCTGAGAAACCGATTCGCTTGGCAAAAGTGTTTGCAGTGTAAGTTCACTACTGAAAGCGACAACACCTTGATCATCTCTAACATCAAGGCGTAGCACGCCATTCTGCAGCAGCTCAGATTGCGAGCTATTAATCGCATCTATGATGTGCGTGACATCTTGCCCTTGGGTGTAGCGAAATTGATTGGTCTGCAACGACACGTCAGCTTGTATATCACTTTGAATGTTTAAAGCAGAAGATGTGTTGGCAATCTGAGCGCCTTGGGCATCATACAGTTCTGCGCGCAGCTCATACTCACCCGGCAGCAGTGTGCCCGCTTCGGTCGACACAGTTTCAACAAGGGATTCGTCATAACCCAAATCTAGGACAGCACGATCAAACAGGTTGCTCGACGTACCGTCTTGAGCGTCTATTGCACGAAGGATTAATCTTCCGTCAAAGGTTTGCCCCGGATTGAATACGGTGAGGTCGTTATCGATTGAATCACTAAGGGTAAGCGATAATTGGCCATCGCTTTCGCCGTTTGTTGCAAGACTTAGGGTCGGCAACGCATCCGCCAACACGTTGATTTGAACGATTGCGTGATTATTACTCTCTGAAACCTCGGCAAATCGATCTGCATCGTCAATCGAAGCGGTGATTGTGTAGTCACCCACCACTGCAGGGCTCCAAGGTAACTCTATCCGCACTTGCTCGCCCGGCGGAATTGAGCCTATTAAAGTTTGTTCTAACTCGATGAATGTATTGTCGGGCTGCAATATTCGAGCAACGAGTTCTGAAGTCTCTGTACGCGTGTCACCGAGATTTTCAACGATTAGCGCAATACTCATCGTTTGTCCAACGACACCGAACTGTGGATTGGTGTCGATTCGTACCGAAAAATCAGCAAGAGCCGCTTGGTTTCTGACTACGCTAATGGTTTGAGCTGGCGAGCTAATATTATTCCCTGCATCAAGCGACAGCGCAGAAAATAGGTTATCCCCACTCTCAAGGGCCACGTCATCAAACACGAACTGCCCTGTCGGCACCAGACTTACCACGGTGCGCTGACTGAGGTTTTGTTGAACGAATATCTCTT
>CALJJR010000086.1 GCA_937973905.1 uncultured Arenicella sp. | reverse complement strand
TGACCATCTAGATGACGCCTTGAGTGATATTCGTAAGCGTGCCGAAATTGAAGAAGCCACCATTTTGTCCACCTGCAACCGAACAGAGGTGTATTGCCACGTTCCGGATTCGAGCATAAGTGTTGTAAGTGATTGGCTTTGCGATTTCCACGAGCTAAATAGAGATGAAGTGGCTCCTTTTCTTTATGCATTACCTGGACATCAGGCGGTAAAACACGCTTTTCGAGTTGCTTCTGGCCTCGATTCAATGGTGCTCGGCGAACCGCAAATTCTGGGGCAAATGAAAACGGCTTTTGCTAAAGCGCACAAGAATGGCAATACCGGCAAAGTCCTCAACCGCCTCTTTCAAACTACCTTCTCCGTGGCTAAAGAAGTGCGCAGTAGCACCAGCATCGGCAGCCATGCCGTGTCTGTTGCTTACGCGGCGGTAGCACTAGCAAAACAAATATTCTCCGATATTTCCCAGCAAACGGTGCTACTCGTTGGTGCCGGTGAAACAATCGAACTGGCCTGCAGACATTTGTATGGACAAGGGGTACGCAAGATTATCGTGGCAAATCGCACGCTGGCGCGAGCTGAGGGTCTCGCTAAAGAGTTCCAGGCAGAGGCGATAACCTTGCACGAATTGCCGACTCGTTTATCCGAAGCAGACATGGTTTTCAGTTCCACTGGCTCAACATTACCCATACTGGGTAAAGGAGCGTTTGAGAGCGCCTTGAAAAAGCGCAAGAATCGGCCCGTATTTATTGTAGATCTGGCCATCCCAAGAGACGTTGAACCGCAAGTTGCAGAATTAAAAAATACGTTTCTGTATACCGTCGATGATCTCGCTCAGGTGGTCAGCGACAATGTTGCGAACCGCCAACAAGCGGCGGTTGAAGCCGAGAAAATTGTCGAAGATCAAACGCTGCAATTTATGCATTGGTATAACAATCTGCAGTCCATCCCGACAATTAGGCAGATGCGTCAGCATACCTCTGCGTTAACCGATGTAGAGCTTCGCAGCGCCATGCGAAGGCTAGAAGCCGGCGATAACCCAGCCGAAGTTTTACAGGTTTTTGCACATGCCTTGTCGCAAAAATTCATGCATCTGCCAACCGAAACACTGCGCCAAAGGCATGATGAAGAACTGCTTAGCGCCGCGCGAGAACTGTTCGACCTGGACACCCAGAACCCTTCTGATAATTAACTGGGTTTGGATGCCCGGAATTGCGATCGTTCTTGGCACTCGCCCCACCACTTGAGAATTCATCTTGAAAGATTCAGTAAGATTTAAATTGGACGCCTTGGTTGACCGCCAAGAAGAGCTGAACGCATTGCTCTCTGACCCCACAACGCAAAGCGATCAGAACGTGTTTCGTAAACTCAGTATCGAATTGTCAGAAATTTCGCCAATCATTGAGAACTATCTCGAGTACAAGGGCTTGGAAGACGATGCCGAAGCCGCTGAACTCATGATGGCCGAAGAGGACAAAGAGATGCGCAAAATGGCGCACGATGAGTTGTCGGAAATTCGCGAGCGGCAGGAGGTGTTGCAACAGGATTTACAGAAGTTGCTGCTCCCAAAGGACCCGAACGATGACAATAATATTTTTCTCGAGATTCGGGCCGGCACCGGCGGCGATGAAGCAGCGATTTTTGCCGGTGACCTGTTCAGAATGTACTCAAGCTATGCCGAAGCACAACGCTGGCAGGTTGAAGTCATGAGTCATAGCGATGGCGAACACGGTGGCTACAAAGAAATAATCTCGCGCATCGAGGGCCACGGCGCCTACTCAAAACTTAAATTCGAATCAGGCGCGCATCGTGTGCAACGTGTTCCAGAAACTGAAACTCAAGGCCGCGTGCACACCTCGGCGTGCACGGTTGCCATCTTGCCTGAGGTGGATGAGATTGGCGACGATATGGACATAAACCCAAGCGACCTGCGCATTGATACATTCAGAGCCTCTGGGTCTGGTGGCCAGCACGTGAACAAAACGGATTCAGCGATCCGCCTCACCCACTTACCCACCGGCACCGTTGTAGAATGCCAAGACGAGCGCTCACAACATAAAAATAAGGCCCGTGCGATGTCGATGTTAAAGGCTCGTATTCTGGATGCCGAAAGAACGGCCCAACAAGCTGAACAAGCTGAAACGCGCAAAAGCCTGGTCGGTAGCGGCGATCGATCAGAACGGATTCGCACCTATAATTATCCTCAGGGCCGGGTTACAGATCATCGGATCAACCTTACCCTATATAAACTAGACACCGTCATCTCAGGAGACTTGGGGCAAATCGTAGAACCGTTAACCGTGGAACATCAGGCTAATCTACTAGCCGAATTAGGCGATGGTTAGCTCACCCAGTTACCGGGCACTTCTCGATGATGCAGCGCACCAATTATCAGACACCAGTAATACACCGAGGATTGATGCCGAGGTATTAATGCAGCATTTGCTGCAACGTCCTTTGGCATGGTTGATTGCTTACGGAGATACGTTAGCTACGTCTGACCATATTAAAGAATACGCAGTACTGGTTGGAGCGCGCAGAGAAGGCAAACCCATTGCCTATTTAACTGGTCACAAAGAGTTTTGGAGTTTGGATTTAGCTGTCAATTCGGCGGTTTTGGTGCCTAGAGCGGACACAGAAACCTTGATCGAGCATGCTTTAAAACTGATAGAACATACTCAGTCCCCTAAATTGCTAGATCTGGGAACTGGCAGTGGCGCGATTGCATTATCTCTCGCCAAAGAACGACCGGATGCTGAAATAATCGCTGTGGATATTTCACCGGCCGCCTTAGAGGTCGCGATGCAAAACGCGGACCGCCATGCGCTAAACAACGTGCACTTCAAGCAGAGCCAGTGGTATCAAAATGTTGGCGCAGAACACTTTGATATGATTGTTGCGAACCCACCCTACGTCGCGGCTGAAGACCCTCATTTAGAGCAGGGAGATTTACGATTCGAACCTGACATAGCTCTGATTGCCGATGAGGCTGGCTTCGCCGACCTTCGGCATATTGTGAAATGTGCACCGGACTTTCTCAATAAAAATGGAACCCTGATCGTTGAACATGGTTTTGAGCAGGGCCAATTTGTTGCGCAGTTTTTTGCCGCTGCCGGCTTCGGTAGAGTCTGCCTGCATTACGATCTTAATGAGCTACCGCGCTGCACCTCTGGACACCTTTCCAGTGAGTAACTTTTTCGAGCGCGTATTGGACGCAATTTTGGAGAGCGACCCTCAAGAAAAGTGCAGTAGAGCACAACAGTTGTTCTCACACCCTGACTTGCAAGAAGCTAATCATAGTGCCGCAGCAAGATCGATTTCAGCACCGGGCCACCCCGAGGAACTCGAGCTGGTTTCGCCAAAACACCTTAAACGACGCAGCATGAATTCTCAGACGGGGCGCAACATATTGATGCATGCCATCGCTCATATTGAATTTAATGCCATCAATCTAGCTTTGGATGCCGCCTACCGCTTTCGAAATCAGAGCGACGCTTACTATCAAGACTGGCTTTCAGTGGCCGCTGATGAAGCCCGACATTTCCTAATGATTGACGCGTATTTGGTTATTAACCACAGCTATTATGGGGAGTACCCCGTACACAATGGCCTGTGGGAAATGGCTGTGGATACCGACCATGATGTATTGGCGAGAATGGCCTTGGTGCCACGCGTTTTGGAAGCGCGCGGTTTGGATGTAACCCCAAGCATGATCGAAAAATTAACTCACGCCGGTGACCAAGCCGCAGCCGACATTCTGCTCACCATCTACGAAGATGAGATCGGTCATGTAGGAATCGGTTCTAAATGGTTTCTCTATCATTGCAAGGAACGCGGTTTAGAACCCCGCTCCACTTTTCGCGAATTGGTTGCAACACACTTGCACGGAGAGCTTCGTGGGCCGTTTAATGAGGAGGCCCGTCTGTTGGCCGGCTTTGATGCTGAAGAACTCGCGGCTCTAGATGCAAATTAGCGCGAGGTTTCCGTTGCCCGCTTTTACTGGAACACAGAGTTCTGCTTCGCATAAATCACCAACACCGTTCCCATCTGCATCAGCTTGATCCGGATTGGCAATATCTGGGCAGTTGTCTGGCTCAGCATCTGACACGCCATCTCCATCATTATCAGGATCGGAGAGATCGCAAATGCCATTACCGTTGGTATCTTCACCATCGTCTGCTGGATCAAACATGCCGCTGCTGCAGTCATCGCACTGATCGTCGTCACTATCTATGCATAGCAATGGATTGCGGTCATCGCTGTCTTCTCCTACATCAACGCCGTCACCATCCATATCTGAATCACAGAGATCACCAAACGAGTCTTGATCTAAGTTTGCTTGATCAGTATTGGGTGTGTTCGGGCAATTATCAACATCATCATCAACCGCATCACTGTCCATATCTTCACAAGCATCTCCAATCTCATCATTGTCAGCATCCGCTTGGTCAGCATTGATAATCATCGGGCAGTTATCGAGTGTGGTTGGTGAAACGATGGTGAGAAACGGCAAATCGAAAGACTGCCCAAACCAAGTGCTCCCGTTTCCTGACACCGAAGCACGCCCCGGTGAATAATCACCTGACCCAACTTGATAAAAACACTCGCCATTGGAACTGACGACGATGGCGTATTGATCACCCGGAATGAGGCTTGCGGTACCGCCCCCACTCAAATCAAACGTCATTAAACCTAACTCGCCTACGCCAGTCGCATCATCCACTGTGATTGCATCGATCTCCACACCGTTTGGCAATCCACTAGCCGTTGCCCCTTGAATGCTTACGCTAAGATTACTCGGTTGGCCGTTCTCCCGATCATCACAACTGGTGGGTAGTTTAACTCCTGTTAACTGCCCTGCGACTGCGGCGGTAAATGTTTGCGCCCACCAATTTCCGCCATTTTCGGCACCCAAGAAAAAGAAGCTGTTAACTAATGAACTTACCGCATACGCTTGATCTACTGTCTCGCCGTTAAAAACCTCATCCCCATCGATATCTGCATCACAGGCATCACCAACCCCGTCTTCATCTTGATCATCTTGCCCTGTATTTGCAACGTCGCTGCAGTTGTCCTCAGCAATCCCGACCCCATCGTCATCGGTGTCATACATGAACGCAACGCCATTTATGTCATCAGTGGTTGGCACTTCAATGCTGCCGATAAACGAACGCATGATGGCTGGCACGCCGCTGTCCTCGTGACCTAACCCGAGCGAATGTCCCAATTCGTGTATTGCCACTCGTTGAAAGTCTGTACTCCCAGCTTGGTTGCCGGAAAACACGTCCCAATTTACTGCTGAATTAAATGTGATGACTGAACGGGTACGTTGCCCACCGCTAAAAGTAGCGGTCTGCACTGCCAAAGTGCTCGCTCCGTAAGCATCGCCACAATCATCCTCTTCAAAAGAAATACCATTTAAAACATCGGCACCACACGGATCAGCACTAGAATCAGAATCAGCGGTGAAAACAAAGGTGCTGTTTTCAGTCCATATCCGCATGGCTTCTTCAAAGGCCTGCTTAAACTTAGGATCAGGTGAGGGGCTGTTAAAGAATTCAGTTTTAAACTCTGTTTCCCCGGATCGCCACGGGCGGGTACTCGCATCAAAGGCATAGGCCGTTTCTATGGCAACAACCAGTGACAACAACCCAAGAAGTATCGCTGGCTTCACAGCACTAATCCGCTAACAAACGAGCCTTAAGGAAATTTATAAAATCCTCAACGTAAAGCGCCTTTTTATGCTCATCGCTTGTATCTATTCCTAGCGCGGTGCCCTTACTCAGCGTATTTATCAAACTGCTTGCGCCGTTTTTAGCGTGTTGACTCGCCATTCTCGTCACGGCTTCATCGGCGGCCGTAAAGAGACGCATTTCGCCGTCCACTTTCTTCATTTTAAAGTGCCCTTGAGTCCAACCCACTAAGGGATTAATCAAGGGTCGATCTAATCGCTCAACGAAGTAAACGCCAGCCTCACCCAACTGAGGGTAAACCATGGCCTGTACTTCTTGTTTGACATCCCCTACCTGCCCGCCAGAAAATCTAAGTTCTAAATCGCTATACTCTAGCTTGCCCTTGATAACCTCATCGACAGCGAATGTGATGTACGTATGTATTCGAGATTTAGATTCGTTCCAGCGAGCTTCTGACTTGACAACAGTGCCGGCAAAAACAACTTTAGCGCCATCAAAGACGTTATCAATATGTAATTGGCGTATAGACGTGGCCGAGCAAATGATCGGCGCGATAAGCAACGCTAAAAATACGCTCGCTCGAGAAAGGTTTTTGCACAAGTGCATGCTGAATGATTGGCTGTGCCGGGCCGACTGAGACCCAGCAAAATCATCTGCAGAAATTAAAGAGCGAAGACACTTGTACACACCATGCACCCACTAAGCATAAACTAGGAATGCTGTAGCATCTTCGCGGCTTTTACCGTGTTCTTCATCAACATGGCCACAGTCATCGGGCCAACCCCTCCAGGCACTGGCGTTATTGCACCAGCAATCTCTTTGACATCTTCAAAATCAACATCACCCACTAGGCGGTAGCCGCGCGAATGCTCTGGGTCTTCCACTCTATTGATGCCTACATCAATAACGGTAGCGCCTTCTTTAACCATCCCAGCAGTCACAAACTCAGGCACACCAATCGCCGCTATCAAAATGTCGGCCTGGCGAGTGTATTCTGCAAGATGATCGGTGCCGCTGTGGCAGCAAGTAACCGTGCAATTAGCCTTCGCTCCTTTTTGCACGAGAATGTTCATCATTGGTTTACCAACAATGTTGCTGCGCCCAATAACTACGGCGTGCTTACCAGACATTTCGATGCCACTGCGAACAATCATCTCTGGAATACCAGAGGGTGTACACGGAGTAAGACAATCGATTCCGATACTCAACTTTCCAACATTCACAGGGTGAAAGCCATCAACATCTTTGCCGGGATCTATGGCCTCAGTGACACGCTCTTCATTAATATGGTGCGGCAGTGGTAGCTGCACCAAAATTCCATGAACCCCCGAATCGTCATTCAATTTTTGAATTTCTGAGAGCAAATCATCTTCACTAATATCCGCAGCTAAATCCAATTTGATCGACTTAATGCCGACCTCCTCGCAGGCACGCACTTTACTACCAACGTACACTTTCGAGGCCGCATTATTGCCGACCAAGACCACTGCAAGGCAGGGCTCAATATTTTCCTTTTTCAGCTCGATCACCTCCTCTCCCGCTTCGGCACGGATTTCGGCGGCAATTTTTTTCCCGTCAATGATTTTAGTTTCAGAGTTATTTCCAGTTGTGCTCATGAGTACTCCTGATGATGCTTATTCACACTATTATTAATTATTCTTCCAATTCCCGTTGTAAATCCTTCTGCTCTAAGCGGCGAGCAAAAAATAGGCCCACTTCAAATAATAGACAGACTGGTACGGCCAACATAATCTGGGAAAAGATATCGGGTGGTGTCATCAACATTCCAACAACGAATGCACCGAGGATAATATAGGGCCGCTGTTTGGCCATATTTGTCGTAGAGACGACGCCCATTCGCGCTAATAGAACGGTTGCCACGGGTACTTCAAAGGCGATCCCAAAGGCAAAGAACAACTTTAGCGCAAAGCTCATATAAGCACTGATGTCGGTCATCACCGCAACGCCATCAGGGGCCATGCCGATAAAGAACTTGAAGATGATAGGGAACACAACGTAGTACGCGAACATGATCCCGAAATAAAACAGCAAGGTGCTAGAGACAACTAGCGGCAAGACAATGCTCTTCTCGTTTTGATACAAACCAGGCGCCACAAATGCCCATACTTGGTACAACACTAAGGGAATCGCAAGCGCGAATGCTGTGGCAAAGGCAAACTTAAAGGGAATAAAAAATGGCCCATGTGGTTCAGTCGAAATCATGGTGCCGCCCTGCGGCAGATTTGAAATCAGAGGTTTTGCAAACCACTCATAAAGTTCGTTGGCAAAAGGCACGAGGCACAAAAAAAGCAATAATACTGCGCCCACCGCCCATAACAGGCGATTACGCAGCTCAACCAAATGTGAAACAAATGGCTCCGATTTTTGCTCTGCGGCATCAGTCACGATGCGTCATCCTTAGCCACACTTTTATCGGTGTCTAGCTCCGTCATTTCGATTTGCTCTTTTGCTTCGTCGAGCCCGATCTTTTGCTCAGCCGAGTCTGCTAGATCGCGTCCAAATTGGCGCAAATCATTTTTTAAATCACTGATTTCTCGTTTTGCCTTCTCAAGTTCACTAAACGGCGTGCCATCCAACTCATTTTGCATTTCACTGCGCAACCGAAACATTCCTTGGCGGGCTTTACGAACGAAGAAAGCCGCTTGCTTAGCCACCTCAGGCAAACGTTCTGGCCCCATCACTAATAACAGAACCACAGCGATAACCAATAGCTCCCAGAAGCCGATATCAAACATAGCTTAGTGCGGACTTAGGTTAAGAGATTATGACTTGGAATCACTTTCTGCTGGTTCAGCGCTTTCAGCTTCAGCAACAACGTCTTCGACATCGTCCTTTTTAGATTCATCATCATCCAAGGCTTTCTTAAAACCTTTTACTGCACCACCAAGATCACTGCCGACGCCACGCAATTTACGGGTACCAAATATTAAAGCCACAATGACCAATATAATCAGTAACTGCCAAATTGAAATTCCACCAATGCCCATGTCTAAACCTCGTTGTTAGTTGTCTGTTCGGCTGGCCTTTTCGACCAAACCGGATGTGCCGCTACGGCGATCAAGTTCAGCAAGAACCTGATCTGGCCCTAAACCCTGTTGTGCGAGCAACACCAGAGTGTGAAACCAAAGATCTGCGACCTCGTAAATTATTTCCTCAGGCTTACCATCTTTGGCAGCCATGACTGTTTCAGTGGCCTCTTCACCAATCTTTTTCAAGATCGCATCAAGGCCCTTGCGATAAAGGGAAGCTGTATAAGACGAGTCATTATCTGCTCCGAGTCGCTCCACCAAGGTAAGGTGAATTTGCCTTAGCACGTCGTCTTTCATGAATTACCACCTCTATAGTCAGAGTAAATCTGTTCGGGATCTTTCACAACGCCCTCAACAGATTGCCACTCACCATCATTATACACTCGGTAAAAACAGCTATGTCTTCCCGTGTGACAGGCAATGCCGCCATATTGCTCAACGCTTAGCAGGATCACATCGGCATCGCAATCGATACGCAGTTCCAGCACTTTCTGTGTGTGACCCGACTCCTCACCTTTGTGCCAGAGACGTTGCCGAGAACGAGACCAATAGACCGCTTCTCCACGCTCCACTGTGGCTTGCAGAGATTCACGATTCATCCACGCCATCATCAACACTTTACCGCTGGCAGGTTCTTGCGCAATAGCCGCTACTAGGCCCTGGTCGTTCCACTTAATCTCGTCTAGCCAACTTTCCATCACAATCTCACCGGAATCCCCGCTGCAGCCATCGATTGCTTTGCCTGAGCCACGGTAAATTCACCAAAATGAAAAATTGATGCCGCCAATACGGCGTCGGCGCCGCCCTCTTCGACCCCTGCCACGAGGTGCTCTAAAGTTCCAACACCACCGGATGCGATTACCGGTATTTTTACTGCAGTACTCACCGCTTTGGTAAGGGCCAAGTCATACCCGGCCTTGGTGCCATCACCATCCATGCTGGTTAGCAATATTTCGCCAGCACCGTAATCACTCATTTTTCTTGCCCACTCAATAGCATCAATGCCTGTGGCTTTGCGACCGCCATGAGTGAAAATTTCCCAGCGAGAGTCCGCTACTTGCTTGGCGTCAATCGCTACAACAATGCACTGGGAACCGAAGTGTGCACTTGCCTCGCGAATAAACTCTGGATTGAAAACCGCAGTACTATTGATGGATATTTTGTCTGCACCAGCAAGCAAGAGGCGATGGACGTCATCGAGTTTACGAACACCACCACCCACTGTTAAAGGAATAAAAACTTCTGCAGCTACCGCTTCAACCACGGGCACAATTGTGTCGCGAGCATCCGAAGTCGCCGTGATATCCAAGAAGGTTATTTCATCCGCCCCCTGAGAATTGTAGCGTTTGGCAACTTCTACCGGATCTCCGGCGTCACGAATATCAACAAAATTGACACCTTTCACCACGCGTCCATTGTCGATGTCTAAACAAGGAATAATTCTTTTAGCGAGCGGCATAAGTCAAAAAACAGGTAATTGTGCAAAGTTTGTAAAGAAGATCGGTAGAGACAAGCAGCAAAAAAAGCTGGTCAAGGTTGGCCGTGAAGCCGCTGGCTGAGCGTCAAGAAATAATGCGTCTGTGCATTGATCACTGACGGATTAATCAATAATGATAGTATACCTTTTGACGGAAAAAGAACCTATAAAGTCGCTTAATCTTGACCCCCCTCCACTCTCTGTTACTGGTACTTTCAGCCAGTGTTATTTTAGTTGAGCTTGGCTTTGCAGCGGTTTACTGGCGTGAAGTATTTGATTGGCTTTCGCATAATCTGTGGGTGGTGGTGATTCCATTTACAAAAGTAATCATCAAGAAACTGATTACGCTAAAGCTCTTCGCACTCCTCAAAGCGGTGTGGCTGCTACTTTGGCATTTAAGCAAATTGCTGATTCTGAAGCTTCTCAAAACCTTGAGCGTTCGTTACGGCGTATTTTTTTCACAAAATCGTTGGTACTGGATTCGAAAAATTAAGGTCTTATTCCTCCGTCGAGGCAAACAATTCTTTCGTATCCTCGCTAGATTTTGGCGGGTCTTCGATGGCCAACAAAAATGGATTATCCTAATTGCGTTCTTCCCTGTCGTATTGCTGCTGTTTTTTCTTGGATTAAGCTTCAACGTAACGCGCAAGACCATGGTTCAAAAAGCCCAAGAAAGCGCGCTATTTGAAGTCGCCAATACCGCGCACAAGGCCAATCGAGGCGTGCGCTCTTGGGTTGGCAGACTGGATGAATGGGCGCTAAAGAAGATACGTGATCTGACGCCTCGGGCTAGGCCTTGAGATAGTCCTTAAAAGCGTCAAATTCCCACTTGCGAATCGCAATCACCATGCTGCTACCAAAGCGTTGATCAAAGGGTTGTCTGCGGTCCTCCTTACTGAGTTCTTCGTAAAGCTCTCCAACGCTGTTAAGCCGTTCAATAATTTGCGCGATCGATTTGTCCGACAAATCTCCTAATTTCACGAGATGCAGAGAGTCTTGTGATTTAAACGAGCCGCTAAAGAATCGCGCCTGCACTTCGGTGCGAAAAAACTGCTCAATAGGGCCATTTTTATGCCATTGGAAATTTTTAGAAATCAGCAGTTTCACTTTGTTTTCGGGTAACAGTTCAATCATTCTCATCCTATCGAGCTGCGCTAAACAACGTATACATTCCGTCTCACCCAAATCGTAGTTGCGCATGATGTCTTCCATACTCCAATGGTTTGTGACGCAGTAGGCCACGATTAATAACGGAATATCAGATATCAGACGTCGTTCATTTTCTAGCGTGAGCTGCTCCATTTTAGGTTCGCGCGCATCATAACGAGCAAGTAAATCCGTCAGCTCGATGCCTAAAATTTCACAAATTTGATCCATACGTCTTAGTGAAAAGTTCTTCGCTGAAAACATCTGCTTTATGGTTGATTCAGACAAAGAAAGTTGCTGCGCCAAAGTTTTATAAGTCACACCCTGAGCACGGAGTTCCTGCTTTAGAAAATCGATCAGTTGCGGCGAACGAGCCATTGCTTTCTCCAAAAAAAGGGAGCCCGCAGGCTCCCTATAGTACTTATTTACACATTAGTCAGGCGTAAACCAAAGCGTTCATACAATGATGCTCCGACAATTAGTGCACCACCAATAAAGCCGATTACTACCCAGTTTCCTAGTTCGACATATTTAACAAAATCGATCGCAAGCAAAATCATAGACAGGGCAAGAACAATCGATGAAAAGGTGATCGCTGAGCGAGTATTCAAACGCTCATCGTTGATCTTCGCCAGAGCGAAAGTCGACATGCCAACCAACATCATAACAAGAGTAAAACCAATCCCAGATGCCAAAACTGCAACCGTCGAAGTTAAAATCAAAAGAACCGAAACACTCCAAAGTAAGTACTGGCGTTGCACTCGTTGATGTCTCTGACTAAAAACGAATTCTACGGTGAAAACCAGGGCCAACACGCAAACTGCCAACAAGGCCAACTCGTCAGGAAGTCGCGGTAACAACGCCACAGATTGAAACGAAATGTTTAGCGCCAGTAAAAATTGCGCAATTCCAGAGAATCGTTGCATTGTGGTAACGCGTTCAGCGCAGCGCATTGATTTTCGTAAACTGAAACTCCTTAACGCCAGCCAAGACAAACCACTTAGGGTCAACATCAACACTTCATCCACGTGATACAGACTCAAAGCTCGAGCGAGAATAATGCCCGGCGCGATAAACAGCGTCATTAGTGCAAAGTTGGCTTCTGGTGTGTTTAAAAATTCTTCGCTATTGCGTACTTTTACATTAACTCGATATGCCAATAACACAGCCACGAGCATCACCATACTGATGCCGAGGGAATCACGCACAGGGATCAACAAACCGGCACAGACAAGCAAAAAAGTCGTGCTCAAGAGGGAAGCATGTCGGCGCGCAAAAATACTCATGCTGAAGCGCGACAACAAGGTCAGAACAGCGACTGCGCCAGCGAACAAAGGCAAAAAGGCGCCGGCTTCAACGGTTGTCCAAGTCAACGCCGCGGGGTAGTCCTGCAAAGCACTGTCCCATTGAACCATCGAATAAATTAAAGCCCCCAAAATTGTGAAGTTGGCCGCCACGGAAATGAGACTCAAACCGAAGAAAAACCGCGCGCCTTTATATTCCTTAAGACCTGCACTCAGGGCAAAACCACCTGCGGTTAACAGCCCGGTTTGCGCAAGCAGTTTCAAGTAGCGCTGAATATCATTTCCTTCTGACCAGCCGTTGAGCAAAAATAAAGACATTGAAGCCAATACCGCGCAAGCACCCAAAACGCGCAAAAACTCTGAGAGCGAAATAATCTTTGCAAATTTTTCCAACCAAGTTGTTTGTTGCTCATCTGGCACAAAAACATCGACTTCGGTATCGAAATTAATATGTTGCTTATTCATCATTCTGCTCCTTGTTATCTACAACAAGTGCGGCCAGCTGAGCCTGCAGGGCTGCATCACTCTCATTGCGTTCAAATTCCTGCGCAAGCGGGTCAATCGAGGCTGCCTCGTCATTGTTTAATTCATGTTCTAAGACTAATGATTCCCAACGTTCGAAAGTGTCATCTAAGTCTTGTTGGCATTGACTACTGGCAACGGCCTTATTGACGTCGGCAACGGTTTGTCTTGAACGCAACAGGGTGTGCTTATGTTGCATCTCATCGTGTTTAGCCTGTAATTTCGTCAAGTTAGCTTGTACTTTGCTTATCAATTGCTGTTGTTGATCGATCGCCGCATCTAAGCGTTGTTGCTCTTGTTCCAGATGGTTACGCCGCTGCAAACACTGCAAAGCTTTTTCTTGATCCGTCTCGGCCAACTGACGTGCTCGCGATTCCCAAACATGTGACTGTTCGCGAGCCTGTTCCAACTGGTTCTCAAAGACACTCAACTGTTGCCTCAATGTGTTAATTCGAGCTTTAGTTCGAGCGACTGATTTCCGAGTCTCTTTAATCGTGGCTTCGATAATGGCGTCATGATTCTCTAGCTGTCCAACGGCTTGATCCAAGGTTGCTGTTACAGAAGTCGTAATTCGTTTGATTAAGTTCATATTTACTCCAAAGGAGAGTTAAGATTGAACTTAGTCTGCCTTGATAGTATTTAAATGTACTACGTATTCTACAAAAGTTCGTATAAATTGACTAAAGGTGCAAATATATCGAACCTTTGCTGTACTAGCGTTCGAAATTTCTGGTGGAAGGTATGCTCTTCGCTCACATTTAATTTGAGATCTAAAATGAATAATAAAAGTGATCAACAAGGTCTTTGGCGGCGCGCCGCAACGCTTGCAGAGCAGACTCCCGAGGACCGCAATCGTTATGTCGATCTTCTACGTGCATTGGCGATTGGCGCAGTTGTAATGGGGCATTGGATCATGGCCGCTCCGTATTTCGATGGAACCGCGCACATGGATCACTTGTTGGATATTCAACCCTGGTCACGTTGGCTGACCTGGATTTTTCAGGTAATGCCGGTGTTCTTTTTTGTCGGTGGTTTTTCCAACGGAGTTTCATGGGATGGGGCACAGCGACGCCAACAAGCATATTCAGCATGGTTAGAAGCGAGAATGCGGCGCCTGCTCGGGCCAGCCATCCCACTAGTCGTGCTGTGGGGAGTGTTGGGTATTATTGGCCACAACACTGGCGTACATCCGCAGATGATCAAAATCGGTTCGCAGGTGTCTTTGGTTCCAGTTTGGTTTCTCGCGATCTACTTCGTCATCGTATTACTTGTACCTATTACCCGGGCAGCATGGCAGAAGTTTGGCATGCTCTCGATTTATATCCCTCTAGCCTTAGCTGTATTTGGTGATTGGGTTTACTTTAATACCGAGCAGCAATGGTGGGGTTGGTTCAACTATTTGTTCGTATGGGGGGCGGTGCATCAACTTGGTTACGCCTGGCAACAACAAAGATTAGGCGGCATTGTTCCGTCACTATTGATGGCGCTTTTCGGTCTCTGCTTACTGATTGTTCTCACACAATTCGGACCCTACCCCACGAGTTTGGTTGGGGTCCCGAGCCAAGAATTATCAAATACCACGCCGCCTAAGTTACCCTTAGTGGCACTCGGTCTTACACAGATAGGCCTGTTATTATCGCTTGAGGGGCCCATGCGACGTTGGCTCGCACGTGGGCGGGTTTGGACCGCCACGGTTCTAACCAATGGATTCATCATGCCCGTGTTTCTTTGGCATAGCACCGTAATGATGCTCCTGATTGGCCTGAGCTTTCTACTGTTTCCTGGCGTTCTTTCTACGGCACCAGGCAGCACCGAATGGTGGGCCATGCGTCCAATCTGGGTGGCAGTTTACTTTGGCTTTATGTTACTTGGCCTACCACTTTTCGTGGCGCTCGAAAAAGTGGTAAGCGGCGCGAACAATCGATCTGCACCCCTGCTTGTCTTAGCTTTAGGCGGAATATTGATCTGTGCTGGTCTTGCATTGCTGGCCAGTGGTGGCGTAACAGGTAGCGGGTGGTCGGGTCTTAACTGGCTGGCGATCTGTTTACCCATCGCCGGCGCGGCACTAATTAGCCTGGCCGGAAAAAGCCATGTTGCGAATTAGTGCGCTTTTCTGGTATCGAACTTATTGCCTTTTTGTTTTGCCCAATCCTTAGACGAGACTGGTACATCTAAGTCGAGCTCTACTGAAGATGGTAGCGGAGTTACGATTGGCGCGGGATCAACCGTGGCGGGCTTTGGTGCGGGCGATGGCTTTGGTGCTGGCGACGGCTTTGGTATCGCGATGACGCCTATTTGTTTATCTTGGTCGACTGGTTTACGCTTTTTCGCTGAACGTTCTACACGTTCGATTTGTGCTTCGATGCGGCGCATTTCAACCTTAGCGCGCTTGGCTTCTATATCCAGCCGCTTTTGCTCTTTCGCTAATTTTCTCTCAGCGGATTCTAAACCACGCAGCGCCCCTTTAACTTCTTGTTTTGAGAGGTGTCGCTGTTTATAAGATCGTTCAAGATTTTTCCGTGACTCCGCTATGCGGGTTTTTGCTCTCGCTAAAACAAGACGATTATTTTCCAAATGCGCTGCAGCTTCTTCGAGCTGTTGCGATTCAAATTGATGTAACCGTAAACTGTGCTGTTGATTTCGAACATCTTTTTGATGCTTCTTTTCGATGAATCTAGTTTTAACTCGAACCCTTTCTAGCTCTTTGCGACGCTCCGCGTCTGCCTGATGGCGCTCAATTTCAAGTTGATGTTTTTCTAGCTCCGCCTGATGTCTTTCTAATTCTGCTTGATGACGCTCTCGTTCACGTTCAGTTTTGCGTTGAATTTTTTCAAGCAAGGCTTCATTTTTATGCTTCTCGCGAACGGCCTGGAAACGCTTTTCGAACTGCTTACGCTCCACCTCTGTCATCGCTCTTTTTTGCCCTTCTTGTACGGCGTAATAGGTATCGTTCTCTCTCATCAGCTGCTTGCCATTCTCCAGCCATTCCACCCGCCAAGAATCGTTGAAATTTTGAATATGCAACTTATTGCCAGTCACATGCTGATCTTTCTGGTGTTCATATTCATGGGCATTAACGCTATAAAAAGAAACGCTGGCAATTACTAGTGCGGCGCTAAATGCTAAGAGTGCTCGCCCGAACAAAGAGTTCGGTTTCTTAATATTCATAATTCTTTCTTCTAATTGATTGAATGCCGACCACGAGCACAATAAGCTCACTGAGTGAGTCGCGGTAACAGTCGAGAGCAAGGCGTGCCCATAAGTTTTCTGTGCGTCGCTATCCGCTTGATCAAGTACCAAATAGTCACAAAACAATTCTTGATCATGGCGAAATCTTTGCCTTGAGAGATACACCAAGGGGTTGAACCAAAACAAGCAAACAAGCACATCCCAGAGCAGGTTTAACCACAGATGTCCCTGGCGAATATGATGTTCCTCGTGTCTGAAAATTAGCTCGATTTGTTGCGTGGATAACTCATCACGTAGATGGACCGGAAAATAAATTTTTGGCCGAAAAAAACCATAAACCGAAGGGGATAAGTTAGGATGATTTACGCCAACCACGGTAAATCGGCTGCTAGAAAAACCGTCAAAGGGCACAGCGAGAGAACGAAGTTCACGGCGAAGCTTAATGTGCTGAATCGATAGCCTAACCAGCATTAAGAGTGCCACGACGATCCAAAACACAAATAGCTCAGATAAAAAAGTAGTAGAGACGACCGCAGTCATTGCTTCTGGACGCACTACGTATTCTTGCACCAGAGTGTTCACTACTGGCAAGGGTGGCTCAGCCAGAGGGACCAAGCGCACTAAATACGCCACTGTCACACCAAGAGGCAACACGGCCCACAAGAGATAGGCATTGTAAATCTTGGCGCTGCGTCGGAGCACGGTACGTGCGAGCAAGACTGCTAGGAGCAATAAGCTGATTTCGATATTGAATCGCCATATCAAACCAGTAAGCTCAGCGAATGACTCGATGATGGTGGAAGCGGGGAATGATTGAAAGTTGAGCACAGGATTCATGCACTACCCCCTTGCTGATCATCATCGAGTAAGTCGCGCAAATACTCTAACTCGGAGTTTGAGAGTTTTTTATTGTGGACAAAAGTAGCAAGCAGCTCCTTCATGTCGCCACGAAATACGCGATTTAACAAGCCATTGCTTTCCTGTGATAGGAACACTTCTCGTTGTACCACGGGAGAATACAAATATCGCCGGCCATCCTTTTCAAAACTGACCACACTTTTTTTAACCAGTCGGTTGAGGAATGTTTTTACCGTTTTTTGATTCCAACCCTCTGAACTGAGGCGCTCTACAACCTGCAAACTGCTCAAAGGCGACTCTTGCCACAGAACTTCCATGACAAGCTTTTCTGACTCACTAATTGGTAGGGACATCTTATACTAAGGCTATGATTACATTTGTAATCAACAAAGATTACATCTGTAATCGAAAATCGTCAAGGGGATATTTGATCAATTGCGTCGAGACTTGCTAACATGATCGCAGTTTCTTGGAGAAAACGGTGCGCAAACCCAACCTAATGAGCATGACCCAGCAGCAGCGCTTAACGATTGCGTCAGCTGCGGCTATTGCTTTGCATACGCTGCTATTCGCCGGTGGTTGGGTGCTCATTCAAAGCATCTCGATTCCATCCAATCAAAACCGCGTTATGGTTTTGACTCTGAATTCGACGCCTCAAGATGGGTTAAGTGAGTCGGAGAACGACTTCGAAGACACTCTCAATGATGCCCGGCAAGGTGAAGCTGCGAGCATGCTGCAACAACCAGACCTTATCGAGTTGAGTCAGCTGAGTACGCAGTCGTATACGAAACCCACATTCGAACTTGAGCCGGAAATACCGCCGGAACCCCTTCCCGAAATGGAAGCAGTAAGTCACTCAAGCGTTGATCAGAACGTCTCTCAACAGGTCGTGGTGCAAGAGACGCCAGCAGCGCCACAATTTGAAGATACGCCCTCAAATGCAACAGCCGTTTACAGCGCCTCATCAGATTGGTCGGAGAGTGTGAAAGAAATTATTGATCTGGAAGCACTCATCACTGCATCCAACGGCGAGCTGCAGTTAAACGAAGCTCCCCCGCCAGCTAATCTTGAAACCACTGAAATCCAAGAAGTCCCAGCTAAACAACAACGTATGCTGGAACGAAAAATCCAGCAATGGGTAAGCAAGCAAGACCTGATGGAGCAGGTGGACCAAAGTTACAGTTGGCAACATAAAGGCCAGACCTATGTCGCCAAGTTCACTCATCTTCCAGCGGCGGGCGAAATGGATTTGGACGAAATGATGGTTGAAATCAGCACAACTCAGGACGGCCAAGCTCTGTCTACGACCGTGAATATGAAAAAACTGGCGTTCTCCAATTTCGCTCAATTTGTGCATCGATGGGATCCGACCGTAATGATTCATGACGATGAGATGAACGGCCGCTTTCATTCCAACTCACAAATTCTGCTCGCTTCTGATCGGCGCACGCGACCGGTATTTCATGGCAAAGTTACTACTGCCTCTTACCGCGTGGATTTTGCCGACACGGTGCGACGTAGCGCGAAAAGAGAGATATTTAAGGGCGGCTTGGAAACAGGCGTTAAAAAAATTCGGATGCCCAAGCCCACGATGCTGTTTGATGAAGGTTACGCCGCTGACCAAGATGACACGATTCGATTTACAGACGACGCGCGGATTATTTTTACCGCAGAGGGCGGTTTCATGTGGATGCCGACAGATGAGGCTGGCGCGCCTCGTTACCAAGTACTCGGCGAGCACCCGATTTACTTGATTGCTGAATCAGGAGTCACCCTCTCGATAAGCGGCAAGGTGCTGGGCAAGGTCATGGTTTATTCCCCCGAGCGCGTGATCATCGAAGACGACCTAACCTACGCACGCGATAACTTCAAGGACACCGATGATGTCATCGGGGTAATTTCGGCTAAGGATGTGGTTGTCGCCGGACAAGAAATGACCGGCGCAGGCGACTTACATATAGAGGCATCAATCTACGCTCGACGTCGCTTTCAGGTTCGGGACTACTCCAAACCCCACACCGGCACACTGAGAATTTACGGCAGTGTGAGTGCTGGCTCCGTGAGCGCTACGCAGCCACGTTATGCAACCAGCATCGCTTTTGACAAACGCTTTGAAAAGCTTCGCCCGCCCGGATTTCCAATGACAGACCGATACGAATCGTCAGACGAAAATTGGTCTTGGAACGTTTCCAACCAACGATAGTCGCGTTAGAGACCCAATACGTTCTTGCCCTGCTCGTACACAATATCTACCGGAATATTCGCTGCTGCGAGTCGATCCAAATCAGCTTGCAATTGCACACCTACTGAGCCATTGGCGTTAACGAACGCATCCACCGCCGCATAGTCTCCATCGCCCTGCAAGCTAAGCAATTTGCCGCTTAGTTCAGCTACCGCAGACTCGAACTCGGACACATTCACCCGGTATGTGCCACTCGATTCATCACGACTAAAGGCCCCAGCTTCACTAAAATAATTAAACCGAATCATATTGGCGCGACCATGCGCGCTGCTTGCACCAAATCGTACGGAACGAAAAATACCAGCGAGGAATGTGACGTAATCGTCCATCAATTCGCCCTCACTTATCTCGCCCTTTTTACGCAATTCTTGCACCATATAAAGACCTAACACATCAGCTTTACCTTCTTCTAATGCAGACGCGTGCTCTTTTAGGGCCTGCCTGACGGTAGTAGATCCATCTATGGTATTTTTAATCCCAAGTCCGTGGGCGACTTCATGAAACATGGTGTTTCCGAAGAACGAATCGAAAGTAATATGTGCGCGTTGATCCTCGGCAATTAACATCTCGGAAATCGGCAACAAGATTCGATCGAACTTGGCACGCATGGCGTTTTTGATCTGCAGTCGTCGTGTGCCCTTCTCAAGTTGTACTTCTTCATCGTTGGGTAGATTAATGGCGATCGTTTTCGCGCCTGAATTGCAGTCCCCAGCGCAGTAAACCATATCGTATGCATTTAGATCAGCATTGACCCCAGGCACTTCTGCCTTGTACTCATCTCCTACTGGCAGCCCTTGCTGTAGTTCAGGCATGTACTTTGCAAACTTTGCTAAACGTTCACTCCATGCTTGATCTTTAATCAAAATGATTGTTTCAAACGCAGTACGATAGCCGAACAAGGCGTCCTGATAAGACTCAATCGGCCCAATAACCAACTCAATGGGATTGGTCTTCATGTCCATCCAAGCCATATCAGAGGCTTGATAGTCGTCGGTGCGCAAGGCTTCTGCACGCAGTTTAAGATAGGCAGCGAATTCAGCGTTATCCGCCAACTCAGCGGCTTCTCCAAGCAAGCTCGCAACC
>CALJJR010000085.1 GCA_937973905.1 uncultured Arenicella sp. | reverse complement strand
CGCTTTTTAGCTCTACGCTAACCTGTCTGGTCTCGTCTCTGGACTGATTCTCGATTTCTCTTTACAGTTTCGCTACGTTCGCTGCGCTCACGGCCCGCTGGCCGGCCCAGGTCGCTGGCGCTTTTCTCGTTGCTCATTCTGATTCTTCTAGCGCAATCACCACGCCTAGCGATACACTCAAACAATAATCTACCTAGAGGAGACTTAAGATGAATGATGAGATGTTCGCTAAGGGTTTGGCGGAGCGAAAACAAACACTCGGTGACGAGTATGTTGAGAAAAACCTTGCCACTGCCGACGAATTCAGCCGCCCATTTCAAGAAGCGATGACGGCCTGGTGCTGGGGGTTCGGTTGGGGTGACGAAGCCATCGACGCAAAAACTCGCTCAATGATGAACCTTTCAATGATCGGTGCGCTGGGCAAGATGCAAGAGTGGGAGTTGCATTGCAAAGGAGCACTCAATAATGGAGTGAGCAAAGAGGAAATCCGCGCGATCATCCACGTGATCGGTATTTACTGTGGGGTTCCTCAAGCGCTCGAATGCTTCCGATCAGCGCGCAAAGTGTTAGAAGAAGCTGGAGAGCTCTAGCGGTTCTTCGTGACCTTCTAACCAGATTGCCGCGCGCTCCACTCCTCGCAATTGCGAGCCGCAGGCGAAGCAATCCGAAGTTGGATTTATTTCTCCAAAATACGAGGCCATTCCTTATTGCCCTCGGAAATATAACCATCTTTGTCCTTCAGCCATTTTTTATAGACTGATTTGCTATAGTTTAGATACAACTTATTTTCATGAATGGTAAAAAATTGCGGCTTGATCGATGCCGTTGACCCGTTCGCCACGGCATACGCGCAATATCCTCCGTACTGCGGCATATAGTAATCAGGGCTGGCTTTAAACGCATCGAGATTTTGCTGGTTAGCGAACATCCATTTCGCGCCCTGATGCTCAACTGTGAACTCTTTTAAGCCTTTAACAGGCTCACTATCTACAAAGAATGCCACGGGGTCGTAACCACGAATCGCGGCGCGCTCCTTACCACCAATATAGATCGGTTTTACGGCATGGGCACTGCTGACCATCAGCATGGTAAACAATGCTGTGGCGACGATCGAACAATTCTTGAAAAGTTTGGCTTTCATTTGACTGAGCTCTAAGCAGGTACATTACCGAGACGACTAAACCAAGATTGTAAGCCTTCTACAATCCGACCTTTATGTCGCTCAACTTTATATCGAGTTTGAACTTGTTTGTTAGAGCGTAGATTTCTATGCAGTAAGAACGCACGTTCGATAGCTGCTTGAAATCCGGACATATTTAGCGGCTTGGCCAAATACTTGTAGACCTGCCCTTGATTGATTAAATCAACTGCTGTTTGCGAATCCAGTTCATCCGTCAACACAATAGTGACAAGCTCTGGCCGTGCTTGCTTAAGCAAATTGATTGTTTGTAAAGCAGCATTAGGATCATCTGAAAGTTCAATGACGACGACACCAATCGCCTCACGTGAGGTCGCAGCTGCAACCGCTTGCTCTACATTTTGCGTGCCATAAATCATGATCTCTTCATCGCTACAAAAGCGACGAATCTGATTACGAATATCTTGCTGCTTCTCAACCATGAGCAAGGCTCTTTCCTTGTGCGCCACAGGCATTGACGTTTCATCGCTACTGGTTGAGGCACTGGGAACAGGTAAGGCCTCCTGATCTAATACCGGCATCTCGGAAGCTATGGATGCTTCCTCAACCACAACCTGCATTTCGTCGTTACGCCAAGGCTTGCTGATAAATCGATAAACTTCGCCTTCATTGATCGAATCAACGATCGCGGCTCTGTCCATGAATCCAGTCAGTAAAACTCGCATTGTTTGCGGGTACGCTTTGGCAACCTCCGCTAGGAGTTCATTGCCGAGCATTTCCGGCATTCTTTGGTCACTGACAACAACATTAACCTGATGACGACCCAGCACATTGAGCGCTTCTGCACCGCTGTTAGCTGTCAACACATTGTAGTTGCGGCGAAATATGGCTCTCAGCGCGACCGTAATCCTGGGTTCGTCATCAACGAACAATACTGTGTACTTGTGCTGAGATTTAGACATCTTATAACCAAATTTTACGCTGCGACAGTGACCGGTAAGGTAACCGAGATAGTAGTACCAACACCAAGTTTCGATTCAACCGTTATCTTACCTTGGTGAGCCTCAATGATTTTATATGCTATAGACATTCCTAGACCTGTGCCCTGGCCAATTTCTTTCGACGTATAAAACGGATCAAACATTTTTTGCTGGGTCTCGTCATCCATTCCAGCGCCATCGTCGGTAAAGGCAACTGTGATATGGTCCTCATATCGAGAGGTGTTGATCGTTAAATGCCCACCTTCTTCGCCAATTGCTTGGCATGCATTGGTGATAATGTTCAAAAAGACTTGGTTCAATTTTGAAGGGCGGCAGGAAATTTTTGGAAGTTCACTGAATTGCTTTTCCACCTGAACCTTATTTGCTCTTAACTGATGGCTGGCAATGGTCAGCGAGTTTTCTACACAAGTGTGCACATCCTCATTATCAGAGTCTTGTCGATCGAGGCGCGCAAAGTCCTTCAAGCTCCCCACAAGTTTTGCTATTTCGCTCAAGCCAAACGCACCATCCGTCAACAATTGCGAACTTTCGCTGATTACTTCGGCCGTTTCGGAGTCACGATAAGCCTTTAAGGTATCAACCAATTGAGCAGAGACCTCTTTCTTATCACGATCTTTCCTGCTCACAGTCACGAACAAATTTTCCAGCTTGTTGATGACGGAATTTATATCAAGCAGGTTGAGCTTTAAGGTATCGACATTGCTCGTTACGTAGCCCAGAGGAGTATTGATTTCGTGAGCCACTCCGGCGACCATTTGGCCTAGGGAAGCCATTTTTTCAGACTGGATCAACTGCTCTTGAGATTCTTGCAAATCACGGTAGGCGGTCTCTATCTCCAAAGTTCGATCTGCTACCTGTTGCTCTAGAGACAGGTAATTCTTACGAATTTGATAGCCAAAAAACAGCAACGTTGTGAACAACAATACACCATATGCAATTAACGCACTTGTGAACGCCTCTGAGCCGCCAATCGCCTGCGTGTGATAGTCAACATATTCGCTTTCGATTTGATCTAATAACTCGCCGGTATCCAGAGCGCTCAAGGCTGCGTACGCTTGTCGCATACCCGACTTTTCTCTATTTATTGTTTCTACCGCCTGATGATAAGAAGCCAATCTCTCGGCAACATCAGCACTTAAATCAACGCCAGCTGGGATTACCGCCAAATTGTCGACAGTGGTCTCACCCAACGCCAATTGCAATAAGATTGATTTGTTCTCTGCAAAGGAACCAACTAAATCAATCTCGTCATTTAACTCTTGATTGGTCTGCAAACCATCGGTCAACTGTTGCACCGCTAGTATGCTGGCCCCAAGCTTAGAGTTGCTCGTGACATAGCTTTCCAACAACGCCTCTTCGCTACCAAACTCAGCTTCAAAACCAGCGACAGCAGCGCTCAAGCTCTCACTTTGTTCAATTTCTTCAAACAAGGCTTCGTAGCGTAAGTTATCGAACTCTTCACTGATCTGATAGTAAAGCTCCCATAATGATTCATGCTCAAAACCAGGGTCCAATTGCGATTGATTGAGCATGACTGAGAGATTCTTGTCAGACGCTTGCAGGTTTCTGATTGACTCAGTGGTTTGCAGAAACACGGTCTCATCGAGCTTCTCGTCTTGGCTAAAAAACGCCACAGCCAAGCCCACCCCAATGATCAGCATCAAAATCAAAATTGTTGAATATTTTTTCATAGTTAATAAGTAACTTGCGCCTTCAAACGGACGCTTCGGCTGTAAAGACCTGCCTGGCCGCCCAAATCATACATACATTTGCAGCGAGTAAAGGGCAGTGAATGTCATCGAGAAACTCAAGCACACGATATTTGCACACCGTAAACTGATAAAATCAGACAAGTAATGAGTCACTTCCAACGCTGCATCTAAAATGCGGCCCAAACAATGAATATCAAACCAACCCTGCTCATCTTGCTATTGGCTTTCACCACAGTGCCTTGCAGCCAAGCCCAAACGCCTGGTCAAATTAATGGAATCATTACTATGGGCGACAGTCTAACCGCGGGTTTAGCCGGTAATGGGCGTGGCGGATTTACCTGTGCGGCGCAAGGCAACAGACCGCTAAGCGCTGCCGAGCAGTCTTCCTGTACCGGTGGTGGGGCAGAAGGCGTTGGCGGTTGGCAGCCAAGCTTAAAGCAGCTCAGCGGCACCAATGTATATAACCACGGCAACTCGGGTAATCAAACCAGCCAGATCTTAGCCCGTCTGAGTGCCGCGATGGCGGCCAATCAGAGCACACATGTGCTTATTTTAGCTGGCACCAACGACACGATACGTGGCAGCGTGAGTGGTGCCACGGCGAACATCAAGGCCATGATCAATCAAGTATTGGATGCCAATAGAACCCCAATTGTGGGCACGATTCCCCCGTTGGCAGGCAGCGTGGTTGGTGGCTTCGAACCGCGGGTTCGAGAATTGAATGATGCCATTCGCGCTCTACCGGATGAATTTCCCGGCCTCGTAATAGTCGAGCTCTACAACAACCTGCTCCCCAACTGGGCGCAGAACACATCCGGTGATTTCATTCATTTGGGCACAACCGGCAACACACTCGTCGCGGACCTATGGTGGCAGGGGATCCAAGCCAGTATCGTATCGGCACCAAAGCCGCCTCTCTCTTCGATTTCTTCGCTCTTGCTCGATGAGGATTGAGGCCCTCCTAAGCCAAACTTCAGAACATACCAACTAAATTCATTTCTCGGCGTAATTATTTTTCGAAATCTCCGGTCATTCAAGAAGACGCAAAAT
>CALJJR010000084.1 GCA_937973905.1 uncultured Arenicella sp. | reverse complement strand
AGTAACGGCTGCAATATCGCCAGCCACCGCTTCATGAGCGTTACCCAGTGCGGTACCAATACCGCGAACCGTGCCGATAAATCCAATCGAGGGAATTGCCCACGTAATGTAGCGCACCATACTAAGTTCAGAATCGAGCTTGTTGGCTTCCGTATCACAAAGATCGCGAACCACGTTAGACACGTCTTGAATAGATGAACCAGCCCCGTAGCGAGTCAGCGCAGTGCGTAATGCCCGCGGCAGGAGGAATGAACGTTCAGGGTCGGGCAATGCCTCTAATGGCCGCGCCAGTTTGCGGGCATCTTCGGGTAGCACTCGCCGGCCCTCCTCAATGTTAACCAGTGACTGCGCGAGCAATTTTCGCTGCGCAAAAACACCTTGCGCCTTCATGCCCATGATTGCCATCACCCACAACATTAAGATAAAGCAGGATTCTTGTTCATAGTCTTTCAAGACAACCCAAGCAGAGCGTTCGATTGGTGCCGATTCGCCGCTTACCTCTTGCGCAGCAATCGCCGCTCGCTCAGCAACAATAACGGCCTCCGCGTTTGGCCTAACTAGACCAACATAAATCGTATGCACCACGATGAACGAGAGCACCAGCGCCACGATTTGATAGAAAAACTCTGACTTTTGAAAATTCATTTTTTAATTATTGTTAGGTTTTGCCTATTTTAAATATCGACCGGAAAAGCGACGGGTTTATCTTCGGAAATTTCTTCAGTAGGAGTAAAAGACGCATCTGGGTTAATTTGAGGTTGCTCAGGTTCTTCCTCGGCAGCCTCTTCGGCGGTTTCTGGTGCCGCATCAGCTGGAGCTTGGCTCTCTTCAACTTCTTCGAGCTCAGCCTCTTTTATGTCTTCTTCTACCTCTTCATCTGAGCTCTCTTCAAAGCTTGGTGCAGAATCGTCTTGTTGTGCTACCACGATAAACGCGAACGAGCTTACACCGAGCAACCCAGCAGCGAGCAGAGCCGCTTTTAGTCTGTGCGAGCCGAGCTTCATTTAGGGCTCCCTACGTAGCGGGCTACGCGAAAACCAACATCGTGCACACCTTTGGCACCGAAATCTCGGTAAGCAAGGCGTAGCTGCGGCATGTGCCCGCGCGCCCAGCTGCCACCGCGAATCACATGAAACTCGCCTTCTTCAGGGCCCAAGGAATCCACTAGATTCGAGCTTCCAGCGAGATCGGTATTCGCGCTATACCAATCATTGACCCATTCGGCCACATTGCCGGCCATGTCATATAAACCGCGATGATTAGCTGGGAATCGCCCAACTGGGGATGACGCTTTATAACCATCATCGTAATCTGCCAATACAAAGGCCAGAAAATCCGCGGCATTCTTATCGGCAAAATTACCGATTGGATCGCCACTTAATTGATTTGCATCAGCCCAAGGGAAGGTCAATACCTCACCATTTTTATTGCGAGCCAACCAAGCCCATTCGTGTTCAGTGGGTAGGCGATAACCATTGGCAGAAGGCCTACTGCCAGAAATGAATCCGGCCTTGGTTGTATAGAAAGGCTCAAGCCCCTCTTTCTTACTCAGCCAATTACAGTATTTAGCAGCATCCTGCCAGCTGATGTTAGCGACCGGGTGCTTATTTGTATCGAGACTGCGCCGCTTGTAGTTACCAGAATTGTGCGAAGGCTTGAATTGCCTAAATTGTTTATTGGTCACTTCATACTTGCTGACATAAAAGTGTTTATTCAACCGCGCTTTGTACACCGTCTCATTGGAGCGACGCCCAGTCTCGCGTCGTGAAGAACCGAGCTGCACTTCGCCTGGCGATTTAAACAAGACCATCTCATGGCCTTCGCTACTCGAGTAGGCGTTAGGCACATTGGCCCAAAAGCTTTCAACCTTAGTCAGCAGTTTGATGCTTACCACTTGGCTACTCGAGCGAGTAGGAATAATGTTGTTTGTGTAATCGACATAACCCGCCTTACGCACCCGTACTGAATGCGGCAAGGTATTGAGATTTAATGTCTTACTCCCTGTCCCGCGCGAAACGCCATCTACAATTAATTCAGCATCGGATGGCGACACGCTGAAACGCACCGCGACTGAATCTTGTTGTAATGCTATCTCGGTCGTCTCCTCTACCGCTGGTTGGAGTGTTAAAGACTGATCCCGGAGTCGATATCCTGCTCTATAGACTTGTAGACGTTGGGCAACATTCGGCTTGAGCGCTATGGTAATAGGAGTAACCCCTTGGTACTCGCCATTGATAATCACCGCGGCTTCACCAGGTTGCGTATTTACCTTGAGAATGCCGTCGGCAGGGATTAGTTCGATTGCGTCTACTTGAATGTCTTGCTGCGCGAATACGGTAAAATCTTGTTGGTGGGGCTTAAATTTTTCTGCTTCTAGGACTAAGGACCGCGCCCCCTCTTCAACTTGAACAACCGCTGGTGTAGTGCCAACCACTTTATCATCGATCTTGATGGTTGCACCTTCCGGTACGCTGTTCAGACTGACATTGGCCCAAGCTGGGTCCAAAGTAAACGTAAGGTCCTGGGTCTGCGCCTTACCTTCGACCAATACCGATTGACTCGCTGGGCGATAAAGCGGCGCATCGATCGCGATCTCATGACGACCGGCGGGTATGTTCTCAATTAAGCCAGGCAACGACCCCACTTCTTGACCATTGAGCAATACCGTTGCCCCAACCGTTGGTTCCAGGGTTATTTCTAATTGGCCTGGTTCACGCAATAACACGATTTCAAAATTTTGGTGCCGATCACGTTCTACCTCAATCTTTTGCTCTGCAGTGACGAAGCCGGGAGAGGACACCTTTAGAGCGTGGCTTCCAGGCAAAACCAAGGTGCGATTGCCGATCGGTAATTTTAATAGGGCTTCTATTTCAACCTTGGCAGCCTGTGGTAATAAATTATTTGGATCTTCTAACTCTGGTGTCACTGCAATGATCTGAATACTTCTGGCCAGCGTAATAAACGCCATAAATATCAAAGCCAGCAGCGCCAAAGCCATCAACGCCCAATGCCCGGCCGTAAGGCGAAACTTTTCTACTGCAATTGCCCCACTCGGCGCTTCAAACGCTTGCGGCTCAATGGTCTGATTACTGAGCTGGTCGAGCTTACTCATCGCTTAGCCACCGCTCACAGACGAGACACGAACCGCTTCGTCGCATTTAACAGTAAAGGACTGCACGGATGCACCTGGAACTAGCTCGATGTCGGTGCGCACATCTTGGAACCCAAGACGCACGCCGGTCGCCACATACCGGCCCGGCTTAAGAGCGAGGTTTTTTCGTTGGAACTGACCAAGTTTGATCGGCTTTGAGCCAATTTTTTGCAACGTGACCTGAGTCGCGTTGTCAGACACAAAGCTCACCTTCACAACCGCATCTGTTTGTTGTAGTGCCGCTTGCAGCTGTTCTATCTGACCATTTATGCGCGGCCCTTTGGAACTGATTGCAACAGCATCTTTCAATACTGCAGTTGCCTTGTCTTTGCGCTCCGTGCGCGCCAGCGCCAAGGGGTCGGCGAGCATTTCTTCAAGTTGATTGTCGAGTTGTAAGCGGGCACCGCTGCGTATATTACCGAGTTTAGCGCCTACTTGATTTGGGTCTCGCTGCAGAACTGTTTGATAGTTGCTCTGCGCGCTGGCCCATTCTTCTTGCCCTTCATAACGTTTGGCGTTGGCCAGCAAAGTACTGATTGATGCACTTTGATCTGAGGCCAGAGCTTGCTGCATTGCGCGCGCGGCTGAGGCATCACCGGGTTTGATCTTCAGAGCTCTCGCGAACGACTTTCTCGCCGTATTGTATTGGCTGGCGAAAAGAGCTCGGTAGGCATCGGACATCGCCGAGTTAAACTGCTTATCTCTTATTGCAAGCTGCACGCGCTGCACGCTCTCCGCCAACGGAGCAAACTCGCCATCCAGCTGCTTGGCTTGTTCCAGCTTACTCTCTGCGTTACGCAAATCAGCCAGATCATTGCTTTGTTCGTAAGCCGCTTCATCACTCTTAGCTTGTGCCAGCAGCTCGAGTACTTGATCTAAGCGTCCAGCCCGATCCAGCCCAGCTGTGGCTTCTAGATTACTCTCATCGAGCTCTAGCACCCGGTTAAATTTTTCTTTTGCAAGCTCCGACTTGCCTTCGGTGAGCGCAGCGCGGCCTTCTTGTAGATTAAGTTGAATTTGACGTGGCAAAAATTCGAATAGGCTGTCCATTTTTTGCACAGCGGCTTCATATTTGCCGATCGCAACTTGATAATCCTGTTGCTTATAGGCTTCATCACCCTCGGCGGCCAACGCTAGAGCTTGCTCAAAGCCTTCATTGGCCCAATCTTGAACGCCCTTCTCTTCGAGATCCTTTTTGCTGTCTAAAAGGTTCTTGAGGATATCTTGAGAATTCGTGCGAGCTTCTGCCAGCTGGCTTTGCGACCACGGCGCTTCCTCATCAGAAATCGTTTGCACAGCAGCTGGCTCTGGCGTCGCTATCTGCAATTCTGGCGGTGGTGCCAAAGCCACGAACAGCAATGCAGTGGCGGCCAACAGGGCAAACACGGCCAACATAAGATTAAATTGAGAATGCCACCAGGCCTTCTTGGCTCCTGCTCGAGCCGCCGTATAGGCCGCGGTTGCCGTGCTGACCGGGTTGCTGGAATGAGCAACCGTAGGTGAATGATCCGCTCCTGCAGTCGAGGATTGACCGGGCGCATCAAAGTCTCGAGCAACTATTCCTGAAGAACGACCGCCAGAGTTGATGTTGTTCGATTCATCAGCCACGCTTAATCTGATCCAGAATCGACGTCCAGATTTGAAAGCCCAGCAGTTTGCTGCTCACTCAGGGCATCTTCGTCATCTTGATTTTTATCTTGATCAAACGTACCGGGTTCAACGCCACTTTCTGCTTCGAACATTTGCTCTAGAATACGGCGCCATTCACGGAATTGATCGTCGACCGTTCCCGACAATGTAACACTGCGGTCTTCGAGATCGATCACGCTCGGTTCTAATTCTGCTTCAAGCGCACCACCAAGCTCACGCACCGTCGCGCTGTGCAGTAATGCTTCGTTTTGCTTTATATAGCCGTTATAAATTAAATCCGCACCAGCAAAGATCCCGATATGACCCGCACTCCGGGTATAAACGTTACTGGATGTCTGCGCCAAAACACCGACCAAAATTGAAGCCACACCGGCGATTTTTTCATTGCGAGACTGCTGGCGTAGTTGCCGCGCGTAGAGCACTTCTTTGTAGCTTGCTTTGCGCCACTCTTGATAGGGATGGGCCATATTGCCGTTGAATACGCGGTAGTAATCCTGAATCACATCCAAGAACAAGTCATTGCGAGCTCTAATCTTATCGATTCTACGCATCATCGGGTCGTTGCTGGCCGGAGCGCGGACCAAATCAAAACGGCCTTCTTCTTCGACAATAAAATCGTCATACGCGGCGGGCACAAACTCTTGCGCAAATCGCAACCGCGACACATTGCGTATGGTCAGCAATTCTTTGGTGGAGAGCGCGACTCGATAATCGAATAGATCATTGGCTATCTCTACAAACACGGCCCGAAATGGGTCTCGGTTGTAATTCACCTCTGGGTTGTAGGCATAAGAACTGGCTCTTTGTTCGTACTCTTTGGTGTACCAAAGTTGGCCGGTCGCGTCCGTTATCGAAACACTAAGCCTTACGTATTCCCCATCTGAGCTAATGATTTTTCCGTTCACCAACACGTCCAATACTGAGTTGGCGCTGGGCATAGTTCGCACCGAACCCCAAACATTACTGTGTTGGAGCGTCGATTTCAGCTGTGAAGCAAACCAAACCGCCTCGCTCTGACGGACATTGGCATAGGCGATCTCATCATCATTGAGTGAATCCATACCGGGGTCAAAAACGATAATGCCAACGTCTAAGAGCTCATCTTCGCTTATCTTAAGGTTGGCGGCATCATCAAGCCTGGAGGCAGCGACGTTCTTGGTTTCGTGATACTCAAAATTGGCACAGGCGCCAATGCTTCCGAGCGAAAGTAGCAAGAGAGCGGTTTTAACCAGGTTAAGCGTTTTAGTACTTAGTTGCGAACCCACAATTATCTACTCCTACTGATTCTTATATTTGCGATACTCATCCCAGAGCTTTTTACGTAGCTCAGGGTCTGACTCGTTTTCTGCGGCCTCACGAATTTGGCGTGCAACAATGTCATCGTCATGGCCACTCGGCACATCTGGCGGCCCATCGACAACCTCTTCTTGACCCTCACCGCCCTGGCCATTTGCTTCACCTTCGCGATCATCGGGTGACGATGATGATTCGCCGCCACCTCCTTCAGCTTGCTGGCCTTGATTGGCTCTTTTTCCCTGCGAAGAAGAGTCGCCTTGAGCAGTAGCACCGGTTTGACCAGTGTTACCATCGCTCTCTCCTTCTTGATAGCTTTCGAATGTGCCGATGCCGCCCAAATTACCATCGGCGGTATTGTCATTGGCTCGCTCTTCGGCGTAGGTCTGTTCGCGCTGCATTTCTTCGTCGAAATCACCGAGCGCTTCTTCTAGCTCTTTTTCCAGTTCAGCGAGTTCCTCTTGGGAGAGGCCATCGGCTTCTTCGAAGGAAGGCTCTTCAAAACCGCCACCTTCTTTATCAAACTCTTCGAAGGTCGCTTCACCTTCTTCGCCACCGGCTCCGCCTTCACTGCCTTCTTCCTCCCATTCTGGTGGCAGTGCAGTACTTTCTTCGCCTTCGCCAGCCTCACCGCTCTCGCCGCTCTCTCCGCTTTCACTGCCCTCTGAGCCTTGTGAATCTTGTTGCTCGCCAGACTCAGAGTCAGAGGGTGAGCCACCGCCACCAGAAGGAATGGATGGTAGCGGAGATTGCTGACCAGGTGGTTGCGGCGGAGATTTGCTACTCCCACCTCCAGGTGCCCCGGGAGGGCTTACACACGCAGCTAAAAACAACAATGTTAGCGCAGCAGTGAGATTACGAATAATTGTGGCTTTAAGGGGTCTTTGTGGTGATTTCATAGTGTCATTATCACATGGATTCGTTGTTCTGCATTCATCTTCATTTATACAGCTTATGCAGTTGTCTATGAACCCTTGCGCGCGTAGACACGT
>CALJJR010000083.1 GCA_937973905.1 uncultured Arenicella sp. | reverse complement strand
GCCACATCTTTAAAAAAGGGAATTATGAGAGAGGTCTCAATTGGCAGGGTGGCGGTTGAGTACAAAAACCATGCGGCGAGCAAAGCCACAACGCTTTGACTTAAAAACTTATTCAATGACCCCATGCCGCGAGGGTCTTTGTTGATCAATTTTTGATAGTCATCCCACCAACCAATCACTCCATAGAGAAAACAGGTGACCAAGGTGATCTGCACGAAACGGTTCGAAAGATCGGCCCACAATAAAGTTGCGAGAATCACCGAAGTAAGAATTAACAAGCCACCCATGGTTGGCGTGCCCACTTTATCAAAATGAGTGGGCGGGCCGTCTTGGCGTACCGTTTGCCCAATTTGATTCAAGCTTAATTTGCGAATCATTACCGGCCCCACCACGAGACTTATGGTCAGCGCCGTCAAGACAGCGCAAATCCCGCGAAACGAAAGGTACTGGAAAACATTGAACAAGCTATAGTGCTCAGCCAAGCTTAAAAATAAGGCGTACAACATCAGTGAACCCCCTCGGCGAAATTTATGGGTGCTTGCGATTCATTGCTCGCCACTAAAAACGTGACGATGCGCTCCATTTTTGCTGATCGAGACCCTTTCACTAATACGGCGCCGGTCATAATTGGTTGTGAGGTTAAGTACTCCGTGAGCTGATCTTGGTTGGCAAACGCCCTACCCTTGTCACCAAAACCGGCCACAACGTCAGCAGCGAAATCGCCACATGCCATTAGTTGATTGATACCCTTGGCTTGCGCCATTGCGCCCACTTCGCGGTGGGCGCTTTTTGCAACTGCACCTAACTCTCCCATATCACCAACGATTAAAGTGCTTGGTTCATGCTGAGCCAAGACCTCTATTGCAGCCGCCATCGAGGCGGGGTTGGCGTTGTAGGTATCGTCGATAATCATCAACTTGCCTGCTTGTTTGAAGTTAAGTCGACCACCGATGGGTTGATAGGCTTCCAAGCCGGCAATAATTTTACTCACCGGTAGCCGCGCCGCTCGCGCGATTGCCACAGCCGCCAGCGCGTTGGCCACATTATGTTTACCTGGAACCGGCAGATTGATATCAAACTCGTCACCGAGATGTTCAACATGCAAAACCGAGCGGTCCAGATACAATTCGCACCGCCCTTTCACATCCGCGTCAGCGTCAAGGGCAAACGTCATTATTTCTGAGTTTGAAGCAAGCCCTCGCCACAACTGCACATGACGGTCATCGGCATTCAGAATGGCGATGCCGTCGGCTTGCAAGCCCTGCAATATCTCGCCCTTCGCTTCTGCAACCGCCGCGACCGTGCCGAGACCTTCCAGATGCGCCGCGGCCGCATTATTAATGAGAGCGATGGTTGGGCGAGTGAGCTCGGTTAAGCGAGCGATTTCTCCTGCCTGATTCATACCCATTTCGACAATCGCATATTGGTCGTCGACGTCGAACCTAAGCAAGGTCAGCGGTACGCCAATTTCATTGTTTAGATTGCCCTCGGTGACTAAGCCATCACCAAGTTCAGCAAATATTGCTGCGGTCATTTCCTTCACTGTGGTCTTACCCACACTACCGGTAATCCCAATAACAGGGACCACAAATTGGGCTCGCCACCAAGCAGCAATGTCTTTTAAACCCTGATGACAATTCGCCACTTTAATCGTCGGCAAATTACTGTCGACCGCGTGCTCAAGCATCAGCGCTGTAGCGCCGCGCGTCTCCGCTTGATCAACAAAATCATGTGCATCGAAATGCTCACCACGCAAAGCAACAAAGAGCCGGTCTGTGCAATCAGCACGTGAATCCGTGGTTACGCCATTGAGCGAAACATCAAACCCAGTGAGCTCGCCGTGACAGGCGCTGGCCAAACTTGCGAGCCGCATCATGCTGCCACCCCAAGGGCCGCTGCGACCTGTTCGATATCTGAGAACGGCAATACTTCTTCACCAATCGTCTGCGTCGATTCGTGACCTTTGCCTGCCACCAAAATCCAATCGTCTGTGCTCGCTTCGCTGATTGCAGCTTTAATTGCCGCTGCTCTGTCTAGGATGATCGAAACACCGCTATCAAGCTCACTGGCAATTTGTTGCGCAATGAATTCTGGGTCCTCGCTGCGCGGATTATCGTTAGTGACAATCAAGCGATCTGCGTTGGCAGCAGCAATCTGACCCATAATCGGGCGTTTGTCTTGATCGCGATCGCCACCGCAACCAAACACACACCATAGCTGACCATTGCAGTGCTCACGCACTGACTGCAAAGCCTTTTCGAGCGCATCGGGTGTATGTGCGTAGTCCACCACCACTTTCGCAGCTCCTGCTGTCGATATTAGATCCATGCGTCCTGGCGCTGGTTTTAAATCTGCAACCAGTGTTTGAATTTCCTCTATCGGCGTACTCAGCGATAACAAGGTCGCAACCACCAACTCTAGATTAGGAACGTTGACCAAACCGATCAAGGCTGAACTGATTTCAAAATCTACGCCGTTTGCCTCGACATGAAATCTAAGCCCCTCATGGGCAGCTTGCACATCTTCGGCTGCAACGTCTCCTGACTTGCCATAGCTAACGATGAATCCTGAATTAGCCACATCAAGCAAATTGCTGCCCAGCTCATCGTTGGCGTTGATAACCGCCAACTCGCTGGCAAAGTCAGTAAAGAGCCGTTGTTTAGCAAACCCGTAAGTCTGCATATCACCGTGATAATCTAAATGATCATGGCTCAAATTAGTGAACAGCGTTGAGTAAAAACGCACGCCGTTGACGCGACCCTGATCCAGGGCATGCGACGACACTTCCATACAAACCTGAGTGACACCTGCATCGCGCAGTTCAGCCAACTGTCGATGCACCGAAATTGCGTCGGGGGTTGTGTGGCTGGTAGGCTGGAGACGGTCAATTGGTCCATAACCTAAGGTGCCGATAACAGCCGACTGCATACCCATATTTGCGAAAGTCTGAGCGAGCAAATAGCAACACGTAGTCTTACCGTTGGTGCCGGTTACTCCAAAAACTTGCAGATCAGAACTTGGTTGCGCAAAAAATTCATCGGCCAGCTGCCCAAGCCTACGTTGCAATCCAGCAACTCGAATAATTGGTACAGCGCACGCGTCAGGCGCTTCAAAGCCTTCTTCTTCACAAACAATCGCCACCGCTCCTTTAGCAACTGCTTGCGAAATGTAATCACGACCATCCACCGTCATACCTGGCCAAGCACAAAACAACGCGCCCGCAGACACAGCGCGACTGTCAGCGCAGAGGTCACTGATCTCTAAATCAGCTTCGCACTCGTTAGTGAAGCTGATCTGAGCAGCGGCAAGCAATTCACCAATGCGACGTGTCATGCGCCGCTCCCTACATTACTGGTGGATTGATCATTCGTTTCCGGCCGCGTAATAATCAGCTTAGGATTTGCAGGTGGTTGTGCTTGCAGCGCATCAGGCGGAACGTCACGAAAACGTAAGGCCCCTTCCATCACTTTAGAAAAAACCGGCGCCGCTACTAAGCCACCATAGTAATCAACCCCTTTGGGGTCGCTGACCGCAACTACCATTACGATCTCGGGGTCTGAAACGGGGGCAAAGCCAGCAAACAATGACGTATAACTATCATCTTGGTACTGGCCATCAACGACTCTATGTGCGGTCCCTGTCTTACCTGCTACTCGATACTTAGCCACTTGCGCTTTGGGTGCCGTCCCTTTGTCACCCACCGCGAGTTCCAACATGTGGTTAACCTGCGCGGTAGTATCGGTGGAGAAAATACGTTTTCCCTTTGGTGGCTTGGTCACTGGATGCAGACTAACGGGGAGCATTACGCCGTCATTCGCGAGCGCCTGATAACTTCTTGCCAGCTGCAGCGTATTCACCGACAAGCCGTAGCCGTAAGACAGAGTTGCGTGTTCTATTGGGCGCCACTTCTTGCGTTTGGCGAGCAAACCTTTTTGCTCACCAGGCAAGCGCAACTTGTTGGTTTCGCCAAAGCCGAGTTCACGATAAGTGTCGTAGAGATCCCGCGGCTCCATCATCATCGCAATCTTAGCTGAGCCAATATTGCTAGACTTTTCAATAACTTGAGTAACCGAAATCACACCGTGGTTTTTAGTATCGTTGATGCGGCTGCGGCCTATGTAGTAGTGCCCTGGTTCAGTATCAATGGCCGTGTCTGGATGAATCACGCCTGCATCTAAGGCCATGGCAACGGCGAATGGCTTCATGGTTGAACCCGGCTCAAAGGTGTCGGCGATGCTACGGTTTCTGATTAAAGCACTGCGAAGCTCTGCGCGATCATTGGGATTGAAGTCTGGCGCGCTGACCATGGCTAATATTTCACCGGTTTTTGCGTCCAAAGCGACCAAGGAGGCAGTACTTGCGCTGTGCTTTTTTACCGCGGCTTGTAAGTAACGATAAGCCAAGTACTGAATCCTAGAATCTAGACTCAACGCAACATCTTCACCATGCTCCACAGCTGCCAATTGTTCGACATACTCGACCACATGACCCACTTTGTCGCGCAGCACACGAGTGCGGCCGGCGCGTCCTTTAAGTTCATCTTCAAAAGCCAATTCCAAACCTTCTTGACCTTCGTTATCGATATTGGTAAACCCGAGCACATGAGCCAACACCGGCCCTGCTGGGTAGTAGCGCTTGTATTCGCGCACGGTGTTAATGCCTGGCACATCCAAGGCCAGAATCTGCTTCGCCACTTTGGGTTGCAGATGCCGTTTTAAATAAACGAACTCGCGCGTTTGTTTGGCGCGAGCGCGAGCCATAATTTCATCTCGACTCATGCCGAGCAAGGCACCCAGCTTTTTGTATGAGTAGTCCTGCTCTTGACCGAGAATCGTGGCCGGGTGCATCCAGATTGAATCAACCGGTGTGCTAATCGCAAGCGGCTGTTGCTGTCGATCGACAATCATACCGCGTGTGGGCAATTCCTTTTGCACACGCAGGTACCGAGCATCCCCTTGAGATTGCAAGTAGTCTGTGTCGATGATCTGCAGATAAATCGCGCGCACGATTAACGCGGCGAATAAACTTAGAAAAATGACGCCAATCGTTGCATAGCGCCACGTGCTCACCGGCACGAGCAATTCGGCCGTGTCAGATTTTGAGCCCGATGATCTAGCGGCTGGCATGAGCGGCCTCGATCTCAGCGGTGGGTTCCACGAATACGACTTCGTCGTTATCCGGTGCCCGCATAGATAGTTGCTTTGACGCGTCTCGCTCAATGCGATGCGGAAACGCCCAAAGATTTTCTTCGATCAACAGCTGGCCCCACTCATCATTAAGCGCATCACGCCGCAACTCCTCAGCGTGTAACGAGGTATAAGCAATGCGATGCTGATGACGCACATAGATAAGCGATAGAGCGGTTACTACTAGGCTGGTTACTAAAAACCACATGACGCTGTCACGCATTTCGCCCTCCTAGTAAAAATGGTTCACAGGTGCGCTCTGCGATGCGCAGTACCGAACTGCGAGCACGAGGGTTGTGCTTTAGTTCGTCAGCTCCTGGTTTGATAGCTCGGCCAATCGCCTTTAACGGCGTGCGATAAGCGGACTCGTCTACCGGTATAGATTTGGGCGGCAAATTTGGTGTTGAGTGTTTACGGATAAAACGCTTAACCAGCCGATCCTCAAGCGAATGAAAGGAAATCACCGCCAAACGGCCACCTTCATTTAGTAACTCCACCGCTTGCGGCAAGGCTTCGTTAATTTGTTCCAACTCTTGATTCACATACATGCGAATCGCCTGAAAGCTGCGAGTAGCTGGGTGTTTGTGCTTGTCTTTGCGCGGAATACTCTGCTCGATGATCGCGGCCAACTGCAGTGTGGAGTCGATGCGCGTTTGCTCCCGCTCCAGCACAATGGCCTTTGCAATTCGGCGCGCGAATTTCTCTTCTCCGAGTGAGAACAACACCTGCACCAAGTCGGCTTCTTCAACCCGCGCCAACCAATCGGCTGCTGATTCACCGTGTGTAGGATCCATGCGCATATCGAGCTCGCCGTCACGCATAAAGCTAAAACCGCGCGCGGCCTGATCGAGCTGCGGAGACGACACCCCAAGATCCATGAGAACGCCATCGACCTTCTCGGTCTTGGCAAATTCGGCCAGCAAGGATTGCATGCGACGAAATTCTCCGTGAATGATCTGCACTCGCTGATCTGCATCAAAGCGACGCTTACCTGCTTCGATGGCAGCCGGGTCTCGATCTAGAGCGATGAGCCGCCCATTCTCACCCAGCACCTCGATAATTGAGCTGGCATGACCACCACGCCCCAAGGTGGCGTCAAGATAGGTTCCGTCTTGACGAATCACCAACGCGTCGAGGGCCTCTCGCTTCAGGACAGGGATATGTTGTTCTGCGGCTGTCATTGGGAACCCTCAGAAAGACAAAGATTCAAGTTCGACTGGCAACGAAGACTCATCGAGCTCAACACCCAAAATGGCTTCTCGATGGACATTCCACTGCCCTTCATCCCAAATCTCAAACTTGTCGCCCTGACCAACCAAGACGGCTTTCTTAGAAATCATCGCGAACTCTCGCAACGGAGCAGGAATCAGGATTCGGCCACTCCCATCCATGTCACAGTCGTCGGCGTGACCAATCAACATACGTCGCAGCTTCCTTGTTTGCTGATTCAAAGTGGGGAGCGAAACCAGCTTACGTTCAACGGCCTCCCAGGCAGTAAGCGTATAGAGCCACAAACAGCGGTCACTCGGGCTCACGGTTACCACCATTTGCCCTTCGGAAACGCGCTGCAAGTCATCACGATGCTTGGTCGGAATCGACATCCGCCCCTTCGCATCAATGCTTACTATGTTACTGCCTCTTGCCACGACCGTGTACTGTGCTCTCTTTGTTGTTGTCGGGTAACAAAATGGGAACTTTCACCCACTAAATTCCACTATTTCCCACATTTTGCCACTATCTATGAGATGACAAAGAGAGTCAAGTTATAAATTGACCAGAAAACCTTTTCCTTTCAGTAAGTTAGCGCGATTTTAGCGCTGATTTAAGTCAACAAGTTAAAGTATTACTTTAAGTGTTCCGCACAATCCAATGTTTTAGAACACGATCCAAAAACCCTTGATATATAAGCATTTTAGTTGATTGCCAACATAATCCCTATTAAATCTCAGCAATACAGGGAAAAAATTACAAAATAAGCAACAAAACGTAGGAAAGCCCACCAAACGCTCAAAATACCCTGGTTCAGGGTGCAAGCACGCCGTGAGCGCTAGCGAACGTAACGAATAAAAAGCCTTTAGCCCGGGCGTGCGAGCACGCCGTGAGCGTCAGCCGAACGTAGCGAATAAAAAGCCTTTAACCCGGGCGTGCAAGCACGCCGTGAGCGCTAGCGAACGTAGCGAATAAAAAGCCAGCCTATAAGCCGGGTTCTGTCATGGACAGTCATTCATCTAGAGCGCACATCGCTGTACGCTTCAAGCAACCTACCCGAGTCCAGCGCGGGCCGCGCCTTCAAGGCCCGTTTTGCAACGAACCTATTAGAACTCCTATTTGGTCTTGCTCCGAGTGGGGTTTACCATGCCGTTCGTGTTACCACTTACGCGGTGCGCTCTTACCGCACCCTTTCACCCTTACTTCCCGAAGGAAGCGGTCTACTCTCTGCTGCACTGGCCGTCGGTTTACACCGCCCAGACGTTATCTGGCACCCTGCCCTATGGAGCCCGGACTTTCCTCCCCCATCAAAATGAATGATAGCGGCGACTGCCCAGCTGACTTTGGCGTGAGTGTAGTCGCTAAGAGCGCCCCGCTCAATAGCCCAGACGTTATCTGGCATCCTTTACATTCTGGCCCTATGGAGCCCTGACTTCCCCCCCTATCAAAATGAATGATAGCGGCGACTGTCCAGCTGATTCTGGCGTGAATGTAGTCGCTAAGAGCGCCCCGCTCAATAGCCCAGACGTTATCTGGCGGTCTTTAGAGAACTGTTGAACAAGGCCCCTCGTCGAACAACGTTTTTGCGTGTGTATCCTCTTTTCTTAACAGCACGCGCGATAACTTAACTAGCCTCTTCGCTGCAACATCCGCGCTCCAAGTTTGAATACTGCGCTGCGCTCGTTCGCCCATAAGCTCGATTTCTTGCAAGCTCAGATTAACCAGCCTCTGCGTTAATTGGTCTAACTCATCTTGCGCGTACAACAGCCCGTTTACACCATCATCAATCAGCCACGGTGCCGCCCCAACTTCCTTATTGGCAACCACCATACATCCGCAGTTTTGAGCTTCGTTGATCACCATGGCCCATCCCTCGCCGAATCCACTGGTCATTAACAATACGTGGGCGTTTAGCATATGCGCTTCCACTTCTTCCGCAGTCTGCCAACCAGTAAACCTAATCATTTCTTGGAGATCGACGGCCTCTTCTTCTACTTGTGTACGCAGCTCGCCATCACCAACCATGATCAATTCAAACTCCAGCCCGCTAAGTTTTAATGCCCGGGCTATTCGAATCGCATCGCCTGCACGCTTAACTTTCGAAAATCTTGCGCACCATAAGATTTTCAGCTTTGGATTGGAAGTCTTAGTGGGCGGCGAAGATGGGGCTAAAAAATAGCCAAATTTCCAAGCCCTTTCTCTGAAGCATCCAAGTGGCGATAAATCTGATGCCACATAAGCGCCCGCTGCCAGCAAGTGATAATTGGGCCGCATGACTGACCAATAACGATCGTAAATTCTTGGGATTCGCGCGATAACCTTAAGCCAATTAAACGATCGCTTCCAAAACCGCTCTTGATAGGCGAAGGTCAAGCCGCCATTGCGGATTCGTTGACGCAAGTACTTGATCGGAAACCGGCCTTGAACAACAACGTCGGCGTTATCGATCCAGCGCAGCACTTCATCTCTTTGCTTAGCGTCCCAGAACCTGAGGATGTAAGGTGCGTTGAATTTATCCTGCCAACCCATTTCCTGACGAGCCTCACTGGTTGGATCAGCAAATACTAAGCGAAAATTTGCGTCGCCGAGCTCGTGCGCAAGCTCGGCCGCCAAATCAGCCTGATGCGGAGATGGCATATTGGTAAGGAGTACCAAGCGCATCTGAACTGGAGTGCTATGCCCTCAAGTCTGAGGTTGCTTCCGCAAGACTGGCATAGCCTTGTTGCTTCATCTTGGCTTGTAAACCGGTAACAATTTCTTTGATGATGCCGGGCCCGTGATAAATAAATGGGGTGTAAATTTGTAGGTAATCGGCGCCTGCGATAATTTTTTCCCATGCGTCTTCAGCCGTGCTGATACCGCCGACGCCAATAATCTGCACTCGCCCTTTGAGAGCTCGATGAAAGCATTGGATAGTTTGCGTCGCGAGATCCTTAACTGGCGCGCCACTTAAGCCACCCTCTTCACCCTGATACTTGCTTTGCAATGAATCCGGTCGGCTGATCGTTGTATTGCTTGCAATTAGCGCATCAAACTTGTGTGACAACAACAGATCAGCGATGGTTTCCACTTCATCCTGGTTAAGATCGGGGGCTACTTTCAATGCGAAAGGCACGCGCTTTTTGTGGACTTTTTCGCACTTACCGCGTGCTTGCGCAATTTGCAGTAGCAGGTTATCCAAATACTCTTCATTTTGCAGGTCACGTAGCGATTTAGTATTCGGAGAGCTGATATTGATAGTGATGTAATCGGCCTGGCTGTATACGCGCTGCATGGCAGAAACATAGTCGAAATGCGCATCTTCAATTGGTGTCACCGCATTCTTGCCCACGTTGATGCCCGCTACCGCAGTGTGCTCATCACGGCGTAAATTGGACAAAAACTCGTCGACGCCACCACTGTTAAATCCCATCCGATTTATCAGCCCTTCATCTTCGAGCAGACGATACATCCGCGGCTTTGGGTTACCTGGCTGCGGCTTAGGCGTGACGGTACCGAGTTCGACACCGCTAAAACCCAATGCCGACAACATCGGAAGCGCTCGCGCGTCTTTGTCTAAACCAGCGGCAAGACCAACTGGGTGGCGAAATTGCAAACCCATGCACTCGGTAGGCAAATCGGGAACACGTTCTGCAAACAGCCTACGAGCATATTTGAGTAACCAAGCCTGTTTTGACAAAAGATGGAATTTCCCCATCGCCAAATCATGCGCTTGTTCAGGGTCAAGACTGAATAAAAATGGTTTTACGAGCGGATACATACACTTGGCCGAGGCAGCCGAAAACGGCGCTCAGAATACCAAACCTGCAGAGCCAACACCACCTTAGCGCGACGCTTCATTGGCATTGTTGTTTTGCAGCTGCCATAGCAAATGGTAGCGACCTTGTTGCTCCAACAACTCCAAGTGTGTTCCCTGCTCGACGATCCGCCCACCCTCTAATACGAGTATGCAGTCTGCGTCTAGCACGGTGGACAGGCGGTGCGCGATTACCACGCTGGTGTAGTCCCCGCGCACACTCTCCATCGCCTCGAGAATTCGTTGCTCAGCACTACTGTCTAAGCTCGACGTCGCCTCATCGAATATCATGATTGCCGGCTTTTTAAGAATCGCACGAGCGATGGCAACGCGTTGCTTTTCACCTCCAGAGAGCTTCAAGCCACGCTCCCCCACCATGGTATTTTGCCCATCTGGCAACTGCTTAATAAAGTCTTCAAGATGCGCCATTCGAATAGCTTGCCAAACCTCCTCTTCGCTGGCGCTCACATCGCCGTATTGCACATTGTCGAAAATACTGGCGTTGAACAGAACGGTATCTTGTGGAACAACACTAATCGCCTTGCGCAGACTGGCCTGCGTGATTTGACTAATATCCTGGCCGTCTATAGCAATACGCCCTTGGGTCACATCATAGAACCGAAATAGGAGTTTCATAATGGTGGATTTACCAGACCCACTGCTACCTACAATCGCAATCTTTTCTCTAGGCTTAACCACAAAACTAACGTCGTTGAGAATTTGTCGTTCAGCTTGATAGCGAAATCCGACCCGATCAAACTCGATCTTGCCCTCGGTGACGGTGAGGCTTGGCGCATTGTCAGCATCCTGTACGGCCGGCGTCACTTTGAGCAAAGAAAACATCGCGTCTATGTTCGCCATGGAGCCCTTCATCTCACGATACACAAAGCCCAAAAAATTCAGCGGTACGAATATCTGAATCATCAGTGCGTTGATCAGCACGAACTCGCCAATCGTCATGGTGCCCGCAGCGACTCGATTCGCAGCCAACACCATCGACGCAGTCATGGCCGAAGCAATGATAAACGCTTGCCCCCCATTGAGCCCGAACAGCGTTAAACGATTACGCCGCCGTGCGGCTTCCCAATCAGCCAAGTTCTGATCATAACGCTCGGCTTCGTATGCCTCGTTACTGAAATACTTCACCGTCTCAAAATTGAGTAAGCTGTCGACCGCCCGGGTGCTGCTTTTAGACTCGGCCTGATTCATTTCCCTGATGAAACGGGTTCGCCATTCAGTCGCAATCACCGAAAACCCAACATACGCAACAACCGAGACCAAAACGATGACAGCAAACCAAGGGCTGTAATTCCAAAATAAGAGCGCAACGATCATTCCAACCTCTAGAAAGGTTGGCACGATATTGAACACCATAAAGCGCAGCAAAAAACTGATCCCATTGACCCCTCGCTCGATGTCTCTTGAAAGGCCGCCAGTGCGCCGCTCGAGATGATAAGCCAAGTCTAAGGCATGCAAGTGTTTGAACACTTGGTGACCAACTCTACGCATCGCACCTTCGGTGACGCGGCCAAATAGAGTGTCGCGCAGCTCTCCAAACAAAACATTGGCGAACCGCACCAATCCATAAGCAAGCAATAAGGCCAGCGGTACAACCAATAATGCTTTGTCATCGGCGTTGAGTTGATCCACCACATTTTTGAGGATAAAAGGCAGGCCCACGCTGGCCACCTTCGCGGCGACCAAGCATACAACTGCGAGCCCAATGCGCAATTTAAATGCGCCAAGGTGGGGAACGAGATCTTTTAAGACCTGCCAGTCAACCTGTTCAGGCTCTGGCGCATCGGGATTTTGTAGCTTCCGGCTGCCTCTCATTGATTTACGCCAACTGCGTGAGCATCCACTCGCACCGGCAGATTTTTGGCCAAATCTTCAACCAAGGTTTCTAGTAGTTTTTCGCGGTATCGATAAGGCATTTGGCGGTCAAACAAAAACACAAATTGGTATTCGGATTCATCGAGCTGGATATACCCAGCAAGCGCATGGACATCACTCAGAGTTCCTGATTTTGCCCTCACGTGACTCTTCACCTTCGGCACGGACACAGGATATTCTCTCATCAGAAGTCGATGTGTTTCGAACTCATCAAGCACTTGCATAACTTGGCGTGCGCTCAAACGATTATCACGTGACAACCCGGCTCCGTCTTGCAGGTTTTCGCCCGACCATGCGAAGACTTTATTGACCCGTTGGTTTACGGCGTCTCTCGCTAAATCGAAATTGAGCGAACTTGTTTCATCGCTCTGACCGAGCAATAAGAACAGTTGGTTGGCAATAAAGTTATTCGAGAACTCAAGTGTGCCGCGAAGAATTTCAGCAAGCAGCCGCGTGTTTTTGTGGCGATAAATTAACTCGGCAGTATTCGGTAAGGTTTGATCAACTCGCACCTCTAGCTTGCGTGACAGCTTCGCCAGCAAAACTTCGGCGAATTGGCGCTGTGCGCGTTCAGCTGTGCCTAAATTAACGCGACTCGGCTTAGTCCCTAATTTGGTGGTTTTCGCCAATTCACGAGCAACGCTGGTCAACGGTGTTTGCGCTTCACCAGATTGAAGTTTTCCGCCTTCGAGCTTTAAGCTGATGGTATTAAAGTTGATCGAGAGCGCTGACAGTGGTGCGTTGTACGGATCATTGCTAGAACCTCGGCCAGGCACTCGCAGCTCACCAAACAAACTGGCATCCAACGACAGGCCGGTCAACTCATTCGGCAAACGTTTGTTCAATTCTTCCACTACGATATCCATCTCTTCCGCTATGAGCATTGGGTCGCCGGACCCGCGGACCCAGAGCACGTTGTTATCAACGAAAAACTCTGTTTCAAAACGATGCTCGGCGCCCCATTTATCTAAGGCCGCCCAGGCGGTGACTAATTTAACAACCGACGCCGGCGTTCGTTGCTCTTCTGGCAACCAAGCGTATACTTCCTCGCCCTGTGCATTAACCACTAACACCGAATCACGTTGGGTGAACTTCTCGGATTCAAACAGCGCGGCTGGCTCATAGGCATGCGAAACAACCATGCAACAACACCAACTCGTGAGAAGAAATTTAGAGCTAGATTTCACTGCTTTAACTCCAAGGCGAGTTTGTAGGCATCATTCTTACCCACATTGCAGAGTTTGGCCGCGATGGCGGCGGCTTGCTTAACAGGCAGATCATCGAGCAATACTGTCAGCACTCGCCGCAATTCCTGCAATGTGTCGTCGCGACCATCGAGAGCGGTAACGCCAGCAATCAGCACTACGAATTCGCCACGCTGTTGATTTGAATCCTCTTCTAGTTCTTGGACTAGCTCGGATGCCGTTCCACTTTTAACAGTTTCGAACTTTTTGGTGAGCTCACGCGCCACCACGATTTGGCGTTGATCGCCGAGAATCTTGTGGATGTCGTTGAGGCAAGCGAGGATTCGATGTGATGATTCCAACAAAACCACGGTTCTTTGCTCTCCCTGATAGTGCTTGAGGGACTCGCAACGAGCTGCTTGCTTGGCCGGCAAAAAACCATCAAACAAAAATCGATCTGTGGCCAAGCCGGCAACCGACAAAGCCGCAATCACCGAACTCGCGCCCGGCACAACTTCGATGCGCAAATCAGCCTCACGCAGAGCTCGCACCAACACGAACCCTGGATCAGAAATCAATGGCGTACCCGCATCGCTGATCAAAGCCAATGATTGCCCTGCCTGAATTTGCTCAACCACCCAGTCTGACAGCCTGCTTTCATTGTGCTCATGGCAAGCTTTGAGCTGCGTGGTAATTCCGTAATGATTTAACAAAGGGCGACTGTGACGAGTATCCTCAGCAAGAATCAGATCAACTTCCTTGAGAATTTGCAACGCTCTTAAACTAATGTCAGCTAAATTGCCGATTGGCGTGGCAACTACGTAGAAAACGCCAGAATTCATGATTTTGTCGGCTTTGTGATTTGAGACGGGCACTCTATACTCAGGAGGTTTGCGCTTATGCGAAAGCGTTGATGCGCCAGAATAGACTTAAAAATAGCAAAATGCATCCCAAATTAATGCTCATCTCAAGCCCAAATCCTAGCTGTGGAAAAAGTAGCTCGGCGATGCCATCGTTACTGCTAACGATGGCTCTATTGGTGCTTGGTGCTTGCGCAACTGGGCCTGCTGGCAGCCCTATCGAGGAACGTCGAGTCGTCGTAGAGGAATCGCGGCCCGATCTTCAAGAACCAGAAATTTACGAAGACTACACTGCAACACCCTTAGAAGAGCGCAGCTACCAATTAGAACAAGCCGAACGTTATGAAAGCTTGGCCAGCGGCCAACCGCAAGCCGAGTCCATCGATGCAGTTCTGTCCGCCGCAGAGTTTTACATACAAGCGAATGACAGCGAGCGAGCCGAGCAAACTGTATTAGATCTTGAACTTGCCCGCCTCAACGACACTCAGCGAAACCGCTATCAAATCATTCGAGGGTACGCGGAATATGCGCGCGGTGACAACGAGCCCGCTCTAGCGAGAATGCAATCACTCCTCAGCAACCCCGCCAACCTCGACAATGAGAACGTGCAACAACGGGTGGATGCCCTGCTTCTCACTTCGTTTATTCAACAGCGTTTTGGTCAAACCGGCCCAGCATTATCAGCATTACTCGAACGCGAATCATTACTTTACGGAAACGCCAAATCCGAAACCAGCCGCTACATCTGGCAGGTTTTATCTGAGATTCCTCGCCCGCAACGTGAAGAGCTAATCGCAACCACCACCAACCCACAGCTCAGAAACCGGCTGGAGCAAAGTCTTAGCGGCCAAGTGGGAGACCCGAATATCGCCCCGCCAAGATTTGATCAATGGCGTGATCAAGCCAGTCCGGAGCAACAGGCCAAAAACGTCATCACGAGCAATTGGAACGAATACTCGCCGCGCTCTATTGCCGTTTTGCTCCCCGAAAGCTCACGCTATCAACGTGCTGCTAGAGCCGTCAGAGATGGCATTGAGTATCAACATCAACTTAATAACTCACCGTTTCGTCCGCAACTGAACTTCTATGACATTGGTAGTGAACCTTGGCAGGTTGCGCAGTTTTACGCGGCAGCCGAACAGCGTGGCACCGACCTCATTATAGGCCCGCTGGGCAAAGACTACGCCAATACCTTGCTGCAAAGCATGGGCGGAGGGGTGCAAACATCAACCATTTTACTTGGTGGCGATTTAGCGCTTGGTGGTGCGGCAACGAGATTAGATTTAAGCCCCGAGCAGGAAAGCCAGGCGATCGCCGAGCGCGCTCTAGCCAGTGGTTGGGTGAACGCCGTGGTGTTAGCACCCACAACCGCCAGTGGAGAGCGTGCTGCTCGCGCCTTTCAAGACAGTTGGCTACGCCTTGGAGGCAAGATCAGCAAAGTGGTGAATTACTCGCCTGAGCAGTTCGATCACTCTACAGAATTCAAATTAATGTTCGATTTGAATCAAAGTCAGAGCCGCTATCGCGCCTTAAGCGACACCTTGGGTTATCGACCAAAGTTTTCTCCTTACCGACGCAACGATATTGACTTCGTTTACTTAATTGCCGATGCCGAAACCGGGCGCATTGTGCGCCCGCAGATTAACTTTTTCGGTGGTAACGCCATGCCGGTTATCGCAGGTGCAAATATTTACAATGGCATCGAGTCTGTAGCGGAAAATATGGACCTCAATAACACGGTGTTCCCGGTCATGCCGTGGGAATTAACTTCGCAGGAATTTTCACCTTATGCAGGACAGCTAAATCGCTTGTTCGCACTTGGTGTAGACGCGTATCAGCTTGCTGCATCGCTCACTGAATTGCGCCGCGACGAACGTCGCGCAATTGCAGGAAACACCGGCACGCTATCAATTGGCAATCAGGGCGAAATAGTCCGCAGCCCTGTTTGGGCGGTCTTTCGAGAAGGCAAAGCGGTGACCGATACCGAGTTGACGCCGATTGATCCACTCCGTAACCCGCTATTAATTCCAGGGCTCAACAATCGAGGCGCTGGCCGACCACAAGGAAGAAACTCTTACAATGATTCGAACTGGGATTCTCGGGAATCGCGCCGAAGATCTGGCTCTTAAGTTTTTAAAGAAGCAGGGATTGGCGCTCAAACAGCGCAACTTCAATTGCCGTTTTGGCGAAATCGACCTGATTATGACCGACAAAGACTATCTGGTATTTGTCGAAGTTCGTTACCGCAAAGATCAAAATTTCGGCGGCGCATTGGCCAGCATTGACCAGCGCAAACAACGCAAACTCACCAATAGCGCCGAGCACTATCTGCAAATAAACAAATTAAAAGATACGCCCTGCCGCTTTGATATACTCTGCCTCGGCGGGCCACTCAACAAGCCCGAATACCAATGGTTAGAGAATGCGTTTTAAGCGCGCCTACCCAATATTGGTATTGGCCAGCGGAAAAGACTGCACAATCACCTCTAATATCGGTTAGCAAACAAGGTTAAAGCCTGACGTATGATACTTGAACATTTTGATGCGAGTGCGCAAAGCATTCTTGCAAATAAACATCTCGCGCCTCAGATAGAGGCAGCCGCCAAAGCAATTTATACGAGTTTTGAAGAAGGCGGGAAGTTACTCATTTGTGGCAATGGCGGCTCCGCAGCTGACGCCCAACATCTTTCTTCAGAGTTACTAAATCGATACAAACGTGAGCGTCGCGAACTACCTGGCATTGCCCTCACTACGGATGGCTCAACACTCACATCAATTGGTAATGATTACGACTTTCGCGAGGTCTTTTCTAAACAGGTGAGCGCTCTGGCGCGTGCTGAAGATGTACTGCTAGTGATTTCTACATCAGGCAACTCAGCCAATATCTTGGAAGCGGTAAAAGTCGCGCATGACAAATCAGTTAGATGCATTGCGCTCAATGGCAAGGGTGGCGGAGAATTGACACCAATACTCAGAGAGAATGATATAGATATTATTGTTGACGGTGATGTCACCGCCAGAATACAAGAAGTACACGGTTTAATTATTCATTGCTTGTGCGAGCTTATCGACAGCTACATTTTAGATTGACCAATTCGGAACACATTATGCTTAGAACTTATTTCCACAAACTCTCTGCAGCCAGTAGGACAGTGGCGCTTGCCATTGTTATGGTATTAAGCCTAAGCAGCTGCGTTACCGCCTTAGTGGCGGGCGTCGCCATCGCTACCGTGGATATCATTCATGATCGTCGCACCGCCGGCGAATATGTGGACGACAACACAATTGAACTAACAGCGAGAAACTATTTGCTTTCTAAGCCCGATATTCGCGCTGCCGCACACGTTAAACCAACGTCTTGGAACGGCATACTTTTGATCACCGGTGAAGTGGATGACGAGACCATCAAACAAAATATGGTCACGCGCTTCAAAAATATCGATGGGGTGCGACAACTTGTTGATGAAACCACGATTACCGGCAAAACCGCCTTACTCGCGCGCACCAATGACGCGTGGATAACAACCAAGGTTAAGAGTCGCCTAGTGCTTAAAACCGGGCTAGATGCTAATCGCGTCAAAGTGATAACCACCCGCGGCAGCGTCTATCTAATGGGCATTGTTACGCAAGAAGAGGGTGACAAAGCAACAGAACTTGCTCGGTCAGTTCGAGGTGTCGCGCGTGTCGTAAAGGTATTTGAATACGTATCCGAACAAGACGTATAAGCTAGCGCCAGACTTCATCCCTGCTGAGCTTCCACTTACTAATATTCATTTAGCAATCACCCGTGCGCTCAGCAGACAAAATCCTAGTTAACTCCAGTCTCGTTGAAGCTTTATCCAGCCTGACAAAACCATTGGTATTCACCAACGGCTGCTTTGATATTTTGCATCGCGGGCACACAACCTATCTCGAACAAGCAAGAAACCTGGGCAGCGCTTTGATCGTTGGCGTCAACAGCGATGCATCGGTGAAACGACAAGATAAAGGTCCGGATAGGCCGCTAAACACCGCGGCAGACCGGATGGCCGTACTTGCTAGCCTCGCTTGTGTGGACGCCGTTATCGAGTTTGAAGAAGACACGCCCGCACGTTTGATTGAACTGGTTAAACCCGATGTATTGGTAAAGGGCGGTGACTGGGCAATTAAAGATATTGTTGGCGGCGATTTTGTGACTTCTTACGGTGGCAGTGTGCATTCGATTGCGTTTGAACATGATCGTTCCACTACCGCTTTAGTTGCGCGCATTCGCGCCAGCAGCTAGCCCCATAAGATCTAGCGACCCAAGTAAAAAATAAGATAACTATTCAGCGTTGACTCCGGTGGATTCGGCAGAAGCGGTTCTGACCAGATTTTTCTGCTCATCCAAATCAGTAAAATAGTGATAGATAAATTGTCGCGCCACATAGGCACTGCGCACATACCACTTTTCTTTGTTAATGATGAGGGACGCATAGGCAATTCGTTTGCCATCACGCTCTGCATAGCCAACAAACCAGTCGTGGCGCCCACGCGGCGACATGCCTGTTAACGAGCCAGTTTTGCCGCCGATTTCCATATCTTTATAAACTTTATAACGGCTCAAGCCTTGAAATGATTTGCGTGCCGAACCAATTCGAGTGGTTTCCTGCATCAACCCGCGGAGCTGCTGCGCAGCCTCTGGTGAAATCACTTGTGGTGCCTGCGTATGTGGTTGCGCACGATACAGAATATTGCCATTCAAACCGATCACTGAATCAACCATATAGGGTTTCACCATCCGCCCTTTATTCGCAACAATGGCCGCCATTTGTGCAGCATGAATGGGGCTAAGCGTTATCTCACGCGTGTAACCGGACGCGGCTTCAGCAATCTCCCACTGTTCGTCAAAGTCGAGCTTTATTTGGCTTTGCGGCAAATGAAAATCGGTGGCCATATTTTGATCAAACCCAAAGCGATGCGCGTACTCTCGAAGTCTGTCTGCACCTAAATCAAATACGCCCATGCGCGCAAAAACGGGATTAACCGATTTCGCAAACGATTCTTTCAAGGTGGGTTCCCGAGTCCACTTATTCTTCTTGTGTCTCAGCACCTGGTTCTTGTACAGAGTTGTAGATTTACCGTTGAAAGGAATCACCGAGCTGGGAGTAAACTTGCCGGTATCCAGACCTGCCGCCGCGGTAATCATCTTAAATACAGATGCGGCCGGGTAATCGGATCGCATTACTAGGTTGTCCCAATCTTCATCCGCCTTTATGAAGCTGGTTAGATTGAGTATTGCACCCGTATCAACATCCAGTGCCACGAAACAGGCGTAATCCGGCTGGTACTTCAGATAAACACTCGCCATGTCCGTATGAAACTTTGGATCAAAAGTATAGCGAACCTGACCAACGAGCGGCGTATTTGAACTGTTCGATGAAAATTCTAGGCGAGAGGGAAAGCGATTCTCGCGAGCATGTTGAGTAAGCGCGCCAGCAATATCGTTGGCTGTCAGTTCCTGGGCCGTAACGGGCCAGACATACAACAGCCCGACAAACACAAGAGGGAGCGCTGCCAGTCTGAATTGGATGGCATGAATAAGATACGACAACATGGAGTTACGACGGTAGGTATTGCCCTAATTCGGACAAGGCTTTCTGGTAAACGGCACGCTTAAAATCAACAATGTTATCGAGCGCGAAATCGGTTTCAACCCAGCGCCAAGTATCAAACTCGGGGGTTTCCATGCCGCTTTGTAAATTGACGCTGGAATCATCATCTAAGAGCTCCAGTAAAAACCAGATCTGTTTTTGACCTCGAAAGCTCGTACGTTGTTTTGCGCGGCGGCGCTGATGACGTAAGAATCGCCGCGGCAAATCATAGTGCAACCATTCTTTGGTATGCGCCACTAAGCGAACTTGATCTTTCAACAGGCCGGTCTCTTCATGGAGTTCGCGGTACATCGCTTCTTCGAGAGTTTCGTGGCGGCTCACCCCGCCTTGCGGAAACTGCCAACCATCACGATTAATGCGACGCGCCCAGAAGACTTGACCCCTGTTATTGCAGATAATGATGCCGACATTCGGCCGGTATCCGTCATTTGCAAAAATCGGTTCAAAGTTTTGCATTAGGTTGTTGCGTGCTCTGGTAATCAAACGCATTATAATGAAGTTGTCACATACTTGCAGTTACTTATTGGTAGTCTTCCCACCGCCGATTTTTAAGCCTCTCGCCAAACCAACTTTGCCATGGATCTCGCACTTTTCGATCTCGACAATACGCTCTTAAATGGAGATAGCGACCACGCTTGGGGCTTATTTTTAGCCGCCATTGGGGTGGTCGACCAAGTGGAACAAAAAGAGCAGCAAGATTACTTTTACGCGCAGTACTCAAGCGGCAAGCTGGACATGACCGAGTTTTTGAATTTTCAGCTCAAGCCGCTTAAAGAAAACAACCTTAAAACCTTGCACAAATGGCGCGCGCGATACGTCGATGAAGTTGTCCAAGGAATGATTGATTCTGGCCGAGCTGACTTACTCACGCCCCATCGTGAAGCGGGCGATAAACTGGTGATAATTACGGCTACCAATGATTTTATTACGCGCCCCATCGCCGATGCACTGGGTGTGACTACCTTAATAGCAACCACGGCTGAATTTTCAGACGGGCAATACACTGGCCATTCCATCGGCGTTCCATGTTTCCAAGATGGCAAAATAAAACGTCTAGAAGAGTGGCTGGCTGGCCAATCGGCAAGCTATAACAAGCGCTACTTTTACAGTGATTCAATCAATGACTTACCGTTACTCGAACTGGTTGATGTTCCGATTGCCGTAAACCCCGACCCATCACTAAGAGCGCATGCTGAGCAACTTCACTGGAAGATCATCGACTAGTGATTAGTCTCTTTCTTTTCTCACACACTACAATCTCAAGAAGAACCTATGAACGTTGGCGACAAACTCCCAAACATGACCGTGGCAACCACTCAAAACGAAGCACTGAAGTTATCTAGCTTCAAGGGTAAAAACCTGGTGATCTATTTTTACCCCAAGGACAATACACCCGGCTGCACGACCGAAGGGCAAAACTTTAGAGACGCTTATCAAGATTTTCAAAAACTCAATACAGAAATTTTGGGTGTTTCTAGAGAGAGCATTAGGTCTCATCAGAACTTCATCAATAAGCACGAATTTCCCTTTGATCTCATCTCCGACCCTGACGAAGAACTCTGCAATGCCTTTGACGTTATCAAAGAAAAAAACATGTATGGCAAAAAATACATGGGCATCGAACGCAGCACGTTCATTTTTGATCAAAAAGGCAAATTGCAGCACGCCATTCGCAAAGTGAAGGTAAAGGGCCATGTAGACGAAGTATTGGAGCTGGTTGCAGAGCTGTAGTACACCGAAACTGGGCAGCGCTGTGACATTGATCGTCCACGGGGCGCCCGTGCTGACGTATAATTCGCGGCTTAACGATTACGTCTAATTGATCATGCCCTCACCGCAAACCTTTTTTCACGTAGGCTACGCTCGCGCCGCGTCAACGTTTTTGCAAAAAGCCATTTTCCCGGCCTTAACTGGTTTGCAATACATTCCTCGCAATCGGTTTAGAGTTCGAGAAAAAGAGAAAAAGCGGTTTCGCGCTGACAAGATTTTGATGTCTCGAGAGGCGGGCCAACACATTTTTGATCGCTGTGATCGGGTACGCGATATCTTTGGCAGTCGCATTGTTATCTCGCTGCGCCGACAAGACACGCTGGCGGCATCAAATTATCGATTGCACGCGAAGAAAGGTCATACAGTGCGCTTTGAGCAATACCTCGATCTGGAACACAACCAAGGGTTCTGGAAGGTAGAACAATTCGAGTACATGCGCTTGATCCGCTACATTGAAGAGCAATACGGTGAGAAGCCGATTGTGTTGATCTTTGAGGACTACATTAAAGACCCCGACTTCTACCTCGCAACTTTATGCGCTGCGCTGGAATGTGAAATCGATACCAGCAAAATTGGAAAGGGTGTCGTTCACAAGTCCTACAGCGACAAGCAACTAAGGTTGCGCCGCCAAGTAGCTGACTGGTTCGCCGATAAAGACTCAAAACAAGAACAATTAAAGAACAAAACGCCGCAAGGCGATAGCGTGATGAATTTTATTCGCTATCGGGCACTGCTTTGGTCTTCCGCCCTATTTATGCGCTTTGCCAATCTGGCACCGCAGAGCTGGTTATCCGACGAGCCCCTGATTCGCGAAGAACGGCTACAACAGGTGAAGGAATATTACGCCGATGATTGGCGCCAATGCATCGACTACGTTGAACAGCAGTGTGTTGAGCTTGGCGTGCAGAGAAGCGCTGAAGTTTAAAAGACTTCTAAAAGCCTTTGAGCTTCAACGCCAAGTCGGTGGCACTGGTCGCGTTCGCCAGAGCAACCTGATCTGAAATCAACTCAGCTTTCACCATTTCTTCGAGGTGCTCATCAAAGTGCAGCATCCCTTCTACTTTGTCGCCACCTTTAATCAGGTCTTTAACTTCCTTAATTCGCAGCGGATCAACAATCAACTCTCTCGCGAGCGGAGTAACCGTAAACACTTCGCAAGCCACGGTACGGCCGCCACCTTCAAGTTTGGGCAATAAACGCTGCGTCACAATAGCGCGCAGATTGTGCGCCAATTTGGCACGAATCGTGGCTTGCTCCTCGCCCTTGAAGCTCGAAACCATACGGGTAATCGCATCCGACGATGTGGGTGCGTGCAGAGTGGTGAAAACCAAGTGCCCTGTTTCAGCAGCGTTCAACGCGATTTCCATACTTTCTGGATCACGCATCTCACCCATCAGAATCACGTCTGGGTCTTCACGCAAAGCGGCGCGCATTGCATGGGCAAAATCAGGCACATCGATGCCGATTTGACGCTGTGAGATTACGCAGCGCTGCTCGGTAAATACATACTCAACAGGGTCTTCAATCGTGAGAATGTGTTCATAACGCTCGGCATTAATTTCATTCAATAAAGAGGCCATGGAGGTCGATTTACCTGAGCCAGTTGCACCAGAAAAAATTACCAAGCCCTGGCGCATCTTGGCGATGTTTTCTACCTGCGGTGGCAAACCCAAATCAGAAGGCTGTGGAATATGGCTCTCAATGACTCGCATTACCACGGCTAGATGACCAAGTTGGCGAAACATATTCACACGTACTCGGTTGCCTTCATTGTCGCTGAGCGCCAAATCCACCTGCTGATATTCCTTAAATAGGTGCAAATGGTGTTTGGACATCAGCGGGAAAATCAACCGCTCAATCATCTCATCCGACATTTCAGGCGAACCCTTCACCTGCCTAATGCGGCCATCTAAGCGCATCATAATTTGATGGCCAGCGCGAATGTGAATGTCTGACGCCTTAAACTGGCAGGCGGAGCTCACAATGCTGGTCAGAAATTCTTTCGCCTCGCGTGATTGCGGGGTTTCTTTTTCAGTTGTTACTGGGGTAATGGTTGGTTGGGCCATGGGTGCCTCGTTTTCCACGTTGTGCGGCTCACTCTAGCTCTTCTGGGGTGATTCTCGCAGCGCATTAAAGCGCAATAGTGCCAAGCCATTATCCAAGCAGTGCTGCACTTTTTCAACAGCTTGCTCGAAACTAGCTAGACTTTGATAAACCCACAAAATGTGTGCTGCGGCCAAGACTAGGCTGTTTCTCGCAGCATTAGGCGTGCCATCCAACACCTCCAAACCAAGCTCCAAGGTCCTCTCGGGTGACGCAAGCTCACCTGCACTCACCATGTAGGCCGCCGTATCGTTCGCCACACCGGCCGTGAGCTCAGTTTTTCTAACCGCCAAGTCAGAATTACCAAGCGAAAAATCCACATGATATTGTCTTAGCGGCTTATTGGTGGCCGGCGCCAAACCACCCTCAACCCCTTTGCTCAGTATGGCGCTATCAAACCCAGCTTGCTGAGCAACAGCGGCGTAGATTTCAGGATAGGCTTTGTGTACATAACCAAGCACCGCATGCGTTTGGCCAGTTGCCCTGATGGGGTGAAGCAAGCGCTCGAGCGTGGTCACGGCACTGCGTTTTATGATTCTGGCGCGAATATCCTGCAAGGCGAAGAGCTTGGGCGCGTAGTACTGTTGATCAACATACGCCCAACCATGAGCTTGTAGGTGTTGCTTTGCTATATGGCTCGAGTCTCCATACTCGATCCCAGCGCAGTGATAAACTTGTTGTGCGGTGACACCAAACTTAGGCCCAACGCTTTCTACCCCAGCAAGCACGGCTGGCAATCCGCAAGCTGCTAATGTGGCGGGCAGAAAAGGGGTCATTGGTAGGCAGCGCTGATAACCGTCAAAAGGGTCGGCTAGGCACACAAGCTGATCCAGCTCCACTTCCACAATATCGACTTGTTTTTGCATCGCGTTAAATAAGCCCAACATTTCGTCTTTGGATTCACGCTTCATTCGCAGCGCAATCAGAATCACCGCCAACTGCACCGGATCTACCTGTTGGTCTAGTATGGCCTGCATAATTTGTTCAGCTTCTGCGGCTGAGATATCGCGCCCCCGATCTGGGCCAACGGCAATACGCTGGATGACGCTCGTCACCAAATTATCTAAATCTGCGCTCATTATTATTTGTTGCGAAATACGGTCGGGAGATCATGCCATAAACATCTGCGTTACAATGCATAGATGGAAAACTACCCCATTTTCATCAACCTGCAAGACCAACCCTGTCTGGTGGTCGGCGCTGGAACTGTTGCTCTGCGTAAAATTCGTTTGCAGCTCCAAGCAGGTGCCAAAATTACGGTCATCGCTCCCACCATTGACCCGCAGATACTGGAAGAATTTGGTGATCACATTACTCATTTGGCTCGTGTTTTTGAAACACAAGATATTACTGGATACCGACTAATTACTGCTGCGACCAATGATCCAGAGGTCAACGCGAAAATATCAACCTTGGCCATGGCGGCCAATGTACCGGTAAACGTGGTTGACCAACCTGAGCTTTGCAGTTTTATAACGCCCGCCATCATTGACCGATCGCCGATAACGATTGCCATATCAACCGGTGGTGCAGCGCCGGTGCTGGCCAAGCACTTGCGAGCCCAAATCGAAGCCTTGGTCTCGCCTGGTCTCGGCAAACTAGCGCAACAAATGCGCTTGCTGCGCAATCGCGTGGCCGAACTCATCCCTCAAGAAACGCTGCGACGCCGTTTGTGGGAAGGCGCGGTCAATGGGCCGATTCGAGATCACTTTGAAGCAGGGCGCGATCAACTGGGCATCGACACGCTTAATGAACTGGTCGAACACGGCAAGACAAAACTGGGCTCTGGGAGCGTGAGCCTAGTTGGAGCTGGGCCCGGTGATCCAGATCTGTTGACATTTAAAGCATTAAGATTGATCCAACAAGCCGATGTCGTTCTACACGATCGGCTGGTCAGCGATGAGGTATTAAACCTTTCTCGGCGAGACGCAGATCGCATCTACGTAGGCAAACGTCGTACTGATCATGCTGTGCCACAAGGCGAGATAAACGAATTGATACTTAGCCTCGCTCAAGAAGGCAAAAACGTCGTGCGCTTAAAGGGTGGTGACCCATTTATTTTTGGCCGTGGCGGCGAAGAATTAGAGCTTTTAAGCGAGACTGATATTCCCTTTCAAATCGTACCCGGAGTAACCGCCGCTAGCGGTTGCGCCACCTATGCGGGCATCCCTTTGACCCACCGAGATCATGCGCAATCTTGCGTGTTTGTGACTGGCCACCTCAAAAACGGTACGGTGAATTTGGATTGGCAAGGCTTAACTGTGCCGCATCAAACTGTGGTGATTTACATGGGCTTGGTGGGTTTACCGATAATTTGCGCTCAATTGATGAAACACGGCATGCCTAACAGCACTCCGATCGCCTTGATTGAACGTGGCACTACTAAAAATCAACGAGTTTTTACCGGTACCCTAGCTTGTCTCCCACAAGCATTGGCAAACAAAGAGATACATGCACCTACCCTAATTGTAGTGGGCTCAGTGGTCTCCCTGCACGAGAAGCTTGCCTGGTTTGATGGCGCATCATAGTCCGGTGAATAAGATACGCACGAGATAAGCAAAATCTGTGTTCAGCAGACACAAAAAAGCCCCGCTTAGCGAGGCTTTTTAGTTGCAGCGCACAGCCTGTCATGCTTACCGCCAATCTTTAGGCTGCTCTTTACGCCGCTACGATACTCACGTGCTTACGTTTTCTGGCGCCACGGATATCGAACTTCACCACGCCAGTTTGCAATGCGAACAAAGTATAGTCTCTACCCATACCGACATTGTCACCAGGGTGGAACGTGCTGCCGCGTTGACGAACAATGATGCTGCCAGCGTTGACGAGTTGACCCGCGTAACGTTTCACGCCGAGTCGCTTTGAATTTGAATCGCGGCCGTTTCTTGAACTGCCGCCTGCTTTTTTATGTGCCATGCTTGTTACGCCTCCTCGTTCAGGAATTGTTTCGCTTGTGCGACCCAGTCGTCACGCTCGATGCGGCCTTTAAAGTTCAGCTCTTCATCAACACGTGTAATGTCTTCTGCAGTGAAATCTGCAATTTGTTGGAAAGTAGTGATACCCATTGCTTCCAACTTGCCAACGATCACAGGACCAACACCTGAGATGCGCGTCAAATCATCTGCTCCACTAGCTTTAGCTTTCGGCTCAGCTTTAGCGGCTTTTGGTGCCGCTGGCTCTGCCTTTTTAGCCTTCGCTTTCTTAGCCGCACCCTTGCCGCCGATTGCGGTGATTTCGAGTTCGGTGAAGTTCTGACGGTGGCCAGTGCGTGTGCGCGAGTTTTGACGACGACGGAACTTAACGATGCGCAATTTTTTACCGCGACCATTGCTGAGTACTTTCGCCTCAACTGTTTTGTCCAGTGTGGGGGTGCCCACTTCCAGTGATTCGCCATCAGCGATCATCAATACGTTGTCTAACGTTACTTGATCGCCCTCATCCGCTTGGATGCTCTCTACTTTGAGTTTGTCGCCAACTGCGACACGGTATTGCTTACCGCCGGTTTTAATTACCGCGTACATGATACGTCTCCGAATTTCTGCGTTCTGAAGGGGCTGAAAGCCATGTATGGCTTCCCTCTTTCTTCCACTTTTGGGACCCAGCGAACAGGACGGCGAATTCTACTGATCTGAGCACCACAGGTCAACTCGAGAAAGGCCGATATTTTGCCCGGTGAATGCTCTAAATAACCAGTCTTTGCAAAGCCCTGAGGTATAATCTGAAGCTATGACTCCCAGCACCCACCCAATCGGCCAAAAAAGCGCACAAACCATTGATATCAAAGATGTAATTTCCTTGGTAGAGGACGATATGGCGGTGGTAAATCAAACCATTGCCAGCAATCTCGACAGTGACGTGGCGCTCATCAATCAACTGGGCGCCTATATTATTCAAGCTGGCGGCAAGAGATTGCGGCCGGTAGCGCTATTATTGAGTGCCAAAGCGGCCGATCCTGAAGCGGTTTCCGTGGCGAAAGACCCGACGTTATTGGCGGCGATTATTGAATTCATTCATACCGCCACACTGTTACATGACGACGTTGTGGACGAATCTGAACTACGGCGTGGCCGTGAAACCGCCAATGAAGTATTTGGCAATGCGGCCAGCGTGTTAGTGGGCGATTACCTGTATTCGCGGGCTTTCCAAATGATGGTTGAAGTTGGCAGTATGCGAGTGATGGAAATACTCTCACGCACCACCAACCAGATTGCGGAAGGCGAAGTAATGCAACTGATCAACTGCGGCTCAGCGGACACCACCGAGCAGCAGTACATGGAGACCATTCAATCAAAAACGGCGATTCTATTCGAAGCCGCCACCCAACTTGGCGCAGTGATCACCAAGCAGGCACGACCGGTTGAAACAGCAATGGCAGCCTATGGACTACACCTCGGCACTGCATTTCAATTGGTCGACGACATTTTGGATTACACCGCTGACGCCGAAGCCATGGGCAAAAACGTAGGCGATGATCTTGCCGAAGGCAAACCAACGCTGCCGATAATTAATGCGATAGAGCGTTCCGAAGGCCAAGATCGGGAAATACTGATCGATGCAATCACCAATGCTTCACGGGAAAACCTCGACCGAGTGATCTCGATCATTGAACACACTGGCTCGCTCGCCTACACCGCACGCATGGCGCGCGATCAGGCTGCGCTCGCGCAAGCCAGTCTTGCAGTGTTACCCGATTCAATATATAAAAACGCCCTCAGCGATCTCGCGGAGTTTTCTGTGGCGCGAAGTTTTTAATCTCGCCTGCGCAAATGACAACGCCTCAATACGCCGGTTTTTGGATTCGTGCGGCAGCAAATATTATTGACGTAATAATTCTTGTAATTGTGATTGCCGGCCCCCTAACCTATATCTATGGCGTGGACTATTGGGCAGGAGAACAGCTGTTTTATGGGGTCTGGGATGTAATGCTCGGCTACGTGCTACCGATTCTGGCAACCATTTGGTTCTGGCTCACGTATCGCGCCACTCCGGGTAAACTGCTCACGGGCCTGCAGATTGTAGATGCAAACACGATGCAGACGATGTCCTTTGGCCAGTCGATTGGGCGCTACGTCGCCTATATTTTGGCGCTTATCCCATTCGCTATTGGCGTCATTTGGGTCGCCTTTGATCCGCGCAAACAAGGCTGGCACGACAAATTGGCCAAAACGGTTGTCATCAAAGAGCTTTAGCTCTCTTTAGCTTTCGACCCATTAATCATTAACGTATTTAGCGGGTTCTCTATTGCGCGAGTGCCCGTTAGCGGACCTCGCGCGTCTAGGTTTTAAGAGTTATACGTGATCTGCAACTGGTAGTTCGCGAATCCGTTTACCAGTAATCGCATAGATCGCATTCGTGAGTGCCGGTGCAATTGGGGGCGTACCGGGCTCTCCTGCGCCGCCAATTTTCTCTCCGCTATTAATGATTTCGATGTCGATCTCAGGCGCATCTTGCATGCGCAACATGTGATAGTCGTGAAAATTGCTCTGCACAACCGCGCCTTTATCGATATCAATTTTTCCGTACAAGGCGGCGGTAAGACCATAGTTGATGCCGCTTTCCATCTGCGCTTTGAACGCATCTGGACTTACGGCAAAGCCAGGATCAGCCGCGCAGAAAACGCGTTCAACTTTTGGCGACCCTGAAGACATATTTACATCAGCCACTTCGGCAACAATGGTGCCAAAAGAACGTTGAATGGCAATTCCCTGCCCCCAACCTTCGGGCATGGTTTTTCCCCAATCAGCCATTTTCGCCGCAGTTTGCAACACTTTCAAAAATCTCGGTTCTTCGCGCAACAAATGAGCACGATATTCGTATGGATCCTGGCCGGCACGGTGCGCCAGTTCATCAATAAACGATTCAGTAAAAAATGCGTGCTGAGTATGGTCAACACTACGCCACGGCCCAAACGGAATATGGGTTGGACTGCCAGTGTAGTGCACATATTGATGGTCGACCTTATAAGGAATAGTCGGTGCTTCTACCGGTTCATGCTTATCCACGAATTGGTTTTCCCAGGCCTGCGGATATCCATCAGCATCAAGCGCGCCGCGAAAACGACTCACTATTGCAGGTCGATAACGATCTTGTTGGATATCTTCTTCACGCGACCAAATCATCTTGACCGCCTTGCCCGGCAC
>CALJJR010000082.1 GCA_937973905.1 uncultured Arenicella sp. | reverse complement strand
ACAAAACCCGTGACGATGCACGGGCAGCTGTGTTTAACTACATCGAGATGTTTTACAACCCTAGGCGGCGACATACCCATAACGATCGGGTGCCGCCGACGGTGTACGAGCAACAGTATTTTTTGAAGCAGGAAAGTGTCTGGGAAACTCAGGCCTTACCAGCCTTTGCAGAGGCGCGTTGAGTGAAACAAACGTAGCTAGTTAGGCGATCTTATTTGATGTTTTATAGCCAAATTGTGCAACAAATTCGTCGTCGAAATAGTATTTTACTTTACTGCGTAATTTATTGGGGTCAGATCCTATTTAATCACCTCATCTGCAGAGTTTTAGAAAACCGTCGGTTCATCTCTCAGGTTTATATGCTCTGCAAGCGGACTCCTTGGCTCCACACCGGAACATCGTATACGTATAGGGCTCGTTATTTTTCACTCCTTTTTCAAACCTCATATACGATGGATAGACAGGATCTGTTTCAGAAATAAAGAAACACTCAGCCCCCACGGATTTAACTTCGGCATACAACCAATCATCTCCAAGTATTACATCAACCTACGGATCGCGTTTGAACTCTTCGAGAAGAGCGATGATGGCCTGACCTTCTGAAATTAATTTAGCTGCGCTTGCGTTACACCCGACCACGAAAATGGCCGCGACTAAAATAATCAGATATCTTTTAGTTCTAATTAATTTTGCTCAGATCTCAATTATTCCTAAGTTTCATAAGGATGACTTCCGTATACCTTCCATCCGACTAGACGGCGACGCACCAAGTGCCAGCTCCAGAGGAGCGCCATAGGCGCAAATGAGTGTTTAAGTCACTTGATGTAGGCATATTATTCAGGATGCCAAACTTCAATTTGACCAGATGATTCATCAACGCCTGTAAGAATGAACTTTGAACGCCAATCAACTAACACCAAACCCCATTTCGCATTTAGTTTAGAGAACGCGGAAACGAGAGCTTCATTACTGGGGTTTTCACCAAGAGATGCGCAAAGAGCACGAACTTTCATACCGTCCGTGTACCCATATAGAACTACACCCGGTCCAACATTAACAGAGAACCCATTCTTTACGAGGCCAGTGATAACACTAGCGCTGTGGATGATTGGCGGATTGCTTTCTTCCGCGTTTAAGGTATCGAGAAGTTTTTTCTTTGGCTGCATTGCAGTCAATATCGGTCTATGTTTGAAATCTCTCAAATATACATTTTGCCAACCAACCTCCCTTCGATGTTCAGCTTCAAACACACTATATTCTTCCATATGTTTTTGAACTTCTAGAAGCTGTGAAGGGTGTAAAAATTCAATTTGACTCCAATCATCTTCGTGGATTGGATATATTGCGGTTTCGCCCTCGCTTGGAATTTCAGTTAGAGGTGGCAACTCGTTGGCAATGGTTGAAGTTGTATAAATAATCTCAGATGGATCGATTTCTTGGATTTCATCAGACAAAGCATGCCCTCCTTGAGAAATTAGTAATGCGAAAAATATTTCCCCGATGTATTTCATATTTTCAGCATCCTATTTTCGTATAAAGCCAAGCAATGGGGCGCGAAGTGATGAGCGTCCCACCGTAGGCGTACTCTTGTTTCTCGTTGGTGACCAGCAACTAGAAAACCAACTTAAACACATAAATCAGGATTGAACCCAGACCAAATAAAAAGGGAAAAACGAAATCAAAAAATAACTTCACATATTTTATTGCTGTGGTGCTCGAATGAGGAATAACAAAAGGTCGATAACCGGTTTCTTCCTCGAATGTATATTCGCGATACTCTTCATATTCATCTGGCGGCCCAGCAAGTGCGGAATCGATTTCAAAAGCAATCGTCAAATTGTACTTATCTACACGATGCCTAAATCTCAATACATCCGACCAAGCGTTGACAATAAAAGATAGAAAACTTGTTATCGTAAACGCGAGTAGACTTAGCACAACAAAGTTTTCCGAAAGATTTTCAAATTTAAAGAACGGAATAGAAATGTTGGTTGGGTTAACTCCAGTATTCGCAGCCAACAAACATAACGATGAAAAAACAATAACATTCCTTCTAGACGTTCGAGTTACCGAACTTAATGCATCTCCAAGGAGTTGGAAAGCAGCATCATTTGTCGTAGTACGATCTACCATTTCGCTAACAGTAGGATAGAGGGAAACCCCAAGTGCACGCCAGACGAACATCATCAAACCTCGCTGTAAACCCTTGATTATCCTTGTAATTGTTCATTTCCCAGTTCCGTTTACGGGTACAAAAACGAGCATACCGCCCTCCTATCACCCCAAACGATTCTCTGCTACCCGATTAATTCTCCTCAAGCTTATCACAAACTCCTTAAAACGCCGGAACCCCACCATCACCTGAATGTCCGTTTTGAGTTGATCATCTGAACTCACTCTCTCAAGGCGTGATTCTCTAAGTTGAATATGAGTGCCTAGCACAGCACAACACAACAACAGGATTTCGGAAGCGCCATTAAAAAAACCACCTAATAGGTGGTTTTTTGAATGGCGGAGAAGGAGGGATTCGAACCCTCGATAGAGCTATAAACCCTATACTCCCTTAGCAGGGGAGCGCCTTCAGCCACTCGGCCACTTCTCCGTTTTTCTATTTTCAGTATCAGCTAGACTAACTAGCGATTACCAAACGAGTCATCGTCGTTGAAGTAGTCTGCGCCGCGGTAATCATGATCGCTGCTGTAATCTTCAGCTTGATCATCTTTTTCTTCACCTTTGGCGCTCATACGTTCTTCGCGTTTGATTCGTTGATAAATCTCTTCACGGTGAACCGGCACATCCCGTGGCGCATTAATTCCAATGCGCACCTGGTTTCCTTTGATACCCAATACAGTTACTTGGACATCATCACCAATGTTGAGAGTCTCGTTGATACGTCGAGTCAATATAAGCATTACGATCTTCTCCCGAATTGTCGTGTCCTTTCTGATCGAACCCCTTTTTAAAAAAGCACCCTATGTTCGATCTTGCCAAGACAGGCGACGTATTATAGGCAAGTAAATTATTTTCTCTAGCCTAATTTACGTCAATTTCCAAACTTGATTCTATCAAGCTTTAAAGAATGTAGCATACCCTGTGCATAATGATTTCATCTAGCCGCTTTCTTTGTCTAGCCCAAAAGCGGCATGTAATGCCTGTACCGCGGTTTCGAGCTTAGATTCATCAATAATTACCGAAATTTTGATCTCCGATGTTGAGATCATCTGAATATTAATATCATTGTCAGCCAGTGTTTTAAACATGGTATTCGCGACACCTGAGTGAGAACGCATACCCACGCCAACAACTGAAATCTTGGCTATTTTATCATCGCCCTTCACATCTTGGGCATTGAGTTCGCCCACCAAGCGCTGCAAAATTTCCAGCGACGCTTCGTAATCGCCGCGCGGCACAGTAAAGGTGAGGTCGGTAAAGCCTTTCTCACTGGCGTTCTGCAGAATCACATCAACATTAATGTGCGACTCAGAAATTGGGCCCAAAACGGTGTGCGCTACACCCGGATGGTCTGGAATACCACGAATGGTCAATTTAGCTTCATCGCGCTGAAACGCGATTCCCGAAATTAAGGGGGCTTCCATAGAATTGGTCTCGTCGTCGTAGGTTATTAGAGTGCCCTCGCCTTTCTCAAAGGAAGAAAGCACGCGCAGTGGTACTCGATATTTGTTGGCAAACTCCACTGAACGCGTTTGCAATACTTTGGCGCCCAAGCTTGCGAGTTCGAGCATTTCCTCTGCGGTGATTGATTTCAATCTGCGCGCTTCGGGTACAACCCTTGGGTCAGTGGTATAGATTCCGTCCACATCGGTGTATATACGGCATTCGGCGGCATTAATCGCAGCCGCTACGGCAACCGCCGTGGTATCTGAGCCACCACGGCCTAGAGTTGTGATATTGCCACCATCATCAATGCCTTGAAAACCGGCGACAACCACAATGCGGCCAAGTGCCAAATCTTCAAGTATCTTAGCGCTATCAATGCCTAGAATTCGTGCTTTGGAATGCACACGGTCGGTTTTGATGGAGACTTGCCCGCCGGTGTACGATCTCGCCTGAGTACCGCGTTGCTGCAGTGCCATCGCCAGGAGCGCGATCGTGACTTGCTCGCCAGTTGAAACCAACACGTCCATTTCCCGCGCAGGAGGTTTCGCGCAAATTTCATGCGCCAATTTGATTAAACGATTAGTTTCACCACTCATAGCCGAAACCACCACCACAAGCTGCTCACCTGCTTGGTGTTTTTCGATTAAGTGGTCTGCGACGGCATTGATTCGTTCTACCGAACCAACGGACGTACCACCAAATTTTTCTACAATGAGTGTCATGTTATAGCGTAGGCGCCAAATGCAGCGAGCAGGCGATTAAACCCTTTTTAGGTCGGGCTGTAAATGGCGAATTCGCGAGCTTTTGGGTATTGAGTGATGACTTAAACTGCTTGCTCAGCAACCCATGGTTTTACGGCATCCAAACAGGCTGCTAAAGCCGCTTGATCAGGGATACCGCCTTCGGCCATATCGGGTCTTCCGCCACCCCGACCATCGGCGAGTGAAGTAATGTGTTTAATCAGCTGCCCTGCTGGGTAAGACTTACTGATGTCTTTGCTCACACCGGCCATCAACGTCACCTTGCCGTCGATCTCCGCACCGAGAACAATGATCCCGGATGAGTGCTTGTCTTTGAATTTATCAATCGTGCCACGCATCAATTCTTTATCACTGCCATCAAGCACGGTGGCTAAAACAGCGACACCATTCACGTCTTCAGTTTCGCTGTCGAGATCTTGGCCACCGCCGCTGGCGATAATTTGCTGCAACTTCTTTTTATCCGCTTCCAACTGTTTAATATTGTCTTGCAGCTGTGCAACTCGGCTCGGTACGCTTGCGGCATCGCTCTTGAGCTGGGCAGCCGCTGATTGCAGCAGTGATTGCTGTTCATTTGCCCACGCGAGCGCACCAGCTTGAGTAACCGCCTCTACCCGCCGCACGCCGGCCGCAATACCCGACTCGCCCACAATCTTAAAGAAACCGATTTCGGCTGTATTCGCCACGTGTGTGCCACCGCAGAGTTCCAGTGAGTAATCGCCCATTGAGACGACTCTGACTTCGTCGCCATATTTTTCACCAAACAAAGCTTCAGCGCCGGCAGCTTTAGCTGCATCGATTGGCATTAGCGTGTCTTGCACCGCATGCTTGGCAAACACTTGCCGGTTTACCAGCTCTTCAACTTGTTTTAGCTCATCTTTGCTCACTGGGGCATCGTGTGAGAAATCAAAGCGCAAGCGCTCATCATTCACCATCGAGCCCTTTTGCACGACGTGAGCTCCCAACACTTCTTTCAATGCCGAATGCATTAAATGCGTGGCTGAGTGATTGGCGGCGGTCGCAAATCGTTTTTGCGGGTCGACGGTCAGCTGAACAGAGTCACCAATCGAAATCTGACCCGACTTTAAAGTGCCGAAATGCAAGAACGCACCGTTAGCGAGTTTCTTGCAGTCAGTCACTTCTAATTCGCAATCCTCACCGCTGATGGAGCCTTTGTCGCCAACTTGCCCGCCGCCTTCAGCATAGAACGGGGTTGAGTCTAGAACCAACATCAGGTCGCTCTCGGCTGCCGCAGATTCGACATCCTCCTTGTCGACTTGAATTGCCAAAACCTTGGCTTTGCCTTGCAGGTAATTGTAGCCAACAAACTCTGTTGGAGAATCGACAGCAACTTTTATTTCACCGTCAGCTGCAAATTGACTGCTTGCACGTGCGCGCTCTCTTTGCTGCTCCATGAGCGTTTGAAACCCAACGTCATCCAAGGTGAGTTCACGTTCACGCGCCACGTCGGCGGTAAGATCGACTGGAAATCCATAGGTGTCGTATAACAGGAATACTAGATCACCAGGCACAACATCGGATTCCAAGTTTTCGATCTTTTGATCAAAGATCTTGAGACCTTGTTCCAAGGTTTCGGCAAAGCGTCTTTCTTCTTTTTCTAAAGCCGCTTCGATTTGCGCTTGTTTGTCACGAATCTCTGGGAAGGCATCCCCCATTTCAGCGACCAGTGGCGCTACCAGTTTATGAAAAAACGGGGTTTGGCCACCGAGTTGGTAACCATGGCGTACTGCGCGACGGATAATTCTGCGCAGAACATAGCCGCGCCCTTCGTTGGACGGCAACACACCATCCACGATCAAAAATGAGCAAGAGCGAATATGATCTGCAATCACGCGAACGGAATGATGCTTGCTGTCTTCAGTACCAAGCACATCACAAATCGCTGAGATAAGGTTGTCGAACAAATCGATCTCATAATTATTGTTGACGTGCTGCATGACGGCGGCAATTCGCTCAAGCCCCATACCTGTGTCAACAGATGGCTTTGGCAACGGCGTTAACTCACCATCCGCACTGCGGTCGTACTGCATAAAGACTAGGTTCCAAATCTCGATGAAGCGGTCGCCATCTTCTTCAGGTGTTCCTGGGGGGCCACCCCAATATTGGTCGCCATGATCGTAAAAAAT
>CALJJR010000081.1 GCA_937973905.1 uncultured Arenicella sp. | reverse complement strand
GGCCTGATTAATACTGTGCCCAACCTTAGTAATACTCGACGTTGGTTTTAGCGCAATGCTAGCGATCAGATCTTGACCGGTTGAGATGCCACCCAAAATTCCACCAGCGTTATTACTGGCAAAGCCATCCGGAAAAAGCTCATCGCGATGCTCTGATCCACGTTGACTGACCGCGCCAAACCCGGCCCCGACCTCAACTCCTTTGACAGCATTAATGCTCATTAATGCTTTTGCCAAGTCTGCATCAAGCTCATTAAACACGGGTTCGCCCAGGCCCACGGGCATACCGGTTGCGACCACTGTGACTTTTGCACCGACCGAATCGCCATCGCGGCGCAGCTGTGTGATCAGCGCTTCAAGCTCGGCTACCTTACTCGGATCTGCACAGTTGAAATCATTGTTGCGTGATTCGGCCAAATCCACCGTATCAATTTCAATGTCACCCATCTGCGAAAGATGCGCGACTACCTCAACCCCTGCTTTGGTCTGGAGATACTTTTTGGCGACACCGCCCGCAGCGACCAGCATGGCCGTAGTGCGCGCGGATGAGCGACCGCCACCACGATAATCTCGATTACCGTATTTGTGATGGTAGGTATAGTCCGCATGCCCAGGACGGAACGTATCCATGATGTTTGAGTAGTCTTTCGACTTTTGATCGGTGTTGTGAATCAACATGCCGATCGAGGTGCCGGTGGTTTTACCTTCAAATACACCCGACAGGATTTGCACCTCGTCTGCTTCGCGGCGTTGCGTCGTAAACTTAGACTGCCCAGGCTTACGACGATCAAGATCTGGTTGCAGATCAGCTTCGCTTAGCTCCAAACCAGGCGGTACACAATCAACCACGCACCCAATAGCTTTGCCGTGGCTCTCCCCAAAAGTGGTTACTCGAAAGAGCTTACCAATGCTGCTGTCGCTCATGAACTCTCCACAACAATATTGGGAAACTTACTGCTGAAATCCTTTTTCTTGGCCGATAATTTACCCGCTACACGCAGAGCAATATCGCGATATTTCTTGGCCGTAACGCTGTCTGGCTGCGCGACAACGGTAGGCTTACCGCTATCCGCTTGTTCACGAATCGCCATCTCAAGGGGGATTTCTCCGAGCACTTCCAAGCCGTAATCTGCAGCCATTTTATCGGCACCGTGAGCACCAAAAATTGCTTCTTCGTGCCCACATTGGCTGCACACGTGAGTACTCATATTTTCTACCACTCCAAATATTGGCACGTCCACTTTCTCAAACATTTTGAAGGCTTTACGCGCATCAAGTAGAGCAATGTCTTGCGGTGTAGTGACAATCACAGCGCCAGTAACCGGCACTTTTTGTGACAACGTGAGTTGGATATCGCCGGTACCTGGAGGCAAGTCGATCAGCAGGTAATCAACTTCAGGTTCTCCGTCTAGCTGCCAAGCCGTTCCGCGGAGCATCTGTTCGAGGGCTTGGGTCACCATCGGACCACGCCAGATCATGGGCGTGTCTTCTTCGACCATAAAACCAATCGACATGATTTTTAGACCGTGGTTTTGAATTGGGATTAATTGCTTATTGTCTAAGGTATCGGGTTTGCCCGACACACCCAGCATACGAGGTTGGCTGGGGCCATAGATATCGGCATCCAAAATAGCCACACTTGCTCCAGCTTGCGCAAGCGCGAGAGCGAGATTGGCTGACACTGTAGATTTGCCCACACCACCTTTGCCAGAGGCAATCGCAATAATATTTTTTACGCCTGCGACGGCTTGAGTACCCTGCTGGGCTGAGTGAGAAATAATCTCTTCTTCAAGCACAACTTCAAGGTCTCGCTGACCAGCGTCGATGTTCGCTAACTGTTCCTTAACCATGAGCGATATTTCGCCATGCACAGAAGCGAGCGGATACCCTCTTTGCAAAGTTATAGTGATGCTTTGATCATCGACATCAACGCTCTTTAAACCCCGTGAGGCGGTAAAAGGCTGGGCCGTATAAGGATCTGTGAGACCGCTTAATCGTTCGGTGATTGCGGCGGCGATTTGTTCAGACATGCAGATTTCAAGAGGGGTTGGAAACAACCCCGCAATGCTAACACCTGCTTTGCCCGGACGCTATTGCGCTTTGAGTTTAAGACGATATCCGTGCAGTAATGGCTCGGTATAACCGCTCGGTTGAGTTGCACCTTCAAACACTAGATCTAGCGCTGCTTGGTAGGCCAAGCTCGCGGCAAAATCTTCCGCCATCGGCGTGTAACTTGGATCAGCGGAATTTTGTTGATCGACCACTGCCGCCATACGTTGAAAGGTTTCGGTGACCTGCTCGGCTGAACAAACTTCATGCACCAACCAATTACAGATATGTTGACTCGAAATACGCAAGGTTGCGCGGTCTTCCATGAGACCTACGTCGTTGATATCCGGCACTTTAGAACACCCCACGCCTTGATCTACCCAGCGCACGACATACCCCAATATGCCTTGCGCATTGTTATCCAGCTCGTGTTGGATTTGCTCGGCGCTGAGACTTGCTGGGTCAGCGCAGAGAGGAATGGTTAAAATATCATCAAGTGATGCTCTGGGGCGTGCAGACAAAGCTTGTTGTACGTCATGCACATTGACCTGATGGTAGTGCATGGCATGCAAGGTCGCACCATTTGGCGAAGGCACCCAGGCCGTGTTGGCACCGGATGTCGGATGACCAATTTTCGCTTCCATCATGTGCGCCATTTCATCGGGCATTGCCCACATACCTTTACCAATTTGAGCCTTGCCTGGCAAGCCACATTCAATACCAATATCAACGTTCCAGTCTTCGTAAGCATGAATCCACGGCTGTTGTTTGATGTCTGCTTTTGGCGCCATTGGGCCAAGCAGCATACTGGTATGAATCTCATCGCCGGTACGATCCAAAAAGCCAGTATTGATAAACACCACACGATCTTTTACCTGACGGATGCATTCTTTTAAATTGACGGTAGTGCGGCGTTCTTCATCCATAACACCGATTTTGATAGTGTGCCGTGCGAGCTGATATTCGTCTTCCACACGATCAAACAAATCATTAGCAAAGGCCACCTCAGCAGGCCCATGCATTTTCGGCTTAACGATATATACGCTGCCTGCTCGTGAATTGCGGTGTTTGCCTAAGCCTTTAATATCATGCATGGCGATCAGCACGCTGATCATTGCGTCCATGATGCCCTCTTGTACCTCTTCACCGCTTTGATCGAGAATCGCGGGATTGCTCATCAAGTGACCGACGTTGCGACAGAACAGCAAGCTGCGTCCGTGCAAGACCACTTCTTCACCGGCCGACGATTGATAGACTTTGTCGGCAACCAGTTCACGCGTCATCAACTTGCCGCCCTTCTCAAAGGTGTCAGCTAAATCGCCCTTCATCAAGCCTAACCAATTTCGGTATACACCGATTTTGTCTTGCGCATCGACCGCCGCAACAGAATCTTCAAAATCCTGAATGGCGGTGACCGCGGCTTCGAGGGTCAAATCTTTAACACCGGCTTTGTCGGTTTGGCCAATTGCAGAATCAGCGTCGATTTCAATCGCAAGATGAAGGCCGTTATTACGCAATAAAACTGAGCTTGGTTGCTCGGCGCTGCCTTGGATGCCGATAAACTGAGCTTGGTCTGCTAACTGTGTGTCAGCGGAACTTTCGCGCGATACCCACAAACCGCCGTTTTGAATAAAGTAACGTGTGGCATCGCTATGGCTGCCCTCCGCCAACGGAAAGTGCTCATCCAACAATGCTCGCGCATAGGCAATTACTTTGTTGCCGCGGACTTGGTTGTAAGGTCCACTGCGGTGTGCACCGCCTTCTTCAGAAATCACATCGGTACCATATAAAGCATCGTATAGACTCCCCCAACGTGCATTGGTGGCGTTGAGTGCAAAGCGTGCATTCGATGTTGGCACCACCAACTGTGGGCCCGCTTGCTGAGCGATTTCCGTATCTACACCTTGCGTGCCAATCGTGAACGCACCCTGTTCTTCTACTAAGTAACCGATTTTTTCCAAAAAGGCTTTGTAGCTTGAGGCATCAAAACTGCCTTTATGTTGTCGACACCAATCGTCAATCTTGGTCTGCAGCGACTCACGCTCAGCCAACAGGGCTTTGTTACGCGGTGTTAGATCACTGATGACGTTGGCCAAGGACCGCCAAAATGAGTCGGCATCAACAGGCAACCCTGGCAGCACTTCTGCTTCAATAAAAGACACTAGGGATGCATCGACCTGAAGGCCGGATTTTTCAATCATTTGAGCGGAAGAATTCATGGAGAACGACCCGATAAAGTTCGTCAGTAGTTATTGGTTCGAGCGCGATTCTACCGGTCATTTACGAGCATGGATTCGATAGCTATTATTTATTTAATGAATAGTTAAGGAATTTATAAGAAAAATGGTGAATGACCACGCTATTATTTGCCCGGCGAATGGCAATTATAAGTCTCAAACCCTTTTAGGGCTTAGGCTTGGGCAGTATGGTTGCGCCGTTACAAAAGACCGGATACAACCAAATATCACTGAATTATGAACCATATCACCTCTCCCAAACAGACCTTAGGGCAGGAAAGCAGTATGTCAACTTATCAAGACAGTATCGATTCTGCAGCCAGCTTGATCGCCGATAACGGCCCCAGCTGGAACGGAATTAACCCAGAATACGCGGCGCGCATGAAGCTGCAAAACCGATTTCAAACCGGCTTAGAAATTGCCAAGTACACCGCCGCCATCATGCGCCAAGACATGGGTGAATATGATGCTGATTCGAGCAAGTACACACAGTCGTTGGGTTGCTGGCACGGATTTATCGCGCAACAAAAAATGATTGCGGTAAAAAAACACCACGGTACAACCAACAAGCGTTATCTGTATCTTTCTGGTTGGATGATCGCTGCTTTGCGTTCTGAGTTCGGCCCGCTGCCAGATCAATCGATGCACGAAAAGACCAGTGTGCCCAAACTGATTGAAGAGCTTTACACCTTTTTACGACAAGCGGATGCCCGCGAATTGCGCCACTTGTTCAAAGCGCTTGATGCAGCTCGTGCGGCAGGCAATGCCGCCGACAAAGCGGCTATTCAAGACAAAATTGATAATTTTGAGACGCATGTTGTGCCAATTATCGCCGACATCGATGCGGGCTTTGGTAACGAGGAAGCCACTTACCTACTAGCCAAGCAAATGATTGAAGCCGGTGCTTGCGCAATTCAAATTGAGAACCAAGTTTCCGACGAGAAGCAGTGCGGTCACCAAGATGGCAAGGTTACCGTCCCACATGCCGATTTCTTGGCTAAGATTCGCGCTGTTCGTTACGCATTTATGGAACTCGGCGTTGATGATGGCGTTATTGTTGCGCGCACAGACTCATTGGGTGCTGGCCTCACTAAGCAAATCGCTGTGACTGCAGAGCCCGGTGATATTGGTGATCAATATAATGCCTTTCTCGATTGTGAAGAGCTCACGCCAGCCCAAATGCAAAATGGCGATGTGGTTATTCACCGCAATGGCAGCTTGGTTCGACCTAAGCGTTTGCCAAGTGGCTTGTTTCAATTTCGTGAAGGAACTGGCGAAGATCGTTGTGTTCTCGATTGCATCACCAGCCTACAAAATGGCGCCGACCTAATCTGGATTGAAACCGAGAAGCCGCATGTTGGCCAAATCGGTGGCATGGTAAACCGCATTCGTGAGGTGGTTCCGAACGCCAAGCTTGTGTACAACAATTCTCCTTCGTTTAACTGGACCTTGAGTTTCCGCCAACAAGCCTTTGATGCTATGGCCGATGCAGGTGAAGACGTCAGCGCATACAACCGTGACGAACTCATGGATGTTAAGTATGACGATACAGAATTGTCAGCGCGCGCCGACGACATGATCCAAAGCTTCCAAAAAGACGGAGCACGTGACGCAGGTATTTTCCATCACCTCATTACACTACCCACTTACCATACAGCCGCACTGTCTACTGACAATTTGGCCAAGGGGTATTTCGGAGAAGACGGCATGCTCGCTTATGTTAAAGGCGTACAACGCCAAGAAATCCGTCAAGGGCTTGCTTGTGTTAAACACCAAGACATGGCGGGTTCAAACATTGGTGATGACCACAAAGAGTATTTCTCCGGCGACGCGGCATTAAAAGCAGCTGGCGAAGACAATACGATGAACCAGTTTGGCTAGTTCAAATCGATTCATCCCGGAAAAAGGCAGCTTAGGCTGCCTTTTTTTGTGTTCACTCAACAAGTCTCACCAATATCCGCCTCTTCTCACCCTTTTGGGTACTTAAATTCAATGTCGATTAGGAGTATCCTTTCTGGACAATCGTTGCAATAGATGGCAATGAGGCGTCTGTCAGATCAATGGGGCCGATCTGGTCTGAGGGAAACAACCAATAAACTTTGAGGGTAATTCTATGAAAACATCGGATTTGTTCGTACGCGCACTGGAAAATGAAGGAGTCGAATACATCTTCGGCATACCGGGTGAAGAAAACTTAGATTTTCTCGATTCACTACAAGGCTCGTCGATCAAACTCGTGTTGACCCGTCATGAACAAGCTGCTGGATTTATGGCTGCCACTTATGGTCGTCTGACTGGCAAACCGGGTGTTTGCTTGTCCACACTCGGCCCTGGGGCAACGAACTTTGTGACCAGTGCCGCCTACGCGCAACTGGGTGCCATGCCGATGATTATGTTGGCCGGTCAAAAACCGATCCGCAAAAGCAAGCAAGGTCGTTTTCAAATTGTAGACGTGGTTGATCTCATGAAGCCGATCACCAAATACTCAGTCCAAGTTGTAGATGGTGCAAATGTTCCTTACATGGTGCGCGAGGGATTTCGCCGCGCCATGGAAGAACGACCAGGCGCCGTGTATATCGAGCTACCTGAAGATATTGCTGAAGAAGAGACCGATGCCGAACTGTTTGAAGTAATTGGTCATCGTCGACCAAGTGCAGATTCTGCAGCAATTCAAGAAGCCGTAAAAATGATTGAAGCTGCGGAGCTTCCATTGTTATTAATCGGCGCAGGCGCAAATCGCCAACGTACTTCAGAAGCTCTGCGTGAGTTTGTCGACAAAACCGGCATCTACTTTTTTAATACCCAACTCGGCAAGGGTGTTATTGACGAGCGCCACGACAAGTTTTTAGGCACCGCGGCCCTCTCTGCAGATGACTATGTGCACTGCGCAATCGAACGTTCAGACTTGATTATTAACGTTGGCCATGACGTCATCGAAAAGCCACCCTTTTTCATGGAGAAAGACGGCAAAAAAGTTATTCATATCAACTTTTTCAGCGCTCAAGTTGACGATGTGTACTTCCCCCAATTAAATGTGGTGGGTGATATTTCTAACAGCATTGAGGGCATCACCGAGTCAGTATCTATCGATGAAAACAAGGATTGGGGGTACTTTGAGCGCGTGCGCAACGAAGTGGACGCACACGTTACCAAGTACTTCGAAGATAAACGCTTCCCAGTATTGCCACAAAGGCTTGTCAATATGTTACGCGGTAAACTCGACGCTAAAGACATCGTGACCCTAGACAACGGCGTTTACAAAATTTGGTTTGCACGCAACTATCCATGCTACGAGCAGAACACTATGCTGCTGGACAACGCATTGGCAACCATGGGTGCCGGCCTGCCCTCTGCCATGATGGCCAAACAACTCCACCCCGATCGCAAAGTGGTCTCGATCAACGGCGATGGCGGCTTTTTAATGAATTCTCAAGAACTCGAGACCGCAGTACGAATGGATCTCGATTTGGTGGTAATTATCCTCAATGACAGTGCTTATGGAATGATCAAGTGGAAGCAAGAAGGGATGGGATTCAACAATTTTGGTCTTGATTTCAATAATCCAAATTTCATTCAATACGCTGAGAGCTTCGGGGCTCATGGTTACCGGCCAGAGTCGCATGACGAATTCGAATCGGTATTAGATACGGCACTTAATAGTAAGGGCGTGCACCTAATCGATTTACCCATCGACTATTCGCTCAATCACTCGATTCTGAATGTGCTTATTAAGGAAAGCGCCTGCATAATTTAAGCCTTACTCAGCAAACACTCCGCTATCTGATAGGAAACCTCTATGGCTACCAAACAAATCCTCAACCCTTACGATCTCAGCGTAATCACCGAGCTGGAGCTCGCCGATGCAGATGCGCTTGAGAGTGCGCTGGCGACAGCACATGACCTAGCTGAAGACCGCTCAAAATGGTTACCGGCCTACCAACGCATTGCGATTCTAGAGCGAACCGTAGAAATCATGAGCGGTCAAATTGAGGAATTAACCAAATTGGCGGCCTCCGAAGGCGGTAAGCCCTATATGGATTCAAAGGTTGAAGTATTAAGGGCTATCAATGGTGTGAAATTAGCCATTGAACACATCCCAGAGATTAAAGGCACACAAATCCCGATGGGCCATACCGAGTCATCGGCCAATCGTTTGGCCTTCACCCAGCGTGAACCGATTGGTGTTGTGGCTTCACTGAGCGCGTTCAATCATCCTTTGAATCTCATTGTGCACCAAACCGTGCCCGCCATCGCCGTGGGTTGTCCGGTCATTGTTAAACCGGCTTCTTCGACGCCAATGTCATGCTTCAAGATGGTCGAAATCTTGCATGAAGCGGGATTACCACCTGAGTGGTGCCAAGCATTGATGCTCAACAACCAAGACGCCACCTCACTAGCAACTGACTCGCGGGTGAACTTTTTATCGTTTATCGGTTCTGGACGCGTTGGTTGGATGTTGGCTTCAAAACTCGCTCCAGGGACGCGTTACGCGTTAGAACACGGTGGTGCCGCACCGGTCATCGTAGATCAAAGCGCAGACACAGAGCCCATGCTCGATTTGCTCGCTAAAGGCGGGTTTTATCATGCCGGCCAGGTTTGCGTCTCAGTTCAACGAGTCTTTGTGCATGCCAGTATGGCGGAGCAAGTGGCGCAAGGCCTTGCTGACCGGGCTTCGAAAATGCAGGTCGGTGACCAACTTGACCCGGCCACAGAAGTCGGCCCATTAATTGATCCTGGCGAAGTAGATCGCGTTGAAGCATGGGTGAATGAAGCACGTGAACTGGGTGGCAAGGTGCTCTGTGGCGGTGAGAGAATATCCGCTACATGTTACCAACCGACGGTAATTCTGGATGCGCCTGATGAAGCTGAAGTTTCCAAGTCAGAAATATTTGGCCCCGTGGTATGCGTCTATTCTTACGACGATAAAGACGATGCGGTAAAGCGCGCAAATCAACTGCCCTTTCATTTTCAAGCAGCCGTCTTTACCAAAGATCTGGACGACGCGCTCGATATGGGCAACCGTTTGAATGCCACTGCAGTTATGGTTAATGACCATACTGCATTTCGAGTTGACTGGATGCCTTTTGGTGGCCGGGATGCGTCAGGCATGGGTATGGGCGGAATTCCGTACTCAATGCATGAGATGACACGTGACAAAATGATTGTTATTAAAAGCAGCGTTTTGTAGACGCGTATGCAAGGTTTGAGCGGCCCGAATCACCAAGGGCTGAAATCTGGCGATGCGAAACGCAATCTTCATGCATGTAACGTATCTTAAGCAACTGTAATTCGCACCCCCCACTCACTGCATTGGCTCACAATGGGTGGGTTAGCATTTTTTCAACCCACTCGATTCCATGAAATGGTTCTCACGGGGTATTGTCGGCCTGTTGCTCGTTTTGTGCGCCGCCCTCCTCCTAATCAGATTTAGCCCGCAGATATTAATCGCTGCGATTAATCTTGGTTCTGACTACGTTGTCAGCGCCGAGTCTGTCGATGCTCGCTATTTTCCACCCCGTTTGAAAATCGCAGGTTTTGGACTTTCTTTGCATGACAAAGAAATAGCGAAACTAAATAGCGTTGAGGCTACCACCTACTGGTCAGATGTGTTCGCCAGACGCGCTCCTTATGCCTTGATAAAAGGCAACGACGGATTCATAGATTTACGCGCCCTAGAGTCAACGCCCAATTCTCCAGCAAACACGACGGTTCAATCATCTGTGAACCTTTTCGAGCTCCTGAACATCGCGCGAGTGGACACTGAAAACGTGACTCTACGAATCGACTCTCAAAATGAACTTGAAATTCAGCAGTTGAGTAATTGGTCAAAAAAGACAAACACACTCGAATTGGAAGTCAAAGCAAACTATCTGGACCAAACACAAGCCATTTTGATCAACGCCTTGGCTGCACTCAGTCAGAGTGAGCAGGGAGACAAAGTAGAGATAAAAATTCCGCAGCTGGATTTAACTGGTCTGCTAAGCGTTGCCGAAGCAAATCAGGACGACACCACAGCTGAAAGCGAGTTAGATTGGGGCTGGCTGAAGCAACTTTCGGGCACTCAATTTAACCTCCAGATAGGCGAACTAATCCTCCCTCAAGGGCGGATAAAAAATCTTAATGGGCGCATTAATCTTGGCGAAGATATTGCTGGCCACCTCTCTGCAGACATCGATGTAGCCGCATCGGAGTCACTAGAAATAAAGGACAGAGTCGATCTGGAATTCCAACTCAAACCGCTGGCCTCTACCACACTTGGCGCCGATGTTGAAGGTTCCATGAAGGCGCATACCGGAGATCTCAAAGGCAACGCAACTGGGCGATTTAATCTTAATTACATGGCCCAAAATAATCTTGATCTTGACCTCTCTATTTCCAGCGTCCCTCCTTGGTTGACTATCGACAACGAGTTCATTAATCAATATATACCCTTAAACGCGAAAGCAATGGTGGGCCTCACCAATGAGAAAATCAGCCTAAGTAAGCTCGCTGCAACGTTAGGTGATTCAGACCTCAACGGAACCATCGAAGCCCCACTAGAGCCATCAGATAACAACGCAATTGAATTCGACCTGAATTCTAAGAAAATTGTCGTGGTTGATCCATCACCACCCGCAGCAGAAACGCAACCGCAAGAACAAGAGTCAATTACTGAGCCCGTTTTTTCACCAGAGCCGATCGATTGGTCTTGGATTAATTCCTTTGCAATTGAAGGCCAGCTGCGTGTTGATGCATTATCCCTGTACCAATCGGAGATCCGATCGTTGAGCCTGCCAATACGTCTCAACTCAAATGGCCTGAATATTGATACGCTTGCTGCCAGTCTGAATGCTGGTGAAGTTACCGCCGACCTCAATATAGAGCCTGGCTCCAGCGGCGTCACCACGTTTTTAGGCTTAAAATTTAGCGAAGTTGATATGTCTAAATCGGGCTTGATTGAATCGGGTCAAATTAAAGGCGGCTTGGTCAATGGTAATGTGCAATTAAGCAGTGAAGGCTTGTCTGCTCGAGATCTGGCGAAAAATCTAAGCGGCCATATCTATGCCAATATCGGCGCAGGAGAAATCACCCAAGGAGGCTTTGAAATTCTTGGTTCCGATTTGATTTTGGGGACGCTGCAAAAGCTGAATCCTTTCACAAAATCCGACCCATCCACTAAGCTTGATTGCGCGGTAATAAACCTAAGAGTCGAACAAGGCGTATTGCAGGCAAAAAACTCAATCGCGATGGAGACGTCAAAACTTGCGATTGTTGGCACGGGCAAAATAAACCTGCAGACTGAAAAGCTGGATCTACGGTTTAACCCCAAATCCAAGCGTTCACTTGGCGCTAGCTTGAGCTCCCTGGCGAAGGCGGTAAAACTCGGCGGCACACTCAGTCGACCACAGCCAGAAATAAGCGCCACCGGGCTTGCTGAAACTGGCCTCAGCGTAGGCGCCGCCGTTTCAACCGGCGGATTATCATTGTTGGCCGAAGGTTTGCTCGATGATGTTACCGCAGATCAAGCGTGTCGCAATGCCAGAAGTGCCTTTCAAGGTCGTCACAACAGCACTGAGCTGAACCCGCAGATCGACGAAGCTGAACCAGACTAGCTCGAACTTACTGCGCTTAACACCTCTTGCAAGCGTCGTCGACTCACTGGCACTCGATGCCCACTAACCATTTCAATGATCCCTTCTCTGTTCTTTCGCTTGACCGAAACAATATGATTTCGGTTTACCCACCAAGAACGGTGAGGTCTGAGGCCAGAAGTATGAACGAGCTCATCGATGGCATCTTCTAAGTTGTAAAGAATTAGGGCTTTGCCGCTTAAAGTCACAACTTGAAGGTAGTGCAGCTCTGATTTTAGCAACACAACCTCATCACGAACTACGTCGGGTACCAGCGCCATAAATTTCGTTGGTGGCGTGGCCGGTTGTGAGGTTTGTGACTTGTTAGCAGGGTTTACTTGCAATGAATAACCCAGCAAAAACGGCAAATTCAAGGCCAACCAACCTAAGGTCACCGGCACACACAAGGCAATAAATTCTTGCGCTGATTCTCGCCAGAATCCGTATTGCAATGATTCTCCAAGCACGACTACATCGAACCACATCGCGATCGGTGAGAACATCACTGCCCCCAGCAGACCACCTATCAACAAGCGAGCAATCTGAGCTTGTTGCAGCACCCAATCAATCTTGGTCACCCAATTCATCGCCAACAAAATAATACAGATTGGCACCAAGGTCTGAAATTGCCATTGCAGCAGCAGCAAAGTGAATTGTTCAACGTTGAAGTCGCCTGGCGTTATCAGTGCAAATAAGACGCCCAGCGCTGCAGAGCCCAGTAAAAAATAGCGCTTTGGCGAGATGTCACCCAGATTGAACTGCCCACTCATGCAAAAACCTGCCCACTCGTGCAAAAGATCGGAATGTCTTTGAAATAAAACGAGATTTTCACTTTTTGCCGCTCATGATCTGGCCCATCGAAACACCTTTATTAGGAGAAATCTCATGCAACGATATGCAAATTTAATCTTACTCACGGCGCTAACCGCAAGTACATCCGCGCCTATATTGGCCGGCGATTCACAAGGTTGGTACATAAAACCAATTATCGGCTATAGCAACCTCTCAGATGTGAACGCACAGGCCCAAAACACGCCGTTTGATAGTGGCGCCATAGACATTCAAACTGATTCTGGTTTTGTCTCTGGCCTCAGCCTTGGTTATCAATACGCGGGGCCGTGGGCCGCCGAAATTGGCTGGGAGTATCGCAGCAATGACAGCTCTGGCTCTGTTATTGGGGGTGGCACCTTTGATGATGGCGATTATGCTGCAAATATTTTCTATCTTAACGGCTTGTACCATTTTCCTACTACCTCGAAATGGCAGCCTTATCTCGGCGCTGGTATCACCTTGGTACAAGAAATTGATATTGATTTGGTTGCCAATGGTGAAGAGCTTTCTTATTCAAGCGATGGCGATAGCGGGTTTCAGGTGTTTGCCGGTGTTGGCCGTCAGATCAATGACAGCTGGCTACTTTCAGCTGAGCTCAGAGTTGGCGATCTATCTGGCATCGACATGGAGAGTGAATCCGGTGCTGATGGCATACTAAGCAACCTCGATTACTCCACTACCACCCTGCAACTGGGATTGCAGTACAACTTTTAATTCATTTTCATCGGGCGAGTTGCATAGAGTCGATGTGCCTCTCGCCTGATTTAATCAGGTTCTATGGTTAGTTTTTTAAGGTCTTTTTGATTTATGTACATATTTCAATATATACTTGAAATATGCAATCACCACCGCCCAATAACACCGATATTGATCACCTGCTTGAGCTCTATGGAGATGACTTAAAGGGCAAGGTTTGGCGTGGTTCCGAAGCTTATAAACAAAAGCTGAATCAGCACCAACAAATACTCACCACTGGCTATGACGAATTCAATAATGTCTTGCATAGCGGCGGATGGCCGCTCGGCATAACCGCCGAGCTTGGCTTATCAGAGCCAGGCATTGGTGAGTTACGGCTATTGACCCCGGCACTACGTCAATTACAAACCGGTCACCAGCAGAGCATTGTATTTGTCGCTCCACCGTTGTTGCCGTTTGCACCGGCATTGATTAAGGAGCAGATCGACATTAGTCAGCTGACTATTGTACAAACCAATACCTTAGCCGATACCTTATGGGCCGCCGAACAAGCTTTATTGGCTGAGTGTTGTGCCGCGGTCATTACCTGGACGGGCAATGCCAACTTAAGCACTCGTGAACTGCGACGTTTGCAATTAGCAGCGGAAAAAAATCATACCTGGAATGTATTATTCAGACACAGCGATTGTCTTAAGCAATCGTCTGCATCCGGGCTTAGAATCCATTTACAAACAAATACTTATAGCCAACTTGAGTTAAATATTCTAAAACAGCCACAAGGCTGGGGTGGGCAAAAATGCACCTTATCTTTGCATCCACATTATGAAAATTGGCAGCGTCTGCCTGCGCATCTATTACCGCATCGCAATCAAGCACAAACGCCTAAGATACCGCTGGAAGTTAATTTACTGGAGCATTTAGACCAACGCCAAGCATCGGTTACGGTGTTAGCGCCACTAAACGCCTTGCAAGCCGTGCATTAACGCATCAAGGTAATCTTTAATGTCAGCAAAAGCCAAAGACCCTCCAGCATGGTTGTGCCTGCGATTCACCCATTTGGGCTTAAACAGCGCAGGCATTAGTGCCGATAGCGCTTTGCCGAGTGTTGTTGTAGAGCAGCAACAATTGGTTGAATGCAGCCACATTGCCAGCCAGTCTGGTTTGCAAATAGGGATGAGTCTTAACCATGCTCTGATGCTCAGCCCGGCACTTTCATTGCTTGAACGAGATGCATCTAAAGAAGCACGAAAGCTACAAGAACTGAGCCATTGGGCTTACCGGTTTACTTCTCAAGTATGCATTCACAAGACCGATACTCTGCTATTAGAGGTAGGCCGAAGTATTAGCTTATTCAAAGGCTTAAAGCACTTACTTAATTTAATTAATCATGACCTGGAGAGGTTTGGAGTAGATACAGTACAGGGCATTGGTCACACCCCAAAGGCGGCTTATGTTTTAAGCTTCAACGCAAGCCTTATCACTGACAACGCCCTCTCCCATACCTTGAGCAGCTTATTAGCGGTTGAGCTTAGCAAGCTGGATATTGAGGCAAAAACAATTAGGCAACTGCATCACTGCGGCTTTGAATCATTAGAAGATTTGGAGCCAATTCCAGCCAGCGAACTAGGCAGACGATTTGGTGCTGATTTTCTCGTATACATGGATCAATTGTGGGGGCGGATAGCTGACCCGCAGATAACAACAACACCTCCGGAGACTTTTGCTGCGAGTGCCGACTTTGCAGAACCCATTCGCAATCTTAATTGGATAAACCAACAGCTTGATCGTCTGCTTAACGACCTCATGAAGTTTATTAACTTACGCCAATTGATTTGTCGTAGCTTCACTTGGCGTTTCTATCATGAAAACAATCGTCTTTTGCAAACGGTCACGGTTGGATTAAGCGCAAAACAGAACACCTTTGATACCTTTCGCGAGCTAAGTGATCTCAAACTAGCCAGCTTAAAGCTGGACTGGGAGCTTGCCAGCATCGAACTCAGTAGCACACAACTGATACCAAAGACGCTGTTTAACGATGATCTTTTTGACCCCAAGCCAGATCAGGAACAGTTCAACCAACTGATCGACAAGCTCACTAACCGCTTGGGACATCACGCTCTATTCCGGGTGCATGCAGCACCTGAACACCTACCAGAGCTGGCAAATGATCGTCAGACTGCAGTTCAGGAAAGTTCCCCCAGTTATGTAGTGTCATCACATACTGAGATGGATGACATTCTAAAAGACCAACCGCTATGGCTACTAGAAAACCCACAACGCTTACCACAAAGCCCTGAGCCGTTTGTAAAGCAAAATAATTTCAGGCAGCCGTTATTAGATGGCCCGCTCACCATCATCCACGGGCCGGACCGTATTACAAGCCATTGGTGGAGCAAAATACAGAGCCGTGATTACTTTATCGCTCGACAACGTAGTGGCCGCCTACTCTGGTTATTTTTTGATCGAGATACCCGTGATTGGTTTTTACACGGCTTATTTGCCTAAGTGCCAACTTGTAGCTGAATAGCAGGTTTGAATTCTCGATGAGCGAAATCTATCTCATTGATGGACGATGGCGTTAAGCCAATAGCGCCTCGTTCAGCCGCCCAGAATATGCCTTTAACCGTCTGTAAGCCTCGCTGTCTTGCACGAATCGCCATTTGCTTGGCCATATCATCGCCGTAACGCTTTACTGGGAAAGATTCACTAACGCTTTCGCCATTGGAGTCAGGCCAATTCGCCTCCCAATACCAAGATTCCTTTTGCGTACCATCTTTCAGTCGATAAGTTTTACGGTATTTATAAACACCCGTGATACCGGTTTTATTATTGCGACGCTTGGCATCGCAAAACTCTTTTCTAGAGATAGGTGGATAATCAATCAACAATTGGTCACGAAAATCCATGGCCTTTAGCAATGCCGCTTGTTTGCCACCCGCCGTCTTGTCGGTGAAGTTCTTAACATGGCGTTTGCCCTGACGCATAAGGCTGACGCGCCAGGCGTGAGTTCGATTCCGTTCACAATCAACACGAGAGATGCCGTACATCTTGGTCGAAGTTTCATTATTCTTGCGCATACAATAGTTCTCCACATCGGTACTAACTTGAATTAGGAGCGGCCCGAGCAACTGCAATTAAGGCGGGCCGTTCTGGCGTTGCAAATACGTTATGCCTAGAACGTTAGGGTTAACAATGATCAGTTTTTATTCCGTGCATAACTGAACGACATATGAAGCACTGAATGAGTGCCTTGCTCATCACCAAGCCGGTGCAGTGCCTTGCGGTGCGAGAAATTCCTTGCGTCGCATCACGCCCCAATAAAGTGCGCGCTTATTTCCGTGCTCGGCCTCTTATTAAGAAGAGCAATGCATCTCAATTTTAAAAGCAAAAATATTTATAAGCAGATGGTATTTTGTCGCTATAAATCAAGGGGCACTTATAGCCTAGGCTCGTTTTCCGCCTCACTCAGCCAAGCTTCCAGCTCTTGATATCCTTCTAACTCCATCAACAAGCTGTAACGGTCCTGCTGCGCCACCGACAACCATGATCTGCCTTCTATCGCTCCAACGAGCGCATAAAGGAAATTTAAACTGTGCCGTTTAGCCCGTTTCTCCGCCAAACGCAAAAAAGTTGGGATTGCCCCTAGAGCCAATAGATCTGCAGGCGACTCAATCCCTACGTCCATCAATGCTTGCTCAGTTTTTATACCCAGGCCAGGCAAGTCACGCAGCTTTTCTGGCATCTGCTTAAGCAACTACTGCGTTTGTTGTAAAACGCCGTCCTCAAGATGAAAAATCTTATCCATTCTATCGGCCAGACTTAAGTCGTGAGTGACCATAATAAGCGCAGTATCGATTTGCTGGTTGAGCTCCATCATCATATTGAACACGGTATCGGCTGTTTTATGATCTAGATTGCCGGTTGGTTCATCGGCTAACACACAATGTGGCCGCGTGACCAAGGCTCGAGCTATTGCGGCACGCTGACGCTCTCCACCAGAAAGCTCTATTGGCCGATGCATCAGGCGATGTCCCAAGCCAATTTGTTCTAGTAAAGTTCGCGCGGCTTCCTCAGCCTCAGCTTTATCATCACCACGCACGAACAAAGGCATGGCGACATTTTCCAACGCAGTAAACTCTGGCAACAAATGATGAAATTGATAGACAAAGCCGAGATACCGATTACGAATCTCGCCACGAGCCTTATCGGAAACGCCAGATATCTCCTGCCCGTTAATCCAAACCGATCCCGTGGTGGGCAAATCTAGACCGCCCAACAAGTGCAGCAAGGTGCTCTTACCTGAACCTGAGGCGCCAACAATGGCAATTCGCTCACCCTCTTGAATATCAAGATTGATCGCACTCAGAACCTCAACCTCAAGGGGGCCTTCTGAGTACACCCGCCCCAATTGTTCACAACGTAATATTCCAGAAAGGCTCATATTATTCGTAGCGCAATGCTTCAGCGGGTTGAGTCTTAGAGGCACGCCAAGCTGGGTACAGCGTGGCAAGCATACTTAATACAATGGACGCGGAAACAATCGTGGTCACATCGCTCCATCGTAGCTCGGCAGGAAAATCTGTGATGATGTAAACATCGGCAGGAAAAAGTTGATAACCCACCAGGTTCTCCACAAACAAAATAATGTCACCAATATTGAGTGCGGTTAGAACGCCCAACACGGCCCCGATAACAGTACCGAGCAAACCAGAGGTGACACCCTGCACAAAAAATATGCCCATAACGCCGTTGGGAGACAGCCCTAGAGTGCGCAAAATGGCGATATCCGCGCGTTTATCGGTAACCACCATCACCAAGGTTGAAACAATATTAAAAGCAGCGACCGCAACGATGAGGAACAACACAATAAAGGTCATGCGGCGCTCAACTTCCAAGGCTCGAAAGAAGTTTTTATATTGGCGCGTCCAATTGTCGACGTAATATTTAAAGTTGAACTCATCGGCCAGCTCAGCGCCAACCTGCCTTGCATCATACGGGTCCTCTAAGGTGACGCGAACACCACTGACTTGATTGCCCGCTTTATACAGCTTAGCGGCGTCCCGCATGTGAACGTAAGCAAGGGATTGATCAAATTCGTCAGGGCCGATACCACCAAAAATACCCACCACAGTAAAACGTCGAAGCCGCGGCATTAAGCCTGCCGGAGTAGATTGGCCTTGAGGAGAAATCAAGGTGATCTTGTCTCCCACCTCGGCACGCAAGGTGTCGGCCAAGCCTTCGCCTAGAACGGTGTTGTAAGACCCGGGAGTTAGATCGGAAAATTTGCCCACCAACATGTGTTCGGCTATCGGAGACACCTTATGTTCTTCTTCAGGCAGCACGCCGCGCACTAAAGCACCACTGACCGCACTGCTGTAGGTCGCTAGACCTTGCGCGTAGATATAGGGCGCGTGCCCTTTGACCGACGAGTTTGCATCTAGAGTTGGCGCTAAGGCGCGCCAATCTGATAACCAACCGCTCTGACCGTTAACGGTGACATGAGAGGTAACATCCAGCACGCGCCCGCGAAGTTCGTTGCCAAAGCCATTCATGATCGAGATTACGGTAATCAATACCCACACACCCAAGGCAATTCCAATCATGGAAATACCAGAGATAAACGAGATAAAGCCGTTACGCCGTTTAGCGCGTGAGTAACGTGCCCCGATCAGGATTGGTAGGTTAACCGCCGACATATCTAGGCCTGTTAAGCGCTGGCTTCCGGCCGCATATGTGGGAACAACAACACATCACGAATTGATGCGGAATCGGTGAACAACATAACCAGCCGATCAATACCGATACCCTCACCTGCTGTAGGTGGCATGCCATACTCCAGAGCACGAATGTAATCGGCATCGAAATGCATGGCCTCTATATCACCAGCGTCTTTTTCCGCCACTTGTTGCTGAAAACGATCGGCTTGATCTTCGGGATCATTTAACTCTGAAAAACCGTTGGCTATTTCTCGACCGGCAATAAACAGTTCAAAGCGATCGGTTACAAAGTTGTCACTGTCATTGCGACGGGAAAGCGGTGACACCTCAACCGGATACTGAGTAATAAAGGTTGGCTCTAACAACTTCTCTTCTACCGTTTTCTCAAAAATTTCTATCTGCAGCTTGCCAAGACCGTAGGAGTCCTTAACGTGAACCTTAAGCTCCGCCGCGTAGTCACGTAAGCGTGTTTCATCTTGCAAGTCTGCTTCACTCAGAGACTCATTGAAATGCAAAACAGCTTCTGCAACCGTCATTCGACGGAACGGTTGATTGAAGTCAATTTCCCGCTCTTGATAGGTAATCACACCGCTTTCGGTGACCACCGACGCCACCTTCTTGAGCATGGCTTCACTTAGGTCCATCAAGTCTTCGTAGTCCGCATAGGCTTGATAAAATTCCAGCATGGTGAACTCAGGGTTGTGCCGTGTGCTCAAGCCTTCATTACGAAAATTGCGGTTGATTTCAAACACTCGTTCAAAGCCGCCAACAACCAACCGCTTTAAATACAGCTCCGGCGCTATACGCAAAAACAGATCCATGTCCAAGGCATTATGGTGCGTAATAAATGGGCGCGCCACCGCACCACCAGGGATCGGCTGCATCATTGGCGTCTCGACTTCGAGAAACTGTTCGTCCAATAGAAAAGAGCGGATACAGCTAACAATGGCAGAGCGCGTTTTGAACACATCTCTACTTTGCTCGTTCATGATCAAATCTACATAGCGCTGACGGTACGACGTTTCTTTGTCGGTTAATCCATGAAATTTTTCCGGCAATGGACGCAGAGATTTCACCAACAGCTCGACCTCAGCAACTTTTACGCTGAGTTCTCCCTTGTTGGTTTTAAACAGCTGCCCTTTGACTCCAATAATGTCGCCAATATCCCAGCGCTTGAATTCTTCGTTATAGAAACCCTCGGGCAAGCTATCGCGCTGCAGATAAATTTGAATTTGCTCGCTGCGATCTTGTAAATGTGCAAAACTGGCTTTGCCCATAATGCGGCGCGTCATCATACGCCCGGCAAGGCTTACTTCTACGGCCCGCTCTTCTAGTTCGTCTTTTTCTAGTTCACCATATGTAGCGTGAAGCGATGCAGACAAGTGTTCTGGTCTAAACGTGTTAGGAAAAGCCTGACCTTTTTGTCGCCATAGATCGAGCTTCTCGCGCCGTTGTTGAATCAGCTCGTTTTCGTCTTGGTGCTCAGATCCGTTTTCAGTGTTGTCGTTCACGTTAACTCTTATCAGTAATTAGTTAGATTATGTTGGCTACAGCCCTTGCTTGAGGCTGGCTTCAATAAATTGGTTTAAGTCCCCGTCTAAAACGGCTTGAGTATTTCCGGTCTCCACACCAGTGCGAAGATCTTTGATGCGCGATTGATCAAGTACGTATGATCGTATTTGCGAACCCCAACCAATGTCAGATTTTTCATCTTCGACCGCTTGTTGGTCCTCACGTCTTTTTTGCATCTCGTGCTCGTACAACCGTGCTTTTAGCATAGACATAGCTGCATCTTTATTACGATGCTGTGACCGATCAGATTGGCATTGCACCACAATTCCGGTTGGCTCATGCGTTATGCGAACGGCCGAATCCGTTTTGTTGACATGTTGGCCACCGGCACCACTCGCGCGATAGGTGTCAATGCGCAAATCAGCGGGGTTGATATCAACGTCTACGTTATCGTCTATTTCAGGGTAGGCAAATACGGATGCGAATGAGGTATGACGACGATTACCGGAATCAAAAGGAGATTTCCGCACCAACCGATGTACGCCGGTTTCGGTGCGCAGATAACCAAAGCCGTACTCGCCAGACACTTTCACGGTAGCACTTTTGATGCCAGCGACCTCACCTTCTGACAATTCAATAATCTCTGCTTTAAAACTCTGATCCTCTGCCCAACGCAGATACATGCGCAATAACATATTGGCCCAATCTTGTGCCTCAGTACCGCCTGAGCCAGACTGAATATCAATAAAGGCATTGTTGGCATCCATCGGCCCAGCAAACATACGTTGGAATTCGAGTACCGCCAGCTTTTGCTCAATCGTAGCGAGATCGGCTTGTATTGAATCAACCAGTTCTTGGTCTTGTTCATCGGCAGCCAGTTCTAACATGTCATGACAATCTACAGCAGCCTCACCAACCTCGGTTAGGGTAGAAACAATTTTTTCAAGATTGGCGCGCTCTTGCCCGAGCTTTTGAGCTTCATCCGGATTTTCCCAAATACTTGGGTCTTCCATTTGACGCAACACTTCTTCTAATCGCTCAGCTTTAGTATCGAAGTCAAAGATACCCCCTGAGCAATTCAGTGCGTTGCTCCAGGTCTTTTGCGTGTTCAAATAAGGGATTCAGTTCCATTTTACTGGCTGTTTATTACGTCTTGCACGCTGGCAATGGTACGTAACCATGGCCCGTGTTCTTGCAGGGATGGCTTCAGCTCTGCGCGCGCTTTATCTGCCTCTTCTTTATTGGCGAATTCGCCATATACAAGTTTGTAAAGCGTAGCACCGCCACTTTTTTCAGTAAAAAATGCAGCGCGATCATGCAAGCGATGAGTATCAATAAACTCCTTTACCTTGGTCAACTCAGCAAACGCCAAAATTTGAATTGTCCACGCGTTAGCTTTTCGTTCAGACAACCACGACTCATCAAGATAGCTTAGCGCCAGATCATCGTTAAGACTCGTGCCTTGCACTGCCACCGTCGCTTCACGTACGGGCTTTAGTTGACCGTTCGCTCGCAAGCTTGACAACTTCTGCCCAGCTGGAAAATACCCATTCGCAAAAGACCGCTCTAAGAGTTTTTCAACTTCTTCAATTTCGGCGCGCTCTTCGAGCAACCAATTGGCATGATGAAAATCTGCAGCAGCATATCCACCCCGCCCCGCCAACTCATACCAGCGACGTGCTTTCTGTGGGTCGGAGCTCAGGAGCTTACCCTGTTGGTGTAGCAGTCCGAGGTTAAACATGGCGCGATAGTGATCTTGTTCTGCGGCCTGTAACCAATGAGTTTGTGCAACCTCAAATTCGCCATCAATGTAAGCGCTTAATCCATTTGAGTAGTCGTCGTTGGCGAATACTGAAGACCACAAACCCAAAAATACTAGGACAAGACACGCGGTGGCGCGCCTCGACTCGGTTTTTTTAAGCATCTCGCTGTTTAGCTTCATATTTGTATTCTATGCATGCAATCCAATTCTGCATGCAGACCAACCGGGTGTTATCCAGTGCCCTAAACAACACATCAAAAATGTCGTCAAAATAAACAAAGGCCGGCTAGCAGCCGACCTTTGCTTCTAAGAACTTGTTGCCGGTGCGACTTTAAAGCCGACACCGCCAAGAGCTACAAATTATAGCCTGTTTCACCATGCTGAACCAGATCGAGTCCTTGTTGTTCTGTTTCTACATCCGCCCGCAAAGGCATCATGATGCCGATCAGTTTGAGCAACACATAAGTGACAACAGCCGCATAGATTCCAGTCGCTAATACGCCGGTAAGTTGCACGACGAATTGACTACCAAAATTCATGCCCTCGGCATAACCAGCACCGCCCCACTGTTCCGAAACGAAAAAAGCGGCCATCAGCGTACCAAGAGCGCCACCCACGCCGTGCACGGGAAATACGTCCAGCGAATCATCGATATGCCATTTATTTTTGATTAACTGAGTAGCGAAATAGCACACTGTTCCGCCACTTAAACCGACCAAAACAGCGCCAAGCGGACCAACCGCGCCGGATGCTGGAGTAATGGTACCTAAGCCGGCGACCATTCCAGTGACAATGCCGAGCACGCTTGGTTTGCGAAAGCGCACCCATTCGATGGTCATCCATGCGAGTGAGCCTGCGGCAGCACTTAAATGAGTAACCAAGATGGTCATACCTGCGCTGCCATTAGCGGCCACCTGCGAGCCGCCATTGAAACCGAACCAGCCAACCCAGAGCATACCGGCACCAGCCACTGTAATCGTCAGGTTATGCGGAGTCATGGGCTTAGTGGGGAAACCTGACCGGTTGCCAATCACGATGGCCGCGACTAAGGCTGTCACACCTGCCGTTATGTGAACAACAGTACCGCCAGCCAGATCAAGCAAACCACGCTCGTACAACCAACCACCTTCAGCCCAGACCCAGTGACAAACTGGAATGTAGACCAATAGACACCAGATAATTGAGAACACCAACATTGGTGCGAAGTTCATGCGTTCCGCAAAACCACCCACGAATAAGGCCGGCGTAATCATGATGAAAGTCATTTGGAATACGACGAATACCGACTCTGGGATAGTGCCTGACATCGAGTCCACCGTAACGCCACTTAGAAACGCCTTATCGAGATTTCCAATAAAAGCACCGTTGCCGCTAAAAGCCAGGCTATAGCCAACTAAAAACCACAGCAGCGACATCGCACACGCGATGGTGAAACACTGCATTAACACCGATAAAACGTTTTTATTGCGAACCAAACCCGCATAAAACAGCGATAAGCCCGGTAACAACATAAACAGTACGAGCGCTGAAGAAGTAAGCATCCAAGCCGTGTCACCGGTGTCAATCGCTTGAGCATGAACGACACCGGGGAGTAGCAAACCTAGAAGGCTGATGAAGACTATATTTTTCATAAGAATGTATTAATTGAAGAGATGCTCTGACGTTTAATCAGAACTCGATGCGGTTAGCATCAAATAAACGCGATTAGATTAGTGGTACGACTTGTTCAACCTAGAGAGCCGTGAAACAGCGATCAGAGTGCTTCTTCGCCCACTTCTCCGGTACGAATTCTGATCACTTCGTCGAGACTTGTGACAAATATTTTGCCATCACCAACCTTGTTGCCCTTGGCGGAATCCACAATTGCCTCAATTACTTTGTCGACCACATCGTTAGCCACGGCCACTTCGATTTTGGTTTTTGGAATGAAATCGATGGCGTATTCAGCGCCTCGGTATATCTCGGTATGGCCCTTTTGTCGACCAAAACCTTTGACCTCAGAAACGGTCATACCCATGACGCCAATTTTGGCCAGAGCATCTTTAACGTCATCTAGCTTAAAAGGCCGAATAATGGCTGTTACTAATTTCATTTGAATTTCTCTTTATTATCAGGTGTTGAGTTATCTGCTTAGCAAACGCAATACTAAACGCTCTGCAAGCAAGTTCAAAGAGCCAAACGTCTTCGAGCCGCGTGATATTGCTCAACAATGGTGTCTACTCGCTCAGCCACGGTAACGATTTCTTCAATCGCGCCAATGCCTTGCCCACAACCCCAAATGTCTTTCCAAGCTTTTGCGTCGACCTCGCTCTCGCTGAATTTCATGGTGCTAATATCACCCTTGGGGATATTGTTCGGGTCCATGCCAGCAGCTTCGATGCTGGGGCGCAAGTAATTACCGCTAACGCCCGTGAAGTAATCTGAATAAACAATATCTTCACCGCCACAATCAACGATCATTTGTTTATAACCATCCGCTGCATTGGCCTCTTCGCAGGCGATAAAGGCCGAGCCAATATATGCGAGGTCTGCGCCCATGGCTAATGCAGCAAGCACCGCGTCGCCAGTTGCCATTGACCCAGATAATGCGATTGGGCCATCAAACCACTCACGGGTTTCTTGTACGAATGCAAAGGGGCTCAATTCCCCAGCATGACCGCCCGCCCCAGACGCCACCAGAATCAAGCCGTCGGCGCCTTTTTCAATGGCCTTGTGGGCAAATTTTTGGTTTATCACATCATGCAACACGATGCCGCCGTGCGAGTGCGCAGCTTCATTCACTTCAACTTTAGCACCCAGCGAAGTAATTGTGATTGGCACCTCGTATTTTACGCTAAGCTCCAGATCCTCCATGAGTCGACCATTTGAACCGTGCACAATTTGATTGACTGCAAATGGCGCGGCAGGTTGGTCCGGGTTAGCCTGATTATAGCGATCCAACTCCTCGGTTAGAAATTTCAACCAACGTTCAAACTCGCCTTCTCCGCGGGCATTGAGAGCGGGAAACGAACCGACAATGCCAGCCTTACACTGCTCCAAAACCATTTCCTTACTGGAAACAATAAACAAGGGAGATCCAATGAGGGGAATACGCAACGATTGTAAAATTTCAGGTAATGCCATGGGGATTTAATGTCAGGGTAAGAAAATCAGCGCACAAGATATATTGAAGCCATGCGAACAGCAATCACATTGGTTACATGCTCTGCATTTGTTTGATCGATGAGACGACTCTGTAGTCAGGTCCAGCTACCTTTAGCCGAGCGATCTGCTAACCTTGCAGTTCGCAATCGTAGTCATAAAGTTGATTATTGAAGCATTGCGCAAAATCAAAACCCTGTGGCCGACAGTTCGCCAGCGAGGTGCCAGCCAGCTCATCAACTTCAGCTGTCGCATATCCGCTATCAGTCGCTTGATTCTCAAACATAACCGTCGTTATGTATGCCTGCACATAACAGCTGAACGCGTCATTGTGATCCTTTATAAAATTGGCATCGGTGCGCAGAAATACCAGAGGATCATGAACCTTCGTAGGAATATGGTTTTTAATGTCTTCTTCGCTCCGGATTCCGCACGCTTCTAGGCTCTCAATACAAGAGCGATTTTGCCACCGCCCGCCCACTATATCTCGATACAAATAGCCGGTGCGTAAAGGAGCGTAATTGCCGGCGGTTGTCACGTCTAGATCATGCTCACTCAATTCAACCCGTTTGCCATTAATTTCTCGGATCAAGGTTTCCGGGCTTAAGGTAGTTGAGAGATTAATTGACTGCCCAAGGGGGAAATAACGGCTGGTTGCAATATCCGCTTCGCTACTCAAAACGTGCAACAACTCTGCTTGATCTGCACCAAACTGACATTTAGCGGCCGCTTCGCGTAATAAGATCACGCGATTCGCCTCAATTGCCGGATTGATCAAAATAATGCCGTCTGCGTAGCGTTTAACCTTTGCACATTGGGCTAAGTTCAAACGTCGTTTCTCGCCATTGGCGGCAATCAGTTCGGTGAGTAAAACATCGTGCAGTGCGGTTAACACGATAGCACCGCCAAAACTATGCCCGATAACAACGAAGGTATTTTTGTATAGCCGGCCGGGGTTGGCATCTTCCTCACGAAAGCCTTCGACCAAGCTGTATTGCAGTTCAGAAATCACTTCAGTGGCGCCGCCGGATCCTATCTCTTCAGCAACGGACTTTCTCCCCCAATAGCTGAGCTCGCGAATTAGAGGCAGCTCTGTTACCCCTCCACGCCATCCTAAGTAAACGCCAACAACCCGGCGTGGGCCAACAAATGGATTTTCGGCGGCGCGAGATAAGAACTCGCGAAAAGCCACAACATTTGAATCTTTAGTTGAGGCGTTATGTTTCCAGCCATGCGCAAATACAAACACCGCGACGCCAGTTTCTGATGCAGCGAGCGCTTCAATATGTTCCATCACCGCATCGCTATGGGCACGGTCGTATATATTCCCACGTTGAGTAAACTCAACAAACGCGAGGTCAAACTCCAGATAACTTTCGATGGATGCATGTCTACACGGGTTTGCATCAAAGGAACAATTGTCGACTAAACCTGCTGTACGATAAGGTGCATTCTGCAAGCACCCTGCTAAGCCGATCAGGCTGCAAAACAGCAATAAAAATCGAGGTTCAGTGATTCTCATCAGGGATCCAATCTGCTGCGCGCCGTTCTTTAAACGCAGCAATGCCCTCCTTCGCTTCAGCGGAGCCAAACAACTCGGCCGATAGTTTGGCTGTCCACTCAAAAGCATGACTCTGATCTTGCCCCGGTACTTCTCTGACGAGGCGCTTAGCAGCCGCCAGCGCGATGGGCCCTCCACGGACCAATTTATCGGTGATTTCCTTAACTTTATCGTTGATCTCATCGTCGGCAACAGCGTAATTCAAAAGCCCGACCTCAACTGCGTGAGCAGCGGAAATTCGCTCACCTGAAAGAAACAATTCCATTGCGTCGGCTTGCCTCATTTTCGGCAAGCACACAACGGAAATAATCGCCGGTGCTACGCCAATACGTACTTCCGTGAAGCCGACAAGTATTTCTTCGGATGCAACTGATATATCACAGGCTGCGGCCAAGCCGACGCCACCGCCCATGCAATGACCTGCAATGCAGCCAATGATTGGCTTGGGCGCTGCTTGCATCAATTCAAATAGTTCAACCAAATTGAATCGAGGTTCACTCACCCCTTGCGACTTTAAATCTGCACCGGCGCAAAAGGTGTTGCCAGCATTGCTGAGAACGATCACCCGCACCGAAGAATCCGCGGCCATGTTTTGCAGACCATCGCCGAGCGCATTGACCAACTCAGGACTTAAGGCATTTTTATTATCGGGTTGGTTTAGAGTAAGACGGCCAATACCGTTATCAATTGCACTGAGCACCGCTGGTGAAGTCATAATAAAATCGTTATCTCTGTCTAATTAATTTCGCGAGCAGTTAGCGAGTATCAACAAAATTTCGTCGCTTGCGTTGATCGGGTGTTGATGGTTTGGCGGATGATAGTGCTTTAATGATACAAGCTCGGGTATCAGCAGGGTCAATAACTGCATCGATTTCTTGATAACTCGCTGCTTCGGTGGCACGCCCCTGTTCAATCATTTTAGCCAGCAATTGCGCAAACAAGGCGTTTCGCTCTTCACCTTCTGCTGCAGCTTCAAGCTCTTTTTTAAATCCTAAGCTTACCGCGCCTTCTAAGCCCATCGGGCCAAATTCGCCGCTTGGCCACGCAGCGGTAAACACGGGCGCAAACATGGAGCCTGCGGTCATCGCCATCGCCCCCAAGCCATAGCCCTTGCGCAGCACAATCGCTACGACTGGCGTGGTGATGCTTGCCGCAGTAACGAATAAACTGGCCATATTTCGCACTGCCGCTTGAGTTTCGCTTTCCGGGCCAACCATAAATCCTGGCGTATCTGCCAGCGACACAAGCGGTATCGCAAAAGCATCGCAAAGCTGAATGAAACGCGCTGCTTTGGCAGCCGCTATTGAATCAACCGCGCCACCTTGGTAGTGGCAATCATTAGCTACGACTGCGATGGTTTTGCCTTCAAGTCGAGCAAAACCCGTCACCATCCCTCTGCCATAGCTCGGTCGGAGTTCCAGAAAAGAATCGGTGTCGAAGACCACATCTATTACGTCTCGAACCTGATAAGCGCCGCGGCGTTCTTCTGGGATCAACTCGCGCAATGCATTCTGATTTGCGCTTTTCCAAGCACCTGTAGCACCTGTAGCACCTTGAAAATAGCCTAAACATTGTTTTGCCAGACGTGTTGCATCGGCCTCGTCTTCGGCAACCAAATCAACGACACCGTTGTTTGATTGCACGTCTATCGGGCCAATATCTTGCGCAGCAAACTTACCCAATCCACCGCCCTCAATCATGGCTGGACCGGCCATGCCAATATATGAGGCCTTGGTTGCGATAGTGATATCGGCACAACCGAATAACGCGGCATTGCCGGCAAAGCAATAACCGTTATTAACGGCAATGCGCGGCACTAAACCACTCAATTTGGCCCAGGCTTTAAACGAGCCAACATTTAAACCAGCCATACTGACTTGCACATCGGTGTCTCCGGGTCGACCACCTCCGCCTTCAGTGTACATAACTACCGGCAGTTGAGATCGTTCGGCCAGCTCCAAAATTCGATCAAGCTTATGATGATGAAAATACCCTTGCGTACCGGCTAGCACTGAGTAGTCATTAATGACGATGGCGGCTTCAGCATGCTCCTGAACATCGGCATTGATTGTTGCGGTGCCCGTGATAATGCCATCCGCAGCGGTTTCTGTTTGCAGCTCTTCTAGTGGCCGCCGGTTGCGTTGAGCTGCAACGCAAAGTTGCCCGTATTCGATGAACGAACCCGCGTCGACCAAATCGTTGAGGTTTTCGCGCGCCGTTCTAAACCCTTTGGCATGTCGCTTGTCTCTGGCTGCGCTGCGTTGGTCATCTAAGGTCGCCGCCAAACGCATTTCAAGGTGTTTCAGATCATGTCGTTCCTCTTGAGGCGAGGCCGATTTGGGAGCCTCGTCTAACAGGTCGGTTGTGGGCTCAATCTGACAAATGAGTTCCCCTTCTTGCAACACATCACCGATACTCGCAGCTATTGCGCTGACCTTAGCGGCTGAGGTTGCTTTGATTGTGTACTGCATTTTCATCGCTTCTACAGTAGCAAGAACTTGACCATCGGAAACTTGTTCACCGACCGCCACTTCGACGCCGATGAGTACGCTATTCATTGGTGCAACAATGTTATTCATATTCGATAAGTGACAGTAGAATTGATTTTGCCAATTCGAGGATGATTAGCAATAATGTCTCACACCATCAGCGGTGCGCGCCACATTATTACATTATGCGTGAGCGCTGACATCCACTTAACCAGGCATGCCTACATTCTTGATTTGAACATCGCTTCCTCCCATCAGGATCGCCAGTTAGGTTTTTGGGCCTGCTGGTCACTGACCGTCGGCATTATGATTGGCTCGGGAATCTTTTTGTTACCCGCGGTTCTGGCTCCCTATGGAATGTTGAGCTTCGCCGGTTGGCTAATCACTGGCGGCGGGTCAGTGTTACTCGCTCTGGTATTCGCTCGGCTAGCCAGCCGTACTCGACAAAGTGGCGGTGTATACATATACACCCGGGATGCCTTTGGTGATCTCGCTGGCTTTCTCGTCGCGTGGGGATATTGGACCTGCTATTGGATCGCAATCCCTGCAATGGCGCTCGCATTCGTTGGGTATTTAGCGGTGTTCTTCCCGCACTTGGCCGCGCAACCACTGCCGCAGGCACTGATTGCTTTGGCACTGATGTGGGTTTCGATCTACATCAATATTAGAGGCCTCAAAGAAGCAACGAGCGTGCAGTTGTTGATGACGATCTTTAAGCTCATCCCGCTGTTGCTGATCATTGGCCTGGCTTTGATCTCTGGGTCTACGAGCACGCTACCTGAGACTAATCCAAAACAACTGCCCCTTTTTGAAACTTTAACCGCGACAGCGCTATTAACCATGTGGGCATTCTCTGGCATGGAGGCAGGAGCAATGCCGGCCGGTGACGTGAAGGACGCCGAGCGAACCGTGCCCAGAGCCATCGTTTTAGGCACGCTTACTGTGGCGTTTATCTACATCGCTTTAACCGCTGCGGTGATGTCCTTAGTTTCAGCCTCTGAACTAGCAAATTCAACGGCGCCTTTTTCTGCGGCCGCCGCAGGCTTAGGTGACTGGGGGCCTGAGCTAATCGCAGTGGGTGCATTGGTATCAACTGCCGGTGCCCTGCATGGCACTACGTTTGTTGCAGGACACATTCCTATGGCCGTGGCATTAGACAAATTAGCCCCGGCATGGTTCGCACAACGAAATTCTGGCGGCTCTCCGACTCTGTCCCTACTGTTGGTTGGCGTACTTGCGACGATTTTATTACTCGCCAATTACTCGCGTGGACTAATAGAAATGTTCACCTTTCTGGTCATGATGAGCACCCTGGCGTTCATGGTTCCGATGCTAGTTTGTTCCCTCGCCGAATTCATTTATTCGCGCAAATCCACTAAGTTATGGACAGCAGTCGCACTGATTGCCATGTTGTATTCGGCCTTTGCGATTCTCGGTTCAGGCTTTACTACAATTTTGTGGGGCCTGCTGTTTATGACACTGGGCGTGCCGCTGTTCTACCTTTTACGGAGTGCGCAAAAATGAAGTTTGCGCGAAGGGTTCAGCGGGTTGCTGGTGACGGCGCGGCGGCATGGGACATTCACTATCAGGCCCTGGTCGATCAAGAGACGGATTCTGACGTTATCGTGCTAAGCGTGGGCGACCCCGATTTTTCAACGCCAGCAGCGATCACCAATGCCGCGATCAAGGCTCTGAACGATGGCGACACTCATTACACCCCGATTTTGGGCCGCAGCAAACTTTGTCGCGCTATTGCCGAAGAATTCAACCGGCACAATTCAGTGAACATCGATGAATCAAACGTGGCCGTGCTTGCCGGCGCGCAAAACGCACTATTTACCGCATCGCTGTGCTTGTCAGAACCGGGCGATGAGGTCGTCACTTTTGATCCCATGTACTTAACCTACGAGGCTTATATTGGTGTGTCCGGCGCCGAAGTCGTGCGTGTTCCAGCTCGAAAAGAGGTCGGATTCAGACCGAACCTAGAGGCGCTAACAGCAGCGATTACGCCGCGCACCAAAGCGATTGCATTTGCCAACCCGAACAACCCCTCGGGCGTGGTATTAGACCGAAATGAACTTGCAAAAATCGCCGATATTGCAAAGCAACACGACCTCTGGGTAATCTCTGATGAAGTGTATTCTCAGCTTTGTTTTGAGCAAGATCATCGCTCAATAGCCAACCTGCCAAACATGCTCGAGCGAACGATCACCGTCAACAGTCTCTCAAAATCACATGCCATGACTGGGTGGCGCTTAGGTTGGATGATTGCACCACGCGAGATGATCAAACATGTCGAGAACATGGGCCTGTGCATGCTTTACGGTTTGCCGGGGTTCGTTCAAGAAGCAGGCATCGAAGCGCTGACCAACGGCAACGCTGAAACACAGCGGATGCTTGATCAATATCGCCGGCGTCGTGACATAGTGGTTAAGATGTTCGCTAATGTGCCGAGCATTACTGTTTTGGCTCCACAAGCTGGCATGTTCGTATTACTTGATATTAGTGCGACTGGCCTGAGCGCTGCTGATTTTGTCAAGCAGCTCTACAAGCAGCAAAAAGTATCTCTGTTGAACGGCGCTGCGTTTGGCAAAAATACAGAGCATTGCGTTCGCTTGTCGTTTACTTCCAATGAGGAAACGTTACAGCGTGCTTGTCGTCGCATCATTGATTTCCTTGAGAGCATGCCTTGAACTCGGTCGGAGACTATTTAATAAGCCTGCTCGAGCTGTATGACGTAGACACCGTCTTTGGCATTCCCGGAGTCCATACTGCGGAGCTCTACCGCGGGCTTGCGGCATCACAGATACGCCACGTTACGCCACGTCATGAACAAGGCGCTGGTTTTATGGCCGATGGCTACGCTCGCGTCAGCGGGAAACCAGGCGTGTGCTTGGTTATAACGGGGCCGGGTTTGTCGAATACAGCGACAGCTATGCTGCAAGCGCGCGCTGACTCGGTTCCAATGTTGGTGATTTCTGGCGTCAATGACACTGACCCAAATCGACGCGGACGATTACACGAGATGCCCAATCAATCCGAATTCGCCAAAAGCGTGGCAGTAGAATCGTTTTCCGTCACTGCGCCAGAGGATTTAGAGGCGGTATTCCAGCAAGCATTTACCTTGTTTACCACGCAGCGGCCCAGTCCTGTCCATATTGAAATTCCACTTTCGGTTATGCGAGCCAGTTGCGAAGGCTTATCGCTTCCCGCTGTTCAAGCTGCGGCGCAACGACGCACGGAAAAATTTGGTTTGGTGAAGGCCTGTGAGTTTATCGATGCCTCAACCAACCCGCTTATTCTCGCTGGCGGTGGCGCCCGGCTCGCCGCTGCAGACGTGTTGGCCTTGGCTGAGAAACTTGCTTGCCCAATAGTAAGCACGGTCAATGCGCGTGCTCTATTTCCCGCCGCCCATCGATTGCATTTAGCCATGAGCCCAAGCCTCAACACCACCCAAACTTTGATTTCAGAGGCCGACCTTGTCATTGCAATCGGAACCGAGCTCGCCCCCACTGATTATGATATGTATGAAACAGGTGCTTTGCCCAAAATGCACAAGTTACTGTATATCGATCATGAGACGTCACAAGCTCCATCCGCGGATTTAAGGCTGGAAGGCCCAGCTGAAGAAATAGTGCCGGAATTACTTGCTGGCTGCACCGAGAAAGAACGCAAACCACATGAGTTAGACGCAATACGACGGGCCGCTGACCAGGAGTTATCTGCGGATTATCGGCAACACCTTGATGTGCTACGCGAGATTCAAGGCACTCATCCCGCCGCAATCATAGTGGGCGACTCCACGCAAATGACCTATGCCGGGAATCTTTGTTTTGCTTCTAGCCATACTGGTGGCTGGTTTAATTCCTCCACTGGCTTTGGAACCTTGGGTTACGCCTTGCCAGCCGCATTAGGTGCTAAGCTGGCGGCACCAGAAAAGCCGGTCATTGCATTAGTGGGCGATATCGGGCTGCAATTCGTGTTGGCTGAACTTGGCACCTTAAGAGATCTTGGCGCGCCCGTTATCGTCTTGCTTTGGAACAATCAAGGGTCGGGGGAGATTCGCGATTACATGCAAGACCATGACATAGACCCCGAAGGCGTTGACATAGCATCGCCGGATTTTCAGCACATTGCCCAAGCCTATAACTTGAACTACCAACTGGTACTCGATCATGCGTCTACCGCACAGACCGTGTGTGATCAAATTACAGATTCAAAGAGTGCCTTAATCGAAATCAGAGCACTCTAGTACTGATACAGTCTTGGGCTAAACCTTCATCGTTTTATTTACCGGCAAATCTCGTACTCGCGTACCTGAGGCGTGGAATATCGCATTGGTGATACTCGGCAAAATCGGTGGCAAACCCGGTTCACCAACGCCACCTGGCGCTTTATCCGACGCCATTAAGTGCACAAACATCGGCGGTGTTTTATTGATTCTGGTTACCGGGTAATCGTAGAAATTATTTTGCGTAACGGCGCCCTCTTTCACGGTAATCTCGCTTTCGAGAGTCATTGAAAGCCCCATGATCATGGCACCTTCCATTTGTGAGCGTACCCGGTCTGGCGTAATGACCATGCCGCAATCAATAGCGGTATGCATTTCCAATACCTCGACGGTGTCTTCTACCACTTGTACTTTGGTGGCCGCGGCGACATAGGAATTGAAACTGTATCCGATACTGATCCCCCAACCTTGGCCCTCTGGAAGTGCCTCTTCAGCCTCGCTTTTTTCAACGACTTCGTTGAGTACGGCTTTAAATCGAGCAATATCGAGCAAATACTCTTTTTTACCGCGATCTTCGTCGAGCTGACCGTAGTGCGTGTAGCCCTCAAAGCCCTCTTTTCTTGGATCAAACAAGCGGTCTTCACCAAACAGGTTCATCCACATCTCACGGGTTGGGATTTCGGCTTTGGCCGCCAATTCGTCCACGAAGCTACCCAATCCAAAGTGATTATTTATGTTGCCGACAGCGCGAACCCAGCCAGTGCGCACATGCGTACTCACTTCGGCATTTTCAAACGACATATTGGAAACATCAAAAGGAACATCACCAAAACCTAAGGACAAACCAAGATCGGCAATCTCCTTAGCCTCGTGGTTAAAAATCCAGCTAATTGGCGGCGCCGCCAAACGTTGGATCCAGTAATCACTCTTATTGTCGGCATTTAACTCTGCTTTAAAGTAGTTAGCCGCGACTGAGTGATAGTAGCCATGCTTGACATCATCCTCTCGGCTCCACACAACTTTGATCGGTTTGCCTGTTGCTTTGGCCAGCTCAACTGCTTCTAAGGTAAAGTCATTTTTGCCTTTACGCCCAAACGCGCCGCCCATAAGCGTAGTTTTGAAGTCAACTTTGTCGCTCTCGGTTTCCGGATCAAAACCCAATTCGGCCAGGACCAAGGCTTTGCCGCTTTGTGGAGATTGAGTACCACTCCATACGGACGCACTGTCTTTCGTTACCACCGCCGTTGCCGAGGGCGTCTCCATCGACATGTGATGGTGATACGGCACGGTATAGGTCACTTCAACGGTTCGATCTTTATTGAACTTATGATCATAAGCGTCACCAACCACACGGATTTGCTTACTCTTCTGATTTACTTTCTTAACCAGATCTTGCTTGTAGGTTTCGGAATCATGCATGGCATTGTCGCCACCTTCCCATTCAATGGTCAGTTTTTTGCGCCCTTCGATAGCCGCCCAAGTGTTGGTCGCCAGCACTGCTACACCAGACAATGGTTTAAACGCCACTGGATACTCACGATCCTTCAAGCGCACGACATCCACTACCCCGGCGACCTTGCGAGCTTCACTGTCATCAAAGGACTTCACTTTGCCGCCGACCACGGGTGGGCGCTCGATACTCGCAATCAACATGTCTGGCAGTTGAACATCCTGCGCATACATTGCTTGGCCAGTCACAATTTCTTGTTGACCTTGCAACGCTACATCTTTGCCGATCAAGGTAAACCGGGAACTTGGCTTCAAAGCGACTTTTGCGGGGTCTGGAACCGGCAGTTTGGCCGCCAGTGGGGCCAGGTCTGCGTAGCCAAGGCGCGCGCCCGTTTCGAGGTTCACAACCTCATGTTGATAGGCTTTTACGGACGCTTTCTCGACTGACCATTTATTCGCCGCGGCCTGTTCTAACATGTCCCTGGCAACCGCTCCCATTCTTCGCGTGTGCTCGATGAAGGATCGAATAGACGCAGATCCGCCGGTAGACTGATTGCCATAGGCGACATCAGCGTCACCAAGCACTGCGGTCACACGATTCCAATCAGCACATAACTCCTCGGCGATGACTTGAGGTGTGCTGGTTAGAATACCCTGCCCCATTTCCATGCGTTGACAGATGATTTCAACGTCGCCGGCCTGATCAATCGTGACGAATACTCCGAGATCATTCGCATTGCTAGCGTGTTGGGCCGCGTGACCGGCGGCCATTGCTGTGCCGGGTAAGGACGAGCCCAGCAAAAGCACACCGCCAGCACGCCCAGTGAGCGACATGAACTCACGACGATTGAGACTGCGTAGCGTGCTCATGAGTTCACCTTCTGCAGCTCTTCGCCGGCATCTTTTATCGCTTGTTTAATTCTAGGATAGGTACCGCAGCGACAAATATTGCCCTGCATCGCCGTTTCTATTTCCTCATCGCTAGGCGCCTTATTCGACTCTAGTAACGCCGCCGCACTCATCATCTGACCGGCCTGACAGTAACCGCATTGTGGGACCTTATTGGCCAGCCAGGCTTTTTGTACGGCATGCAGATCGTCCGCTGAACCGAGACCTTCGATGGTGGTAATGGATTTGCCTTCGGCCACCGATACCGGCGTAACGCAAGAACGAATGGGTACGCCATCCATGTGCACCGTACATGCGCCACACAGCCCCAAGCCACAACCGAACTTAGTTCCGGTTAATTGCGCAATATCACGCACCGCGTAGAGCAAGGGCATCTGCGGATCTGCATCGAGTGCAGTTTCTTCGCCGTTAATCTTTAACTTAAGCATAAATTTCTCCTAATCGGGTTATGGCACGCTGGACGTTTGCCTAGCATAGCAATAGAGTCGCAAAATTTCTGTCATCAATCTGTCAGGCCAGTGGTGTTAAAAAGTGACATTTCCCAGCAGATCAAAAAAAACCTTATTCCCAAAAATACGGCTCTCTTTGTTTGTTACCGGTATGCACTTCGTTCATGGTCTGTGCCTCATACAATCGACCGTTAAGCATGACCATGTCGATATCATCGGTGTTACGAATATCGTCAAGTGGATTGCTGTTCATGATGATCAAATCGGCTAACTTGCCCACTTCAATTGAGCCCAAATCTTTGTCTAAGCCTAGATGTTTGGCTGGCTCGCTGGTCGCAGTGCGCAGTGCCTCTATCGGCGAGAAGCCGCCGCGAGCAAACGACCAAATTTCCCAATGTGCGGCTAAGCCTTGCTGTTGACCGTGTGCCCCGATGGCAACAGGCACGCCACGATCAAACAATAGTTTTGCGGTCTTGGCGCTAACGTCGTCAACAAAGTCGCTCTCTGGTGCAGTAGTCCGGCGCACTGAGCCGGCTTGCAAACGTCTTGGTGGAGCATGCTTGGACAAGATTGGGTGCGTCCATACATCGGTGGCTTGCCGCCAATAAGGATCGCCCGCCAAACCGCCGTAAGTGACAGTAAGGGTTGGCACGTAAGCAACGTCAGTTTGTGAATACATGCTTAGCACATCTTCGTAAATCATTGCTTGTGGCAGGTTGTGCTCTATTGAGGTATTGCCATCAGCCACCATCGCCATATCCATGTGAAAATTCGAACCACCTTCAGCAACCACCGCAATGTCCGCTTCTAACGACGCTGCAACCACCTGCTGACGTTGATCTCGGCGCGGTTGATTGTAGTTTTTGATTGCGTGAGCGCCTTGATTAGCGAGGCGATTTACGTGCTCTTTGGCATCATCATAGCTCTCAATACTGGCGTAAAAACCCGGTGCCTTCGCACCATAAACAACCTCACCCGTTGAATAAGTGCGCGGCGCCAATTGCTTTCCTGCGCGCTGGTATTCAGCCGCAGGAAAAATCATACTGGCGCGGCTCGAGGGATCAAAAACCGTCGTAACACCGAGCGCAAGGTGCGCAATGGTAGACCAATTTTGTTGCGGAATAATATCGTCCACACCTTGTGGCCCGTGGGCATGCGCATCGATAAATCCGGGCGTAATCGTTTTACCTCCCAGATCAACGGTTTTGACGCCAACTGGCACATCAAGCGAAGCTCCCACTCCTTTAATACGATTGTTCTCGATGAGGATGCTGCCATTTTCAATCACGCCGCCCTCATTGTCTGCCATAGTAACGATGCGGGCATTGGTGAGCGCGATAGTACTGCTGGGAACGTCCGTATCAAATTCCATACTTAGATTCCAACTCGCCTCAGGCGGCTCAAACGAAGCATCTTCGCCCGATTTTTCATTACCTGCTTCACTCGCCGATTTTGCTAGCGGAGTGGGAAATAGTTCATTGATTTGCGCTGCGAACAAATCAGCCCCTAAGGTCCAATTAATCTGCGCTCCGTCATTGGACCAATGCATATAGGTGGAACCGTCTCCACTGACTTCAACCTGCGGCAATGCGGTTCCTGAACGACCCGTCGCGATCGCTTGCGGGCCAGGCAGCATCGGCATGATATGCACGTCATAGTTCTCATGGAATGCGAGGTGATCCCCATCCGGAGAAACTTGATACTCTGCAACTAATTCTGAAGTGGCATGCACTCGCTCGTCCAAGCCGTCGAGGTTGACCGAAACAAGTTTCACACCGTCCCCGCTTTGCGTAAGAAAGACTCGATCTTCGTCCTGAGCGAAGTGCGGGTAACTACCAGACTCAGTCACCTTGCGAGCTTGTCCACCACGTCTTGAAATAACATAGATACCCGCTTGTTCCGACCATTCACCGCTGGTTAAGAAGCCGCCACTGCCTTTTTCAAATACGATAGAGTCGCCACTCGGCGAGAATTGTGGCCGTCGGTAGTGCCCTGGCTGAGACGTCACAGTACGTGGACTTCCACCGGCTGCAGATACAGTTCGAATTGAGCCCAGCAGCTCATCGCTCCAGCTTGCAAAGACAATTGAGCGACCGTCACGTGACCAACTTGGGAACAACTCCCGTGTATTGTCAGTGTTTCTGGTCAGCCTTCGAGGTTTAGCATCCGGTGAAGTCTTCAGCCAGAGTTTACCCAAGGTCTCAAAGACAACGCGTTGGCCGTCCGGCGAAACACTCGCAAAACGCGGCATTTGCGTGCTGAATATGGCTGGCGCCACTTCCACAACCGGCCGAGGTGGATCGATGATGTCTCGCTCATCTTTGACTTCGAAGGGAATCTCTGTAACGCTTGCATTGGCCACGCTCACTTGGCGGATCTTGCCACCAGCCCAATAGACAATGGAATTGCCGTCGGGGGTCCAATCCATGTTTGGATACATGCCAGTCACACCCCAGGTTTCTTGCATGTCTTGATCAAGCTCATCAACTAACTTGGTCTCTTCGCCAGTCTGCAAATCTTTAACGTAGAGCTTCGACAAGGTTCGTTCGCGGCGAATAAACGCAATTGAATTTCCATCAGGCGACGGGGTTGCTCTCACCGCACCCCCTGCGCCAGCTACGACGGTCTCATTTTTACCGGTATGCATGTCATAGCGCAGGATATTGAACAAGTCGGTATTCGAGTCTTGTGCGTAGATAAAACGATCACCAGGGGTGATGTTTTTAGAGTAGTAAATATAGCGCCCATCGGCTGAGAAGATGGGTTCACCGAGTTCTTTTTGAAACGTTTCTGACGAGCGTTCCACCAGCGCAATGCCAGCGCCACCCTTAACATGGTAAAGCCAAATTTCACCCGTACCCGCTGAACGCGATGTGGTGAAATGCTTACGCGCAGCGATGTAATTGCCGTCGGCACTCCAGGTAGGGTTATTCAGCAGACGAAATTTTTCTTTACTGACGCTGCGACGATTTTCGCCATTGGCGTCCATGACCCAAATATTGTCACCCCCCTCTCTATCGCTGATAAAGGCAATACGTTTTCCATCAGCAGAGTAACGAGGTTGAATTTCCCATGGCAAACCGCTGGATATATTAGTTGCAACACCACCATCAATCGGCAAAGTATAAATATCGCCAAGTAGGTCAAAGGCAATTGTTTGGCCATCGGGGCTGACATCGAGACTCATCCAAGTACCTTCACTCACCTCTAGAGGAATTTTTCGGGTCTCTAACGGCGGTTCGGCAACATCCCACTCCTGATCTTCATCCTGCTCAGCTTCAGCACTAGTTTCGACGACCGGGATTTCAACAACGTCAGCCTGGGCCCAGCTTATTTGAGCGGAAAGGAAGAGAACGAATAAAAGCGTAAAACGATGTAATTTCGGCATGATAATTTTTATTCTAAGGGCGTTAACGCGATGGTACACGAATCGCGCTTCCTGTCACATATTCAATCTCGGACAAACACAAAGATAGTACATGATTGTATCGTCTTGAATCGGCAGGTATGATTGCATCATGAAGTGTCGACGAGGGTCTCTATGACCAATCAAGCACGTTTTAAGCAACAAAGATATCTCGACCCAGATGTCAGCCTGACAACTCTTGCAAATGGCGAGATTGTCATTGAATCTCGCCTCGCGCTCGGTAAGCCTGCGCACAGCCTCGCTCAACTGTTTAAACAACAAGCCAGACTAAACCCTGATCGAACATGGCTTGCAGAAAGAGGCGAAAACCAGAACTGGAACACACTTAGCTATGCGCGCGCAGATGAACTCTCAGATCGATTTGCGCAATGGCTGTTAAACAACAACTTTGGTCCTAACACGCCGATTGCATTGCTCTCGCAAAACTCACTGGCACATGCGGTAATCATGCTTGGCGCCAATAAAGCTGGCGTGCCATCTTGTTCTGTCAGCGTCCCTTATTCGCTGATGGACAAAAGCTTCTCCAAGCTCAAGCACGTGATAGACACGATCAATCCGGGGCTATTGTACGTCGAACAAATTGAGCCATTTCTGCCTGCTCTCAACGCCATTAAAGCCGAGCACCACTGGGTAGTTTCAAAAGACCAGAACCCAGGTGTAATCCAATTGGATGAAACCCTTGCTACCGAATCAAGCACTGACGTATCCGAATCAATTGCCAAGCTTGGCGCCGATGCCCACGCTAGGTACTTTTTTACGTCTGGCTCCACCGGTATGCCCAAAGCGGTGGTACATACGCATGGTATGCAAATGGCCTATTTGGCTAGCATGCGGGCCCTGTATGCGCCAGAGCACTATTTTCGCGATGCCGACTATCCAATCTACCTAGGATGGATGCCTTGGAGTCATATCTCCGCTGGCAGCATGACGTTTAACGACGCCATTATGCACGGTGGCAGCCTGTATCTCGATGCTGGCAAACCCATTGCTGGTTTGTTCACGCAAACCATTCAAAATCTGAAAGACGTATCTCCTACCGTATTCGGCAGCGCGCCGATTGGTTTCACATTCCTCGCCGATGCGATGGATGAGGATCACGAACTAAGAGAGGCGTTTTACCGCAGATTAGAGACTATTGTTTATGGCGGTGCCGCCATGCCAAACAATTTAGTTGAGCGTCTCAACGCGCATTCACTCGCGGCAACCGGAGAATTAGTTCCAATCACCTCTGGGTACGGAGCAACCGAAACTCAAGGTATTAGTTTACAAACCTGGCCAAGCAACAAGGCCTCACTGATTGGATTACCACTGCCCGGTGTAAAGCTGAAGTTGACTCCAAATGGCGGCAAAACCGAAGTCCGAGTTAAAAGTGATTCGCTCTTCACTGAATATCTCGGCGAAACTGAAAAATCGAAAGCTAGCTTTGATGATGATGGGTATTTCTGCGTAGGTGACGCGGCGTGCCTCGTCGACCCCAATGATATTACACAAGGATTGCAATTTGATGGCCGCATTAGCGAAGACTTTAAACTACTTTCAGGCACCTGGGTCAGCGCCGGAAATCTACGCAGCCTGTTTCTTGCTCATTTTAATGGCCTGCTGAAAGACTTAGTAGTCTGTGGCGAAAACCAAAGCTATGTGGCGGTACTCGCCTGGCTAGATGACAAACAGTTGGCGTCACTAAGCAAACAAGACCTCATAAAGGCCACAGGGACAATTTCAACACCACTTCAGTCGTCCACGCTGCTGAGCAAACTGGAGCAATGCCTTATCAACTACAATCGAAGCTACCCTGGTTCATCGACCCGCGTACAAAGAATGACTCTACTCTTAGATCCGCCACAAATCGAACATTCGGAAATAACCGATAAAGGTTATATAAACTCGAATGCCGTCAAAAGTCGCAGAGTTGATCTGGTGGCTGAGCTGTTTGAGCCCGCAACAAAAACTCTGCCTATACGAATCGCGTAATGAAAAAAGATAAACTTGCATCCAGTGATGGCCTAAAAGATGAAGATATTGAATTGCAACGCGAATTGCTGGGCTTCACGGAAGTCAACCGCGGGCGAGAGTTTCATTCAACCCTTTCAAGCGATGCGATACGCAACTTTGCGCTCAGCATTGGCGATGACAATCCATTGTTTATCGATGAAGATTATGCCCAAGGCACGCGCTGGGGAAGCGTTATTGCGCCATCAATAATGACGGCAATTGTTAACAAACCCCTTATCGGAAAACGAATCCCTAAAGAAGTAAAAGCTAAGACTCGTGGTTTATTCAAAAACTGCCAGACTTTCATGTCGGGCGGGACTTGGCACTGGTACCGGCCTATGTACCCCGGCGACACCATCTACAGCTTTGAAGGCGAGGAATCAGTTGAGGAGAAGCCATCGGAATTTGGTGGCCGAACCGTACACATCACTCGCCGCTACGTTAAGTTCAATCAACGCGCAGAGGTTGTGGGCGTATACCGAGCCCTTAGAATCATCGCAGAGCGTAAAAAGGCTCGCGACAAAGGCAAATACACCGACATAGAAATAGCCAATTATGATGCTGAGCGAGCCGCCGAAATCGATCAAAAATATTTAGCCGAAAAGCCTCGGGGCAGTGACGTTTTATGGTGGGAAGATGTGCAACAAAACGAATCTGTTTCGGTTATTCAAAAAGGCCCTTTAACCGTCACCGATATCATCCTCACGCATTGTGCCGGTTACGGTCTTGCGCCCTATCGTATGCTCGCCTCTTCGCGCATTGCTGCTAAAGACCGGGTGAAAATGCCGGCGCTTTATAGCGAGAATCAGCAGGGCTTTCCGGATACTGGCGCGCGTGTACATTGGGACTCAGATGCGGCGAAATTAGTTGGCAATCCACAGGCCTATGATTGGGGCTTATTGCGTGAATTCTGGCTTTATCATGTGTTGAGTGACTGGATTGGCGATGATGGATTTGTGGTCTCTATGCGCGATGAAATTCGCAAGTTTAACTACCTAGGCGACTTACAAACCTTGAGCGGCAAGGTAATGTCCAAACGACAAGACGGTGCGCAAAACTTGGTTGATGTCAGCATAGTTGCCACTAACCAGCGCGGTGAAGAAACGGCACTGGCCGATGCCACCATCGCCTTAGCAAGTAAGCAATCAGGCCCAGTTGTATTGCCGGAGGTGCCCGCTGATCTAGCTCAACAAGCCGTTGAATTTATGGCTGAGCACAACCGCTTGAGACAACACCATGATTGAGCTTGAAAATCGCATAGCCATTGTGACGGGTGGCAGTCGCGGCATCGGTAGGGCCATTGCCGGGCAACTGGCTGAGTGTGGCGCGCATGTTGTGATAGCGAGTCGAAGTATCGAATCTTGCGAGCAGGCTGCCTCTGAAATTATTAGCCAGGGCGGCAAGGCTCAAGCCATCGCATGCAATACCGGCTCTCTCGAGGACCTAGAAAATCTAGTTACTCTAGTTGCCCAGCAACATAACAGAATCGATGTATTGGTGAACAATTCTGCAGCCAACCCTTGGTTTGGCCCGGTTATCGACTTACAACCCGATGTGTTTCATAAAAACATCGAAGTCAACTTGCAAGGGACTCTGTTTGCCTCTATTTATGCGGCCCGAGTAATGCGTGAACACGGCGGTGGCGCGATCATTAATATCGGCTCGATCAATGCGATCAAACCGGTGATAGGTCAAAGCATCTACTCCATCTGCAAAGGCGGCATCAATACGATGACCTTGTCGCTGGCGAAGGAGTTCGCCGAGTACGGAATTCGAGTAAACACCGTTGCCCCGGGGATCACCAAAACAGATGCGCTGGAAGGTCTATTTCAAGGTGCGGAAGAATTGCCTGACAAGTGGCGCTCACAAATTCCTTTGAAGCGCCATGCGAACCCAGAACAAATCGCGGGTGCGGTTGCGTTTCTAGCATCCGATAGCGCGAGCTACATCACCGGAGCTTGCATCACTGCTGATGGCGGCTTAACCCTATAAACGGAGGCCACATGAACCCACAATGCATCATCGTCACCGGGGCAGCTTCCGGAATCGGCAAAGCGACAACCCTCAAGCTCTTAGCAAATAATCATCAAGTTATCGCGCTCGATATTAGCCAAGACGGCCTGGCGGAATTATCCGCAGAGAACAACACCAACACTCTTAGCACCCAGGTTTGTGACATCGGTGATGCCGAATCCATCACGGCCGCTTACGACTGGATTTTTAGCGAGCATCAACACCCTACTGGACTATGCAATATTGCGGCCTTACAAAAACTCGGCCGCAGCGACTCATTTGAACTCCTTGATTGGCAAAGGATCATGGCGGTCAATCTGACCGGCACATTTTTGATGTGCCAACCACTATTGGAGCATATGGCCAAACACGGCGGCAACATAGTCAATGTGGCGTCGCTGGCCGGTGAGACTGGCATTCCTTATGATGCGGCCTATTCAGCCTCAAAGGGAGGTGTGATAGCGCTCACAAAAGCATTGGCCAAAGAGTACAGCGCTAGCCGGCTGCGCGTTAATGCGGTCGCGCCTGGCGCCGTTGACACACCCATGCTCCATCTAGATCATCCGGCAGGAATCGAACCAGAAGTTTTGGCAACCCTGCCAAGAACAGCACAACCACCGTCCACCGCTGATGAAATAGCCGAACTCGTGGTATTCCTTGCGACTAACAACCTACCGGGCATGACTGGGTCTATAGTTCGAATGGCAGGAGCTGCAGGCTAAGGTGCAGACACACACCACATCCCCAGTCTCAAACGCGTATGTCTGGTATGCCGTGTGGCTGATGTTTGGCATAAATATGCTCAACTACATCGACCGCATGGTGCTGGCGGTGATTATCGAAGAAATCAGAGTAGAGATTCCGATGACGGATACTCAAATCGGCTTACTGACGGGTTTCGCTTTCGCCATTTTCTACGCCATTGCGGGCCTAGCGATTGGTCGCATGGCGGACATCTACAGCCGCAAAAAAATTCTTTTTTGGTCGATTAGTATCTGGAGTGCCGCCACAGCCGCTGGCGCATTTGTAACGGGTTATATTCAGCTGCTGCTGGCCCGCATTGCGGTCGGAATCGGCGAGGCAGGCGCCCTACCCACCACCCAATCGATTGTTGCAGATTACTGCCCAGTCGAAAAACGCGCTGCTGCCTACGCGCTATTAAACGCCGGAGGAACAATTGGCTTGACCATCGGCTTAATTGGCGGTGGTTGGGTGGCGCAAAATTATGGCTGGCGACAGGCTTTCTTCGTTGCTGGAGTAATCGGCATTCCCTTCTTACTACTGCTTTTAACCACATTCAAGGAGCCTGAACGCGGAGCAATGGATGCAGTTGCGCACTCTCCATCAAAACTAAACTTTAGAGAGTCGCTAAACACTTTGTGGGAAGCGAAATCTTATATTTACATCGTTATTTCGTCCTGCTTCACCGCATTTCTACTGTTCGGTGTGGCGCAGTGGCTGCCGGCGTTCTTAATCCGAAAATTTGGTTTATCTCCAGCCGAGGTGGGCATGTATATGGGCGCAATGGTTGGCTCAGGTACCCTACTCGGAGCCGTGGTTGGCGGTTTTTTGGCGAATCGACTAGCTAAGCAACACGTTAGTTGGCTAGTTCGTTTCCCCATGCTACTGAGTCTGAGTTTTATTCCATTGTATTTGTTGGTTTTTTACGCATCCAACCTATCCGCAGCGCTGGGATTTCTGTTGCTCGCAAACCTTGCTGGTTCAGCGAGCTTTGGCGCCATTTTGGCTTCGATGCATTCTGTTCTTCCGGCCACCTCACGTGGGATTGGTACCGCGGTGTACGGCTTTATGGCTGCCTTATTCGGGGTGGGCTTAGCTCCGCTCGTGGTAGGTGTACTTAGCGACTATTTTGCAAATGGTGGCGCTGAGCCAGCTCAGGCCTTGCAACAAGCCTTAGCCATAGCAGTGTTCGCAGGAGCCGGAACCGTGTACGGACTTTTCTTGGCGAAGCGAAATTTTATTGATGATTTACAAAGAGTTGGAATCGCTACTTAAAGCGATTTGAGTTTACGAATTCAAAATTTCATCGTTGTTTTCGCCTAACTTTGGAGTCGGCCCAGACGGCCGTGTGGGTTGACGATCAAAATCAATTGGCGACGCGACCGTTCGCCACCCTTCAGGGTCATTTGGGATTGCGGTAAAAGCACCCACTGCCGCTGCTTGAGCACTGGCCAAAACCTCATCGAGATTATTTGCGGCGCACCACCATATTTCATGAGAATCGAGAATAAGTCGCCACTCTTGCAAAGATAACTCGGCAAATCGCGCGTCCAATATCTCGATAAGCTCAATTCGGTTGTGATAGCGATCCCGTGTAGAGGCAAACCGATCATCATCGAGCAAGCTCTGTAAGCCGAGCGCCTCGAGAACGACCGGCCAATGACGACCCTCTTCTACACATAACAACCATAAACTACGATCGTCTGAAGTACGATAATTGTTCACCAACGCTGGGCTCGCGGCTTGACGCCGCATTGGATGCTGCTCGAAACCTAGATTCATTTTTAGTGAATAATCCATTGAGGCCGCATAAATCCCCAGTCGCAGTAGCGACGTTTCCACAATCGAACCTTGCCCTGTTTGCGATTTTTTATATAACGCAGCATTGATCCCTGACAATAAGGCTAAACCAGTTAGATGGTCGCCAAAACCACCGATAAGTAATGGCGGGTTGCCTGTTTCACCGGAGAACTGATGCGCTAGCCCTGAATAAGCCCAAAACCCACCGCTATCGTAACCCGGTCGGTTGGCGTCGGGCCCGGTGGCGCCATAGCCAGTGATCTGCGCAATCACTAACTCTGGGAATTCAACGCGCAGGTCGTCAGGAGAGATTGATAACTTCTCAAGCGCAGCTGGGCGCATATTGGTGACAAAGACATCAGCGTCACCCAATAAACCCTTAAATGCGGTCAGGTCATCGTGCTCTCGAAGATCTAGCACAACGGATTTCTTGCCTCTATTGTCTACATCAAAAGGCGGCGAACGATGATCTTTAATGCCCAAAATTGAGGCCATCGCATTGCGCGCAGGATCACCTAGCTTGCCTTCAACCTTGACAACATCAGCGCCCCAATCCGCCATGATGCCCGCGGCAGCTGGGGCGGCAATCCATAGCCCCAGTTCCACTACTTTTACGCCGGACAACGGCCCAGATCGTGTTTCTTCGTTCATCGGTTCACTCATAATTCTGTGCTACATTATTGTTCTGTCTGTTACTTTCTCGTACTGCCGTGTCATCCTCAAGCAAACCGTCTTCTCGTGCTGCCGCCTCCAACAACCCGCAAGTTTTACGGACTCGTTCGCATATCCTTAATTCCACCCGCCGATTGCTGGTAGAACAGGGCTATCGCAGCATTACGGTCGACGGTATTTCACAGCACAGCGGTGCTTCGCGCACCACGATTTATCGACATTGGCCAAAAATAGAAGATCTGTTGTTTGATGCATTCGCAACTCTGGTTGGCGACCCATTCGAAGCACCAGATACGGGTGATTTTCGTGAGGACTTACGAATTATAGTACGACAATATGTTGACGCCATCAGCGACTCGGAGGTCGCTCGCTTACTGCCGAGTTTTGTCGAAGCTGCCGCCAGCAATGAACATCTTGGTGAGCTCTTGAGCGCCCTGGTTAAAAACTCACGTACG
>CALJJR010000080.1 GCA_937973905.1 uncultured Arenicella sp. | reverse complement strand
AACCACGGATGTGATCTTTACGATCACCTTGCAGTGTGAGGCCGCGGGCAGCATGGAGTTCACTCAAGACGTGTCACTCTCTTCGATCTTGGTTTAGCTAAAGAAAGAGTGATGTCTTGGTGCCAAAGCACCGGAGTAGAGGTAGATGGCAAACTCGATGCGAATACGGTTGACCACGGCGTTAGTCGCTGGGGTGCTCAGCGGGCAGATCGTTTCGGCTCCCAGTTTTGCGGAAGTAACTAGAACTGTCTCTGATTCGGGGATCGGTATTCAGCGCCAAAGTAATGGCATTCGTGCTGTATTAGCCGATCAACCAGGTGATTACTATCTTCGGCCCGACGGGTCAAAGATTAGTTTGCGACGCAAGCAGGGAGTTTTCGCTCTGGAAGCAGACGAGCTTGATCGGCAACAAATCGAGCAATCATTAAAGAGCCGTTTTGGAGATCAGGTAGAACGCGTCAATGCGAAAAATCTCGGCAACCGTCTCGTAGTTCGTATGCGGCCGGCAGCGGGCCAGTCAAAGAATGGCGTAGGTAGTCTAAAGCGTGGAGATCGATCGTCTTTACAAATCGACGAAGAAACCGCGCTTAAATCAATGCTGCCTGTGGCTTCCCGTGCGAGTCAGGTTTTTGCGAATGCTCGCGGTGAAGGTGATCTGGTTTTATTGCCTCGTATCACACTGAAGCTTCATTCAAATGTTGCGCCAGCTAAGGTTGACTTGATTGCTAGACGTTATGGTCTTTCTATTGATCGTAAACTCAAAGTGCCTGGTCAAGTTTACAGTCTCAAAATAAAAAATACCCGCTTGAGTGCTACGGCGCAGTTTGCGCTGGTGAGAGTACTCGCAGCGCATCAAGAGGTGAAGTGGGCAGAACCACAGTTTATTGCGAAGCCGTTTAAAACACAGTTCATTCCCAATGATCAATTTTTAAGCGAACAGTGGCATTTGCGTGACCGTGGCTTTCGTGGCTCTAGATGCGATACTGATTGCGATGCGACCGATGCGTGGGACTTGGGCAACGCCAATGGCGTTGGTGCAGTGAGCGGTGACGGGATGGTGATTGCGATCGTTGATGATGGGGTACAGCTAGATCATCCCGATTTGCAATCAAATATCTGGGTAAATACCGCTGAGCAAAATGGCACACCCAACGTCGATGACGATTTGAACGGCTATGTTGACGATATCAATGGTTGGGACTTTGTAGTGGATTCATCTTCAAATCCTAATCTGCAAAATTCAGCCTTTGCGGGCGGCGGAACCTGCTCTATTGGTGTTGATTCGACTGCGGGCCCAGACAATGATCCCAGTCCGCAGGTGACAACTAATTGTTTTACCATTAATGGTGATGCTGTTGAGCAGGACAATCATGGAACGGCGGTCGCGGGATTGGCTGCTGCGGCGGGCGGAAATAGTATTGGAGTTGCGGGTACGGCGTATCGCGCTAACATTTTACCGATTCGTGCGATCTCTGATTTTGACACTGCAAACGGGGTAAGTTTTTGCGTCAATATCGCTGAAGCAATTGCTTACGCTGGCCGCCACGCAGATGTCATCAATAATAGCTGGGGTATGAACGATGATTGTATGGCTCTAGAGGACGTAATTGCAGATGTGGTTAGTGGCCAGCTAATGGATTCCGGCGACAATAATATTTCCAAACGTCCAAACCTAGGGTCGCCGGTGCTCTTCGCGAGCGGTAATTCGGCATCTGGTTGGGTGCGAATTTCGGTCCCAGTAGGCGTTGGCGAGAAGGCCTATGAGTGGCGTTTTTTGCGCAGTGCGTTTCCCGATGATTTTGATGTAAGTGCTGAGGACAATTCCGCGTGGTTGGACGAAATCAGATTTCCCGGCGGTCAAACTGAAGGGTTCGAAGGCACACTCGGCGCATTTCAGTCAGGAATTGCGCTCAATAATCGCTGTGATGCTGAATGTACGAGCTTCATTAATCCTGCCCGGCCTACATGGGCAATAGAAACAGACGCAGAACGAGTATTTCTTGGCTCTCAATCAGCGGTGATCGACACAACCGCTTCAGACTGCGGCAATAGTTATCTTTCTGTACTACGAGATGACCCGGCGGGAGAAATTTCCTTCTGGGTTTGGGTTTCCTCTAATTTAGAAACCGGTTCAGACAAGTTCGAGTTTTTAGTCAATGGGGTTGAGCGCGTAAGCTATGGTGATATCGCACAGTTCATTGATAATGCGGTTGGTTATCCCGCAAATTTATCGACGACAATCGCTGTTGGTGCTTCTAATTCTGGCGATTTATCTGGCGCAACTACGCCCAATAAACTCAATGAGCGGCGTGCTTTTTATAGCCAGTTTGGAGCATCGCTTGATCTCGTTGCACCTTCCGGCGATCAGCACCTAGGTATTGCGACCACCGATCGAACTGGTAGCTCAGATGGCTATAATTTAGGGCAGGGAAGTGGTGAGCTTAGCAATTCCGACTATACCAATTCCTTTGGCGGGACCTCTGCATCAGCGCCCATTGCGGCAGGCGTCGCCGCTGCTGTCATCGCGCTTGATACCGATGCCACTGCCGCGCAGGTAAGAGGATATCTCCAGGATTCAGCCGACAAAATTGGTCGACAAGTTTACGACAGCAGTGGTTCAGGTAGAAATGACCAGTACGGTTTTGGTCGTTTAAATATGTTGCGCGCCCTGCAGCTCGCCAGTGGTACTAGCCTTACCGATCCGAGTGCCAGCTGTGCTCCAGACTCATTTGATTATGATCGGGAGGATGATGCAACGTTCGCACTGCTGAGCCCGCTCTCGCAACAATTTTGTCCTGCTCTGGGAGAGTTACCGCTTTCCGACGATTTTTGCATTCCAATCAAAGCAGCAAATAATAATGTTGCAGTCATCTGTATATAAGCGTCTTAGAAGTTACCAAGTGGGCCCAATTTCAGAACAGGAACTAGTACGAAGAGCAAACCAAATGAGCGCTCGATTTGAGTTGCTGCAGGCGTTTTGGCGATGGAGTGGTTGGTTGGTAGGATTAGTGTTGCTTGTTATTTTGAGTAAAAACCTTGTTGCCCCATGGCGCAGTGCGACACTTGATGTAACTGAGCTAGCGACGATGACGAACGCACATGCAGTACCGCAAGCCGCTAAAAGTCAGCCACAAAGATGGTATATCTACGCACGCAATCAAGATGACGCCCCAGTTCTTACCAGTGTGGACGATCTTTCAGCATTGACAATGGTCTGGCATGAAGGGGGTTGGCAGCGCGTGTCTCTGGCTTCGGGTCTCCCTGTTTGGATAAGGAAAAACTCGATCGAAAGTATAGGCGGCGGTTTAGTTCGGATTGCGGAGGATTCGGCACTCGCTTTTGCGGGGCCGAACAATAGTGATGTTGTGGGCGTTGTATTCTTGGGCGATCAGTTAAAACGGATCAGGGTCGATGGCGATTGGGTGCGGGTTTGGTCGCCGGTGGATTTTTCGGCCTGGATACGAGCACCTCATGTCGATTACGTGGCCAGTGTCGATCTAAAATAGTGTGTCATCCATTGAGCCCACTTCCAAACGAAGCAAATCAACGCCATTAGACTGAATAAGAAATTGGATTGGGCGACAGCAGACGTAGCAATCCTCAATGGTTGAATGATTGCCCTGGCTAAGGTCAAAGAACGCATCGAAGCGTTCTCCACAATACGGGCAGGTGACTTGTTGTTCGTACAGCATGCGCTGATAATACCCATCTGAGCGAATAAAAGAGTGGCGCTTTAATTGAAAAATCAACCTGACTGGTGGGACCCTTATTCTTGCCAGCCTTATACGATGAGCAGCGCGGACAAGCCACGGAGCGGGTTGTCGAACTTATTGGAGTATTCCAAAGTTGCTACTGGCGCGTTGCTGGGCTTACCCGCTATCGCGGCTCGTTATTTGTTTCTCGAAAAGCAAAAGAGTAGCGCTCCAGCGAGTGAGTTTGTGGGTTTAAGCGTCATGCCAGACGAGCAATACAATGATCTCATTGTTGAGCTCGTTGAGGAGCTAGCGGTTGGCCAGCTTTTGATCAGAATTCCTTCTTGGGATACTGATGACCTCGATCGTTACTTGCGTTTTATGCAGCGATTCCCGAACCATGAATTCGTGGTCAATATTCTACAGTCTCGAGAGAGTGTCGCGAACTTGGATGAATGGCAAAACCAGATCAGGGAAATTATTAGTGCTACTCGCGAAATCACCAAGACTTATTGGATCGGTAATGCCATCAACCGAACCAAGTGGGGCTGTGCGCACACGGGTGACTACCATCATCTGCAAGAGAAAGCTGAAGAGTTGCGCAGTGATTTTGTGGGGCTGCATATACTGGGCAGTTCAGTGATCGATTTTGAGCCCTTATTGTCATGGCGAACATTATGGAACTGGCGTCGGTATCGATTGGATGGCAATGCAGCATTGCTCTACGTCAATCGTCGGCACTCGCCTTACGGTACGCAGTATGGAATCTTCGATCTCGAAAACAAGCTTAGGCTTAGTAAGGCGATGACCTCATTGTCGAATCGCTGTGACGATAAATTATGGATAACCGAAACGAACTGGCCGCTCTTAAACACAAAACCGTACACACCCAACTCAGGGCATCCAAGCCGCACGGTCGATGAGCCCACTCAGGCGGAGTACCTAAAGCTTTACTATCAAATTGCTTGGCAAACAGGTTGGGTGGAGCGAGTGTATTGGTGGCAGCTTATTAATCCAGGATATGGATTGGTGGATCATCGCGACGGCAAACTAAGGAAAATGCCATCGTTCTATGCCATGAAAGATATTATCGCGGGAGAGCTCAGTGAGGTTCCTGCGCCAGCGGTTCAAACGCCGACTGCTTCATAGCCACCATCTCTGCATGCGGTCAAAATTTCGTCGCAAACTAAGCTGAGCTCCTGGCTCTGCGTCCCACGTACTACGAACACAACACGGTAATTACTGCGTTTTGAGTCGGGGTCTTGTGGGTAGCTGCCAATGGCTACGTCTGTATATTTGTGCTGAATTGCTTCCAATGCCGCGGCTATTTCGCCTTCGCTGACGTTAGCATGTACTTCGCGACTCAAAATTTCCTGACCAATATCGAGTGATTCAATTATCGCGTCGAGCATGATTTTCATAATGCGCGGCACTCCGGCCATAACAAACACGTTTGCCACTCGATAGCCCGGTACGATTGATTGCTCGCTGTATATAATTTCGGCTCCTTCTGGCGCGTAGGCCATGCGTTGCGCAGCTGGTGTAAACGCCACACCTTTTTTATCGAGGTAAGACTGAATCAAAGCAAACACATCTTGTTGCACGACATTCTTGACGCCGAACGCGGTCGCAATTGAGTCAGAAGTAATGTCGTCATGAGTGGGGCCGACGCCTCCGGTCGTAAAGACGTAGTCATAGCGAGTTCGTAAAGCGTTCACCGCATCTACTATTTCGGCTTCCACATCTGGCACGATTCGGGTTTCACGTACTCGAATACCTCTGCGCTCGAGCATTTTGGCTATATGCCCGAGATTTTCGTCTTGAATGCTTCCGGAGAGCAATTCATCACCGATTAGAAGAACTGCTGCGGTCAGAGTATTTTTCATTGGTAGTGAAGTAACGTCGGGGCTGGTTTCGAGATAAATGTCTGTTTGATACGGATTGTAAAAGCGTTCTTGTAAAGAGCCACTATTTCTGTAATCAGAGTATAGTTCGATCAGGGCAACAATAGGTGTATTCCTAGGGATGTTGCAGGGTTGATAGTAGTTTTTTGCAGTACGAGGGTACAATGATTGATTGGAACGATGCTCCGGCCATGCCGTCGGACAGTAAACACCAGTGGGTTAAGTTTTATAACCCACGCAATAAAAGGGTACGAATTAGCGCCTGTGTGAAATGTGGGATCGCACAAGGGCCAATTTCGAACAGCGTCACTTGCGAAGACTTAAGAGACGCGGAACACAGAATGAAAAAGATGGGTTGGGAAGAAGCGCGCTTGAAAAGCGTTAGCTAAATTGGGTTGGGTGGCCTGTTTTCATAAAGCCCTTTGCATAGAGACAGGCACTTTCTGACGTTGGTTGTGGTTGCTGTAGCGACTTCGGCCAATGTTATGTTTTTAATTTCAGCCAGTGCCGAGGCAATTTGAGGCACATATTCGGGGCTATTGCGCTCCCCCCGATGGTTCTCAACGACCATATCCGGCGCATCTGTCTCAAGAGTGATATAGCGCAGAGGGATCTGTTTCGCCAAGGCTCTCAACTTGACGGATCTTTCGTAGGTCAGCATGCCGCCAAAGCCGAGTAAAAACCCCAATTCTATATACTTTTCGGCTTGCTGAATGCTGCCGTTGAAGGCGTGAATAATGCCGCCCGGTATGGGCGTTTCTCGCAACGCGCTAAGACATTCATCGTGAGCTTTGCGACAATGTATTATTGCCGGTAGAGCGTGCCGCTTTGCTATAATTAGTTGCTTATCAAAGTAAGCCATTTGTTTTTCGCGGTCTAGCTGGCGATTAAAAAAGTCGAGCCCTATCTCTCCAACTGCGCTTGGCTTGTACGTCGTTAGAAGCTCATCAAGCTCACATAGATGCTGCGGTTGATGTTGATCAATAAAAACAGGGTGTAAACCCAGCGCATAAGGCAGTTTGAATGATTCGCTAACTTCAATCGTCGTTTTCCAGGCCTGCTGGCTAATACTTGGAATAACGACAGTTTCAACTCCGAGCTTATTGGCTCGCTCGATCACAGACCGGCGATCGACATCAAAATCAGCAAAGTCTAAATGGCAGTGAGAATCAATCAACATGATGCTAGTGTAGCGGATCGCGAAGTCCCTCGTGTAGCCGATGTGGCGCGTCGATTTGGTGGTGCAGCTCGTCTGTACGGAGACGCTGGCCTAGCCAAGTTACAAACTTCACACGTCTGCGTGATTGGTGTTGGTGGGGTTGGCTCCTGGGTGGTCGAAGCATTGGCCCGCAGCGCAATCGGAAGCATTAGTATGGTGGATATGGACTTGGTCGCTGAATCCAATATCAATCGCCAGCTGCACGCCTTGGATACGACGCTTGGGATGGATAAAACACGTGTGTTGGCCGAGCGTATCCAGCAAATAAATCCTGAGTGCCGTGTCGAAATTGTGGATGAATTTTTAAGCCGCGAAAACATAACCCAGCTGGTAACTGCTGATTTCGATTTTGTTGTGGATTGCATAGATGATTTTCGTATCAAGGCCGCGTTGATTAGCTATTGTAAAAAAACACGAATTTCATTGATCACCACCGGAGGCGCTGGCGGACAAACCGACCCGAGCAAGATTCGCGTGACCGATTTAAGTCGAACCCAGCACGATGTGTTGCTCGCCAAGACTCGCAAACAGCTACGGCAAGAATATTCATTTCCGCGCAACCCTAAACGCAGTTTTGGCGTTCCTTGTGTCTATTCCGATGAACAATTGGTCTACCCCGACGGCGACGGCGGCTTAAGCTCGAGCCGACCGCGCGATCTGAGCGACGAGAACGGGGCAAGCAATGCATTGAATTGTGCGGGTGGATTGGGTTCGATTACTCATGTTACCGCGAGTTTTGGATTCTTTGCAGCAGCGCACGTGCTAAATACGCTGGCGATTACCAGTAGTAGCCGGCCAACAAAATCATGAACGAGAATACGGCAAGTGCTGAGATGAGTGTAAACGAAGTTGAGCGTGCGATTGTATTGAGCACCCTCAATGCCCGGTACATCCATGCCTCATTTGGTTTGCGCTACCTCCAGGCAAACTTAGGTAAACTGGAAGATACGTGCGCGATTGAGGAGTTTACCTTGGACTCAAGGCCGGCCGATATCGTGGAAAGTCTACTCAAATATAAGCCTGTGATTGTGGGCTTTGGTATTTATATTTGGAACGTTAGAGAGACCGAACGGGTGGTGGCCATGCTCAAAGCCGTGGCGCCGCATGTAAAAGTTGTGCTCGGTGGCCCCGAGGTCAGCTATGAACAAGCTGAGCAAAGAATCATTGGGCTGGCTGACTACGTTATCAGCGGTTGGGGAGAGGTCACCTTTACTGAACTGGCAACCGGATTGCTCAGCGGTGAGGGTCCTGCAGACAAATACTTAACTGGCGTGCAGCCGGCCTTAAGTTCGATCAAAATGCCCTACAGACTCTACGACGACGAAGATATTCGTAATCGAGTCTTATATGTAGAGGCTTCACGCGGTTGTCCATTCAAGTGCGAATTTTGTTTGTCTGCGCTGGATAAAACCGCCTGGCCTTTCGATCTGGATCAGTTTCTCGAGCATATGGATGCTTTGTACCAGCGCGGTGCTCGGCATTTTAAATTTGTTGATCGAACCTTCAATTTGAAGATCAAGAACAGTATCCGAATTTTGGAATTCTTTCTGGAACGAATGACAGACGATCTATTCTTGCACTTTGAGGTTGTGCCAGATCATTTGCCAGCAGCTTTGAAGGAGATGATCGTTAGGTTTCCGCCGCAGTCACTGCAGTTTGAAATTGGGATTCAAAGCTTTAATCCAGAGGTGCAAAGCCTGATTAGTCGTAAACAAGACAATATTGCCGCGGCAGAAAATATTCGCTGGATTTTGACCAACTCCGAAGCTTATGTGCACGCCGATCTTATTTTCGGATTACCGGGCGATACGCTTGAGAGCTTTGCAAGTAGCTTTGACCGTTTGTATCAACTGCAACCGCACGAGATCCAAGTCGGCATATTGAAACGCTTAAAGGGCTCACCGATCATTCGCCACGTTGATGAGTTTGGTTTGATCTTTAACCCCGAGCCACCATTCAATATTGTTGCCAGCAAAGAATTCGATTTTGTTACTGTGCAGCGTATTTCAAGATTCGCGCGGTTTTGGGATTTGATCGGAAACTCAGGGCGGTTTCGGTCTTCCTTGCCCTTGCTCTTGGCGGACCGGCCGTTCGATAACTTCTTACTATTGAGTGACGCGATTTTTGCGGCAACCGGCCAGACCCATAAAATATCTCTACTAAGGTTATTTGATCTGGTGTTCAATGCTGCTGCAGAGAGTGTCAAGGGCGATGATTTACTAGCGTCCGCGCTCGAGGAAGATTTTGCGCGCTCCGGTTTGAAGTCGCTGCCAAAGTTCATGCAAGGCAAAGACGGCGCAACAAGTACCCGCCGTCACCGCTCACAACACGCCAGCAGACAAGCACGCCACTAAATTTTTAGCCTAATTTCTGCTCGGATAATTTCCAATCCTGCATTCTATTCAAGGCATGCTTTCGGCATAATGCAGGTCCAATTCGGGTTGCGAGCTTTATGCAGCAACGCGGCCATCGACTGAAGATCTTTTTGAGGAAAAGTAATGACGATCAAATTAAACTCCGTTGTCACCATGCACTATGAACTTAAGGATGCCGACGGACAGGTGTTGGATTCTTCCACGGGACAAGATCCTTTGGTGTATCTGCACGGCGCCAATAATATTATCGTTGGTCTGGAAGAGCAGTTAGAAGGCAAGCAGGTTGGCGACAAAATAAAAGCGCAAGTTGCGCCGGAAAAAGGCTACGGGATGCCAGTAGATGCGCTGATCCAAGAAGTTCCTACTTCGGCCTTTGGTGAAGAAATTGACAACGTTGAAGTAGGTATGCGTTTTCAAGCCGAAACCGAGCAGGGCCCTGTGCCAGTTGTCGTTACGGCAGTTGAAGATGGCATTGTGACCGTTGATGGCAATCACCCTCTGGCTGGCAAAGAGCTTTTTTTTGACTGTTCAATAGAAGAAATCAGAGATGCGTCGCAGGAAGAAATCGATCACGGCCACGTGCATGGCCCAGGTGGTCATCATCACTAGAGGCGTGATCTGAACTTTCTTCAGCGGACCAACTAATATGTGGCGATATGACTGAACGCGAAACTTCCAAAGCTAAAGGTGGCATCTCGGAGGGAACGCTGCAGGAACAACTGAGCGACCCAAGCAAGTCGACCATGCAGCGCTATCAAGACTTGGCGCTCGGTACTTCTAGTCTTTGGTACTTGATTAAGT
>CALJJR010000079.1 GCA_937973905.1 uncultured Arenicella sp. | reverse complement strand
TAATCCATTCTCGCCCGCACGTAGTCTGGGTGAAACTCAACGCAACTCTCAAGCAAAAACTCCGCATCATCCAAAACCTGTAATTTAGAACCGATCTCAGCCAGCAAGCGCATGCCCTCAGCATGGGTCTTATCCTTGCGTAAATACTGGCGACATATTTGCTCAGCCAAATACAATTTATTTTCATTGATGAGGCTGGTCACCGTGACCAATTCACTCGGCAAAGACTGCAAATTTTTCGCTTGTTGCATTGCATGAGCAGCCGCCTCTTGTTGCCCTTGCTCACTAAAATGATTGACCAATGCACGCCAACTGGCGATCAAGGCATCATTAAGCTCTACCGCTTTCATAAATGCCGCGCTCGCCTTCTGCGTATTGTTCAAGCTTAACCAATTGTGCCCGCATTCTTGATAGGCACGGCCATAGTCGGGGTGGTGTGTGACTAATTGTTCGAGCGTCTTCAGTGCATCATGAAACTGTTGCTCACGACGCTGACATACCGCCATGTAATAGAGTGCATCACGATGTGCTGGCTTGGCATCGAGGATACTCTGCAGCTTCAGAGTGGCATGCGTGAGCCTATTCTGTTGAATATGCTGCTTCGCAGCCTGCAGGAGTTCAGCGATCTCTGGAAGAGCTTCGGGTGTCATTAAGGGTTTGTCTAGCAACGCCTGATTGCGAATTCTTATAGTAAAAAAAGGCGCTCTGAACAGAGCGCCTTAGTAAGTTTATAGCTAAGTTTAAAGCAAGGAAACCGAATCGGCTTCGATGCTCTGACTCTACTATTCGAAGTCGTAGTTGAATCGAATACCAATTGTTCGCGGTCGATTTGGCACCGTTTTAACAATGTCGTCTTCATTACTAATGAACAGATCAGCTAACTCGTCGGTGAGATTCTCGGCGAATAAAGTGGCGGACCAATTATCACGCGCAAATCCCAGTGATGCATCCACCGTTGTGTAGCTGTCTTGCTCAAACAAAGCGCCCACATTGACGGAACTGATTTGATCATCCGTGTATTGCACCGTTAATTGACCAAAGCCACGGCCATTAGAAACATCTGTTTCATAGCGCCCGCGAACCACATATTGAAGTTCAGGTGCCAAGGCCAGCGGGCTGCCTTCAGGCGCGATACTAACAATATTCGGCGGCACTCTAGTCATCTCCGTATCGTTATAGGACACATTGGCAAACAGCGTAAAATTGTCAGTGGCTTGCCAAATCGAATCGATTTCCACGCCTTTCACTTCTGCATCAGCGGCATTACTAATAAACGCTAAGTTGGAGACGTTAAAGTCTAAGGTACCGATTTGGATGTCGTTCCATTCAACAAAGTAAGTGGCCCCGTTAAACCGCAGGGTGCCATCCAACAGTGTTGTTTTCCAGCCAAACTCGTAGTTGGTCACTTCATCAGATTCATAAAAATCTGGGACAAACGGCCCTACCCCTGGCACTTGGCTGGCACCACCATTGCGGTTAAAACCGCCAGGGCGGTAACCCTCTGAAATAGTACCGTAGAGCAAAACGTCATCATTCAGTTTGTACTGCAGATTGAATTTGGCAATCGTGTCTTGAAAATCCGCCGGGCTCGCACCTTCGAGAATTTCATCTACGTTACGGCCAAAGTCGCCATCCACACCACGATTGGCAAAGTTTGAACTACCCGCTAACGACAATTCAATGTCATAGCGGCGCAAACCAACCGTCGCGGTCCATTTGTCAGTGATGTCGTAGGCTAACTCACCAAAGAAGGATGTTTCCTTCTTGCCGCGAGTGAAGTCATTAAAGAACACCACGCCTGGATTACGCGTATTTGGGTTGGATGATGTCGCGCCGGGAATCGGAGCATTTGGCGCCAGACCAACCTGAATAGCAGACGGATAATTCCAGTCACCACGTTCTACTGTTTCGGTATCGTCATTAAACACACCGACAATGGCACGCCAGCGATTCTCTTCGCTAGTGCTAAATCTAAGTTCGTGAGTCGTACGTTCAACCGAATAGAATTGCTCTAAGAAAAAGTTAGGCGTGCCGCAGGTTGTGTACAGCGGGTAGTTACAGATGTAGTACGGTATAAACGGGCCGCTGTTGGCATAGCCGGAATAGTCGGCGACTTCATTGACCTCTCTATCGAGGTAAGAGCCGGTATACACAGCATCTAAACCAGCGACGCGTCCAGTCACTGTCCATGAAGTCATGTCGAATTCATCCACACCTTCATCGGGAGCAAATGACTCAGAGAGTAATTCACCCAGCGATGGGTCGTAATCCCAAATCCCTTCACGCTCGAGTTCTTGATTAAAGTGCGAGAGTAAAACTTCCCAATCATCATTGACCGCAAATTTGGTACTGGCTCTAAAACCGGTGAACTCAGCTTCGTTAAAATCGTCTGCAGCAAACTCTTCATTAGTAATAGTATCGCGCTCTGGAACAATCCCGATGGATTGATAAAACGCCAGCGTTGGGTTGGTGAGCGGAATCTGCTTGGAGCTCAAGATACTGTCAATATACCCGCCTTCTCGAGCATTAAAGACCGCCAAGCGCGCCGCCCATTTGTCATCAATTATGGGGAAGTTAAAATGCGCATCCAAAGAATAGGAGTCATCACCGCCACTGGTATTTGAGTAGCTCGCGGTAACACCCGAAGAGAACTCATTGTATTCAGGCTTATTGGTGATAAGCCGCACCGTACCTGCTTGCGAGCTGGCACCGAATAAGGTGCCTTGCGGCCCAGGCAATACCTCGACCCGATTAATATCAGTGATGTATGGATCGATATTTCGACCGCCAAGAGAAATAGGCGCCTCATCTAAATATAAGGCCACATTCGGTTCGGTACCTACGGCACCGGCGATTTTTAATCCGCCTTTACCTGCTGAGACGCCGCGAATAAAAATCTCATTTCGGCCAGGCCCACGCCCACCAGAAGTTACACCAGCAAGGTTGCGAATGTAATCTTCAAAGTTGTCGATGCCTAAATCTTCTAATGACTGTTCACTAATTGCTTGAATAGTCACCGGAATACTTTGCGCACTGGCAGATCGTTTGGTAGCTGTAACTACGATCTCCTCAAGCGCACCTGCTGCGGATGCCGTAAACGGTACCCCCGTCGAAACAGCGAGAGCGACGGCACAACTAATCTTTGTTGGCTTTAACATACCTACTCCTCATAATTGAAAATCTTACAATGCGTGTTGGTCGAGCAAGTTATACCCAACCGCGACTCAAAACGTCTTCTTTGCACACAATATATGCCAATTTTATGACAGTGTCTTGTCAAGCGACTAGATTGAGTCGATTACTCGGCTCAGAAGTTGCGCGCCTCATAGATCAAACCCACCTCTTCGAACTCGTTATTGAGCAGCTCAGCGCGCGCAGAAGTTCGATTTTTGAGAAAGTAATCAAAGAACTGCAAGGTTTTTACTTGCTGTACCTCATGCGCGATTTTTGGTTTGATCAACTTGAATGATTGTTCTGGCGTGAAATACCGCTGCTGAGTGGTTGGCTTCATCGCGGGCCACCAATAGCCTCCTGAAACACCAAAACTGGAATGGTTGGAGTTCTCGAGCAAGCCCCAGATAACGGGTTGAGTAGCGCTTTCGTAACTGTCTCTCAAGGCTGGCAGCGGCTTGTCAGGAGTCGGCAACTCAACACCAGCAGATTTTGCGAACGCCGCACCCACGCCAATAATCAACGCATCTTCCGCGCCACTCAAAAATAAGGTTGGCTTGCTGATTGAATTCAGTACGCCGTTAGCCTCTGCTGCCAAGATCACCGATTCTTGACTAGGCTGTTTCAAAACCTCGGCTGGCAGCTTGGTACGCATATCAGGCAACACCAAGGGTACCACCGACACCCCTGCGGTAAACCTTTCTTCCAAGCCTAAGCCTGCCAGCGTGGTGGTACCCCCAAAGGAACGCCCCATCAAACCAATTCCTTGTAAGTTCAAGCGGCCCTTAAACTTGCCGGCTTGGTTCATCCGATCGAGCTCAGCGAGCACCGCGCGCAAATCGTTGACCCGTTCGAGCAATGAGTCATCGAGGTTTTTCATAGCTTGAGGATCTTCACGGTTTTGAATCAGCGGCGTATAGGTTTGCCCGTACTTCTCTAGCGGCCCGTAGGTGCCGTCTTTATTCAAAAGAGGTTTAACTTCCCTGAGCTTGTCATTAATTTGTGGGTCGTGGATGGTAAATGCGAAGGGGGTATTGCCGGTGTGCTCTGGCGCAATCACCAGATACCCGTGAGCGGCCAAGTACTCACAAACGGTCTCCATATTGTAACGACTACCTGCATCACCGTGGGTCATCACCACCACCGGCAGCTGGTCTCCAATTGCGGCTGTCGGCGCTAAGGGCGCATCGATATAACTACCGCGCTTTCTATCAAACAGCTCTGCTATTGCGGCATCAATATCGGCTTGTGACACTCCGTCGACTACCGTCTCAGGAGTCAGATGAAAGAACGTGGTATTGGTAAGCATCAGCCGATGAACTGCTGCGTCACCAAAGGAATAATCACCGTAGGTGGCGCGCCGGAAGCGCTCGCCTTTGACATCGCTATGCGCAACTGGGTACCAGATCTCTGTAAGCAATGAGCGGATACCAACGTCGACGCCGCCAACCTTATCAAACGGCCGCGATTCATCATGCACAAAGAATGTACTCGAACCCACTGCGTAAGGCGTTTGCTGGCTATCTACGGAAACCGTTGCGCAACCCAGGAGTAGCGTCCCCAGATTGAAAATGACTAAGTACTTAAGCACTTGCTTCATACATTACTCGGTTGTCCAAGAAATTGTCACACTGATATTTCAGCCTACTTCCATCGTACTCGGAACTAGATACCAATAGATATCATATATGCGACACAGAGCTGGGTCACCTTGTGCGTTAGTGAGCGTCAATTTCAAGCAAACAGTGGTATCTTATCGGCCTTATAGAATATGAGATCTACGCTTTCACACCATGAAACTATCTATCTACCTAGTTAAATTTTTGTGCCTCTCACTGTTCGGCATTAATAACCTTCAAGCAGCTGATATGAAAGTAAGCAAACCAGAAAAAATGGGAATGTCATCTACGCAACTCGCGAAACTCAATCAGTTAGGCGAACGATACGTTGAGAATGGCCATTATGCTGGGGTGGTATTGCTGGTCGCGCGCAACGGCAATATTGTGCATGAAAGCGCTCATGGCAGCTTTAGCGTTGTGGACGACACGGCTCTACAAACCGATACTCTGTTCCGAATTTATTCCATGACTAAACCTATTACCGCAGCCGCTACGTTGATGCTGTACGAGGAAGGTTTGTTTCATTTGGATGATCCGATTGAGCGTTATCTTCCAGAAATGGCTGATTTAAAAGTCTGGGATGAAGGCAAGCTTAGCGAACCAAAAAGCAAAGTCACCATTCGCCAGTTACTGACCCACACTGCAGGGTTTACCTATGGCTGGATGCCCGATGATCCGGTTGATCAACAATATGCACAAGCGCAACTTTTTAAGGGCGCCAACCTAGCTGAATTCAGTCGCAAACTGGCCACGCTTCCTCTGCGCTACGAGCCAGGCACGCGCTACCACTACAGTGTTTCTTTTGATGTGCTGGGCGCCTTGATCGAACGTTTAAGCGGCCAAGGATTGGATGAGTTTTTTCAGACGCGGATTCTCACTCCGCTAGCCATGAACGATACGTTTTTTGAACTCCCCAAGGATAAAGAGAGTCGACTGGCCGGCGATCAAACCTGGAATTATGAAACCAACAAAATTGATGTGGTTCCGGTGGAAGCTCGTCGACCTTTCCAAGGCATTACCCTGTTCAACGGTGGCGGCGGGCTGATCTCCACCGCGCGCGATTATTTACGTTTTAGCCAGATGATTCTTAACGGCGGCACTTACGATGGTCAACGTCTACTCAGCCCCAAAACCATTGAGCTCATGGGCTCAGACCAACTAACGAAAAGCGTTCGAGCAGAAGGAGTTGGTGAGTTCCCAGCTTTGGACTTATATCATGGGCAGAGCATGGCGCTCGGATACGGAGTAGTTACCGACCCGCAGCATATGCCGGATCTTTCTTCCCAAGGCGAGCTGTCTTGGGGTGGTGTGGCCGGTACGAAGTTTTGGATAGATCCAAAAGAAAAATTAATCGGTATAGCGCTCGTCCAACTATACCAATCTCCATGGCCGCTACGGTCAGACTTTAAGACCGTGGTGTACACCGCTTTGGACGAGCTCTATTAGTTCATAGTTAAGCCGTTATTGGCTAGCTACTGTTTATAAACTTTGCCATCTTTCATTACGAAAGCAACGTTTTCAGTGATGCTGATATCATCCAGTGGGTTGCCAGCCACGGCCACAATATCGGCTAAGTAACCTACTGCGATTTGGCCAAGATCTTCCTGCTTCATCAGGGCCGCAGCGTTTATGGTAGCGGCCTGCAATGCCTGCAACTCCGTCATCCCAAATTGCACCATGCGAGAGAACTGGCGAGCGTTCAAGCCATGCGGAAAGATTGCAGCATCGGTACCCATGACCATTTTGACACCGGCTTCAACCGCCGCGGTAAAGCTCTCCCGCTGTTTCGTGCCGACCGCGCGTTCCTTTGCTAAGTTCTCCTCAGGCACCCCATTTTGTTCACCAAAGGTAAGCGTGTATTCGGTATTGTAAATATCCATTGAAAAAACCGTGCCATTCTTCTTGGCCAGTTGTATTGCTTCTTTATCAAGAAAGCTCACGTGTTCCACACTGTCTACGCCGGCCATAATCGCCGCTTTGATGCCTTCTGTGCCATGCGCATGTGCCGCCACCACCAATCCGCGCCGATGCGCTTCATCCACAATCGCTTCCATCTCGGCCAAGGAGTATTGAATCTCCCCCACCTTGGTGCCACGCGAAAAGACACCACCAGTAGCACACAACTTGATGGTGTTCGCACCGTACTTAATATTTTCTCTAACCTTGGCGCGCGCCGCCCATGGTCCATCAGCCACGCCCTGCGAGAACGACTGTTTCTCCGGTGGAGAATAATTATCATCACAGTGACCGCCGGTTATGCTCAAGGAGGGCCCAGCGGCCCAAATGCGCGGGCCGTCAATCTGCCCAGAATCGATCGAATTGCGAACCGCAATTACGGTGTAATTCGCCGCCCCTAGATTTCTAACCGAGGTAAAACCCGACATTAAGGTGGTCTTGGCATTGGCGACCGCATTCACCGCCCTGCGTGGCACCGACTGCAAACGAGATTCGAGAAACGACACGCCATCCTGGGCAGAATCCAAATGAACATGCATGTCCATAAAACCGGGCAGCACGGTCATGCCCGCTAAGTTGATCTCCTCGGCGCCTGCCGGGATATCCAATTCCCCAACCACTCCAACCGACGTGATCTTATTGGCCTCGACAATGATCGCCGGGTTGGCAATCAATTCCCCGGATTTAACGTCAACCATCGCGGCCGCGGTAAGGTAGGTGGTTGCTGATACGCAGTTTGCTGCGCTTGAAACCAAAAGAAGTAGAGCAAAACAGACGCCTTTAAAATTCATAGTCGATCATCGAAATACGGTTAGTTGAGAAGGCGTATCCTAACATTGGCAGCGGACAGTCGCAGCCCACTCACAAATAATCGGTGTAACCTTCTGCACCTTGAGTGTAGAGCGTTTTTGGGTTGAAGGCCTGCAACTCGCGACCGGACTCGATAAGCGCGGGCAAGTCTGGGTTCGCAATAAAATGACGGGCGAATGAGATGCCTGCCGCTTGGCCGCTACTCACCAAGTGCTCAGCCTCAGCAAAGTCGTAACTGTCATTCAGAACAAGTGGCCCACTAAAGTTCTCGCGCGCTAGCGCTACCGTGTTCACGCCGGTGATCTTCTCGGCCATACGAATCACGTGCAGATAGGCTAGGCCCATCTTGTCGATGGTCTGTAGCAGGGTTGCGAAGGTTTCTGCGGGATTCTCGTCATGCAAATCGTTGAAGGGGTTGCCTGGACAAATTCGAATGCCCACGTGTTCTGGACCAATGGCTTCACTCATAGCATCTAACACGTCCACAACAAATCGAACCCGGTTTTCGACGTTACCACCATAGTCATCAGTTCTTTGGTTGGTTCCCGTAGATAAAAATTGAGCTGGCAGGTAACCACTCGTGGCGTGCAACTCAACGCCAGCAAAACCAGCTTTTAGCGCTTTGACCGCTGCTTGCGTATATTCATCGATGACATCACTGATGCCACTAAGAGACAGCGCTTTGGGTTGGTCGAAGTCAACCATCCCTTGCGGGTCTGCATAGATTTGACCACGTGCCTGAATGGCCGACGGGGCCACAGTTTCGGCATTCGCTTGCTTATTGTGCGCGCTGGCGACACGGCCACAATGCATGATTTGCAAAACCATGTTGCCGCCTTTTTCAACCACACCGTCGGTTACGTTTTTCCAAGCTTGCACCTGCTCGATGTTATGCATACCCGGTGTGCGGCAATAGCCTTGACCATTCTCGCTGGGTTGAGTGCCCTCGGAAATAATCACACCAGCCGCAGCTCGTTGCGCATAGTACTCGCGCATCAAATCATTGGCGCTACCGTCAACATTTGCACGGCTGCGCGTCATTGGTGCCATTAGGATGCGATTTCTAATTGGAATCGCACCCAAATTGGCCGGTGTAAACAGACTAGGGTGGGAGGTCATGACGCGACTTCAAATAATCCGGCGGCGCCCATGCCGCCGCCAATACACATCGTACAAACGACCAACTTAGCGCCTCGACGACGCCCCTCGATCAGCGCATGCCCCACCATCCGCGAGCCGGACATACCAAAAGGATGACCAATAGAGATGGCGCCGCCATTGACATTTAATTTGTCGTTATCAACCCCTAGTTGATCTCTGCAATACAGCACCTGACAAGCAAAAGCTTCGTTTAATTCCCATAAATCGATATCATCGACACTGAGCCCATGCCGCTGCAACAGCTTTGGCACGGCGAACACAGGGCCGATGCCCATTTCATCTGGTGCACAGCCCGCGACGGCAAGGCCACGATAAATTCCAAGCACTGGCAGCCCTTGGCGTTCCGCTAGTTCGCCATTAGCGAGTACGCAAGCAGAGGCACCGTCGGAGAGCTGTGAGGCGTTGCCTGCGGTTATGTTCAAACCTTGTTTAACTACGGCCCCATCAGCAAATACTGGCTCTAAAGTCTGTAAAGACTCCAAAGTAGTTTGCGGTCGATTGCCTTCATCTTGCTGCAGTTCTACCGATTCGTAAGTGACCTCTTTAGTTTCTTTGTTAAACACCGATTTGGTGGTTTGCAGGCTGACGATTTCATCGTCAAACTTCCCTGCTTGTTGCGCCTCTGCCGTGCGTTGCTGGCTCTGTAGCGAGTAAGCGTCTTGTCTATCCCGCGAAATTCCATAGCGCGCAGCGACAATCTCCGCGGTCTCGATCATCGGCATGTACATTTGCGTTGATTGTTCCAATACGGCTTGAGAAACAGCGCGGTGGGTATTCTTGTATTTATTTTGCGTCAAAGAAATCGACTCTAAGCCTCCTGCCACTGCAACATCGAGTTCACCGGTTTGAATCCCTCTCGCGGCCAGACCAATCGCAACCATGCCTGAGGAGCACATACGATCGACTTGCATTCCGGGCACACTATCCGGCAAACCGGCAACGGCAGCGCTGAGCCGACCGATGTTGTAACCCTGGGTGCCTTGCGGTGCCGCACAGCCGAGAATGACATCGTCGACTTGCTCTGCTGAGACACCCGCTCGGGCTACCGCCTCCGCAACAACATGGCCGCCCAACTTTGGCGCTTCTGTGTCATTGAATGCACCGCGAAAGGCTTTAGCGATCGGTGTGCGCGCCGTGCTGACAATCACCGCTTGGTTCATGCTGCGGCCTCATCAAAATAAAAACGAGAAATCGTATCAACCACGCAAGCAGGGCGCTCCTCGCCTTCTACTTCGATGGTCACTCTAACAATCACTTGTACTGCGTTGCCTTTTTGTTCGGCCTTGACGACTTCTGCCTTGCCGCGAATTTTTTGCCCTACCTTCACTGAGTTGGGAAAGCGCACCTTATCGCAGCCATAATTTACCCCCATGGAGGTGTTTTCAACACTCATCATCTCAGGCAAAAACTTACTCGCCAAAGAAAGCGTTAAATAACCATGGGCAATGCAAGCACCGAACGGCCCAGCGGCGGCGCGCTCGGGATCCACATGGATCCACTGATGATCTTCAGTGGCGTCGGCAAAAAGATTGACGCGTTCTTGCGTCATAGTCGCCCAATCAGTAGGGCCAAGCTGCGAACCGACCATGTCTAGTAGGTCGAGCGGATGTTTTATTACTTGTGTCATGATTTAAACCAAGGTTAATCGTGGGGCGTACCAGAATGGTCGCCGCTTTGTTTATGGGTGTTGACTGCTGACCGAAACCACTTCGCCGGTCATATAAGAGCTGTAATCCGAAGCTAAAAACATCATCACATTGGCCACCTCCCATACTTCTGCAGCACGGCCAAAGGCTTCTTTCGAGGCCAGCTCTTCAAGCAGTTCAGCAGGCGTGGTTTTTTTCAAAAACTCATGGAATGCGATACTCGGTGATACCGCATTGATTCGCACTTTATACTCCGCGGCTTCTAGCGCCGCGCAGCGCGTGAGAGCCATCACTCCTGCTTTCGCAGCCGCGTAGTGCGTTTGCTCAATCTGTGCACGCCAACCCAATACGGAAGCATTGTTGACAATGACACCGGCCTGGCGACTCTGCATTGCCGGCAATATGGCACGCATCATACGCATGGTTCCCGTAAGAGTGATGTCTATCACTCTTACCCATTCGTCATCGGGCATATCGACCAATTTGCGCGTACCGCCCAAGCCAGCGTTGTTGATCAGCACATCAACACCATCATGGCGCTGTTCGGCACCGGCGACCAATTCTTGTACTTGCGCCTCTTGCGTGACATCACACAATTGCCCTGCAATCGTCACGTTTGGGTAGTCAGTTTGCAAATTCGCAACCGCTTGCTCCAAACGCCCAGCATGCACATCGCTGATCGTGAGGCCGCGACAGCCCTCTTCCAAGGCTTTCTTGGCCGCAGCGAAACCGATACCGGCGCCGGCCGCCGCCGTAATCAACACCGATTTGCCGGCCAATAAGTTGTGACCTGCAACGTACTCAGGAGCTTGTTTTAATGCCATATAAAATTCCTATAACTAATCCTTGCCACGGGTTTCTTTAGGTAACCCCAGCGCGCGTTCAGCAATGATATTGCGTTGTATTTGGTTGGTACCACCATAAATGGTGTCAGAGCGCGTAAACAAAAAGAGTGACTGCAACCGGGTCAAATCATAGGGTTGCTGCTCTACCAGCTCCGCATCTGGTCCGAGCACATCCATTGCTAGATTCCCCAAGTTGCGGTGCCAGCTAGACCAGTACAATTTGTAACTCAGGGCAGCACGATCCAAAGTGCCATCACCCGGATTAGCAGATAGGGTGCGCATGGAGTTATAGCGCATGATCTTAAGCCCCATATGCGCGTCGCCAATTCTTTGCCTGATCACCGGGTCTTCAGCGGCACCGTTTTGTTTGGCAATTTTAATCACCTCGCTCAACTCATTTTGAAACAGCATCTGCTGGCCGAGCGTTGATACGCCGCGCTCAAAACCGAGCAAGCCCATCGCAACCGCCCAGCCTTGACCGGCTTCGCCAACCAAGCAGTCGGCCTGGCACACCGCGTCATCTAAGAACACTTCATTGAACTCGGAGGTACCCGTGAGTTGCGTGATTGGACGGATTTCAACGCCCGGTTGATCTAACTCGAGCAAAAAGAAACCTAAGCCCCTACTGCCTTTTGAGGCTGGGTCAGTACGTGCCAAAACAAAACACCAATCCGACTCATGGGCCAAAGAGGTCCACACCTTTTGGCCATTAATCTTCCAAACCCCTTCGTCTTCATAAAATGCCGCTTTGCTGGCGATATTGGCAAGATCAGAGCCTGCACTCGGCTCCGAATAACCTTGGCACCACAGCTCTTCACCGGACAAGATCTTTGGTAAAAAACGCCGTTGCTGTTGTTCTGACCCAAAGGCGATTAGGGTTGGCCCGGTTAAACCCTCGCCGATGTGCCCTACTCTTCCAGGGCCGCCGGCACGTGCGTACTCCTCATGAAAAATCACCTGCTGTTCGAGCGAGCACGCTTTACCGCCATAGGCCTCTGGCCAGCCAATGCCAATCCAGCCGCCGCTGGCCATTTGCTTTTCCCACGCAGCTCGCTCGGCAAAAAACATATGCTCGTCACCCGGGCCACCACGAAACTTCAGCTTGGCAAATTCACCAACCAGGTTATCAGCTAGCCAGTCTGAGACCTGTTCGCGAAATCGCTCATCCTCTTGAGTGAATCCGAGCCTCATGCGATTTGCTCCAAAACAAGCTGCGCTATACGTTCACGATGATATGCGCTGTCGCCAAATGTCAGCTGTGCAGCTTTGGCACGTTTGAAATAGAGATGCACGTCGTATTCCCAAGTAAAGCCAACGCCACCGTACATTTGCAGAGCCATGCCGGCATTAAAAAATGCCGCGTCACAACAATAGGCTTTCGCTATGCTGGCCGCCTCAGAAAGTTCAGCACCGAGAGGCTGCCCACCTAAAAACTCATCTGCAATACACGCCGCGTAATAGACGGCGGAGCGGGCGGCTTCGGCGCGATTCATCATGTCGGCGGCCTTATGTTTCATCGCCTGAAAGCTACCAACCGCACGACCAAACTGTTTGCGCTCACTAATATAGTCAACTGTCTGCGACAAACATTGTTCAGCAACACCAAGCTGTTCAGCCGCCAAGGCAATACAAGCCAAGTTGAGCACATTCTCAAATGTGCCTTTAGTTGTTGAATCACAGCTAAGGATATTGCTGGCTGGAACTTCTGCCTCTCTTATAGAAACCCTTGCCAGCTTTCGAGTTTGATCCATAGTGGCTGTCCAGGCGACATCCACTTTTTCTTTGGGCACCAAAAACAAACCGAGTTGCCCGTTCGATGCGTTTTTAGCAGCTACGATGAACGAACTTGCAGTGTGCCCATCAATCACATAATGATAGTCGCCAGTCAAACAAACGCCATTGTAAGAGTCAGAGTCGTGATAGAGCGCCGTAATCGAGTCGAGCCCTACTAAGCGCCCTCCTCCCGAATAAGCCAATGCAAAACGCTCACCTTGTTCGGCAATTGCGGCAATCGCCGATTTCGCACAATCATTCGCTGCCACCAACAAAAGCGAATTCAAGCTTAAGGCCACGGTCGAGAAGAACGGTGAGCAGCAAAGGTGCTTGCCCATTTTTTCAAATAAGATACAAAGCTCAACATAGCCCAAGCCCAGCCCGCCTTCAGATTCAGGAATATGCGTAAGTTGCCAGGCGAGTTCTTGTGTTGTTTGCTGCCAAAGCGCTGGTTCATACCCAAGCTCTGTACTCATAGCAGCACGAACCTGGGCACTGTTTGATGCTGAGGTTAAAAATGCGTCCGCGGTATCGGCAATCAGCAGTTGATCTTCATTAAATGAAAAATCCATAGTAACGCAGCTCGGCTTTCTAACTAGGTGCCGTAAACAGGTTGAGCTGGCACTTCTTGCGCCAGCAACTGCGCAACGGCATCGCCAATTTCAGCCACGTGCCACTGGCCGCCTTTATCAAGCCCTGCCGTTGTGCGCCAACCATCAGCAATGGAGATTTTTCCTCCCTCCGCCTCAAAGACTCGCCCACTCACATGCGAAGAATGTTCTGACCCTAACCACACTAGCAAAGGCGAGACATTGCCGGCTGACCAATAGTCAAAGGAGCCATCATCGGGCTTTTTCATTCGCTCCGCCATCACTGCAACTTGGGTCGTCATCGCCGTTCTCGCGGCTGGCGTGATCGCATTAGCAGTCACTCCATAGCGACCAAGCTCGGCAGCTTGGTTCAGCGTTAAGGCCGCAATTCCTGCTTTGGCAGCCGCGTAATTTGATTGCCCCACAGACCCTTGCAAACCCGCGCCAGAGCTGGTGTTGATGATGCGCGCAGATACCGACTGCCCGGATTTAGCCTGATCACGCCAATGATGTACGGCGTGCGAGCTGAGGCAGAAATGACCCTTTAAGTGCACGCGCATGATGGTGTCCCACTCTTCTTCGGTCATCGAAGCGAACATGCGGTCTCGATTGATACCTGCATTGTTTAACACACAGTGCACATCTCCATGGCTGGCAATCGCGTTTTGCACGGCCTCACCACAGGCGGCGTAGTCAGTGATATCAAAAATGCTGACACTGGCAGAACCGCCCGCCGCATGTATTTCACTTTCAACCTCTTTTGCAGCCTCAAGATTGATATCATTGATGATCACATTGGCGCCTTCCGCAGCAAATGCCAAGGCGTGCGCCCGGCCCAAGCCACCACCAGCGCCAGTGATGATTACGGTTCTGTTTTGGCAAATTCCAGTCATATACTTGGTCTCTCTTGCTTATTGAGTCTGATGTTAAAGACGTTCGATAATGGTTACGTTCGCCTGACCGCCGCCTTCGCACATCGTCTGCAAACCAAAGCGCTGCTGCGTTCTTTCAAGCTCATGTAACAGAGTGGTCATTAGCTTGGTGCCGGTGGCACCGAGTGGATGACCCAAGGCGATCGCTCCACCATTAACATTGGTTTGCGCATGGGAATATCCCGTCTCTTTGAGCCAAGCCATAGCGACCGATGCGAACGCCTCGTTGATCTCAACCAAGTCGATTTCAGCCAAGGTCATACCGGCTTTTTTGAGCGCGTACTCAGTTGCCGAGATGGGCGCAGTTAACATCCAAATAGGGTCCGCCGCTCGCACACTCATATGATGGATGCGCGCTCTTGGCGTGAGGTCATAGCGCTTTAGCGCTGCTTCGGACACCAGCAACATCGCGCTGGAAGCATCGCAGGTTTGGCTCGAGACGGCGGCGGTCACCTTGTCACAACCGAATAGAAAATCCAGCTCCGCCATTTTCTCCAGCGTGCTTTCGCGCGGTGTTTCATCTTGCGCAACGCCATTGAGGGGTAAGATTTCTCGCTCGAATCGACCTTCGGCAATTGCCGTTAAGGCACGTTGATGTGACTGCAAAGAATAGGCTTCTAGTTCAGCTCGTGAAAAACCCCATTTGTCGGCGATCATCTGCGCAGACTTAAACTGTGTGGGCGGCACTGGCCCATAGCGTTCAACCCAACCCTCAGATCCCGAAAAAGGATCGGTAAAACCAAGTTCGCCGGCCAACGTCATTGCCGAACTGATCGGAATTTGGGTCATTGTTTGCACGCCGCCGGCGATCACGACATCTTGAGTTCCTGACATGATCGCTTGCGCGGCAAAATGAACCGCTTGCTGCGATGAACCGCACTGTCGATCAATGGTCGTACCCGGCACTTCTTCAGACAAACCGGCCGCCAGCCAGGCCGTGCGTGCGATATCGCCAGCGAGTGGGCCAACCGTATCTACGCAACCGAAGATCACGTCGTCATATTCGGCGTCAGGAATCGAGTTTCGCTCAACCAAACCCCGCAGCACATGTGCGCCCAAATCGGCGCCGTGCACTGTGGCCAAACCACCTTTGCGTCGCCCAGTTGGGCTTCTTAGTGCGTCGACAATAAAAGCTTCTGGCATGACAAACACCCTCTCAAGAAAAAGTCTGCGAGGCGCCTAGCGTGGCGCCGTCGGTAAATAAATACTGTTCAAGTTTTCGCATGTGATAATTGCGATCACCCCATTCTGCACTCAAAGCCCAGGCACGTTTCATAAATAAATGCAGGTCAACCTCGTAGGTATAGCCCATGCCCCCGTGCACTTGAATAGCGGTTTCAGCAATTAGAGTGGCTGTGTCGATAGCAGCGATTTTGGCGTTGTGCACCGCAACACCACCTTGCAAGGCTGCCAATTGCACCATCGGGCGGGCAAACTCGAGCTGTGTATAAGCGTTTGCCAAATGGTGTTTTATTGCCTGGAACGATCCAATTGGTTTACCAAACTGCTTGCGCTCTTTTGCGTACTCCACCGACATATCAATCATCCGCCGCGACAATCCAAGCAGCTGCGCTGCACTGAGTACGGCGCCATGCAAATTGGCCCGATCGGCCAAGGCATTTTGTTTTAACGCAAGCTCAACGCGAGTTAGCTGACGCAAGGGGTCAATCGAATTGCATGGCGTCAACTTTAAAGAAGATCGGCTCTGCAAATTGTCGACGCCCGCGCCAGCAACCAGAAACGAATCATGGAAATGCGCATTTGATTGATAAGTCTGTAAGGCACTAATCACACCCACCGAAAGCTCGCCAAGTGCAACCGCTGTGAGCTCATCTTCAAACCCCAGTTCATTCAAGAGTGGCACACTGATACCAGCTACTTCAATCAAAGGTTCGGGCAGCCCAACATAGCCGGCTGATTCAGCAACGCCCACCATCACCTCTAGAGGTTGAGCTAAACCGCCCAACGATTCCGGCGCCATAAAACCGAATAAACCCAGCTCAGCAAATTGTTGCCAAAGTGAGTTCTCGCTTTTGCATATAGTGGTGGGATCGGCGGCAAACGCGCGCAATCTTTCGACCGTATTTTCACCACTCAGTACATTTGCAGCGGCATCAATCAGGTCAAGTTGATCTTGTGAATATCGAAAGTCCATGGCGAATATCGGGCGCTACCTAACGCGGTAGACCAAGCACCCGCTCGGCCAAAATATTACGCTGCACTTCATTGGTACCGGCATAAATAGGGCCTGCTAGCGAGAACATATACCCGTCTAACCAACGTCCATTGTCGATGGCATCCAGACCTTCTTGTAACTCCGCCTGCGCGCCCATGATGCTCATAGCGGTGCGATGCAAATGTTTATCCATCTCAGACCAAAACAATTTGTTCGCGCTCGATTCTGATGAAATTGATGCGCCTGCTTGCACCCGCGCTACTAACTGATAGGTTGCCGCGCAAAACCGTTCTGCGTTCATCCAGGCTTGCACAACTTGTTCACCCACGCCGCTGGCCAAGCGGTGCTTGTGCGATTGGTATAGTCGCACTAAGCGAGCCGCAGCCTCTTGAAAACGTGCTGGAGACCGCAGCAGCAAGCCACGTTCAAAGCCAGCCGTGGCCATAGCGACTCCCCATCCACCATGCTCAGGACCCAACAAATTTGCCACTGGTACCCTGACTTCATCAAAAAACAATTCGGCAAATCCGGGGTCGCCATCAAGTTGCGCAATCGGTCGCCGCGTCAGCCCATGGCTGTCGAGAGGCACTAGAATTTTAGATAGGCCTTTATGTCGCTCGCTGCCCGCTTCGGTTCGGAACAAGCCAAAGCACCAATCGGCGAACACCGCTCGCGATGACCAAGTTTTCTGACCAGTAATCACATAGTGGTCGCCATCTCGCTCAGCTTTGGACGTAATCGCCGCCATATCAGAGCCGGCACCAGGCTCTGACCAGGCTTGTGCCCAGATCTCGTCACCAGCCGCCATTGGCGGCAAAAATCGTGCTTTTTGCTCATCGCTGCCAAACTCCATGATGGTTGGCGCGAGTAGGAAGATGCCATTTTGACTGACTCTCAACGGCGCGTCAGCGCGGTAGTATTCTTCTTCGAAAATCAGCCAAGAAATTAAATCGAGGCCACGACCTCCGTATTCAATGGGCCAATTCACATTGCCCCAATTACCAGCAGCTAGTTTCTTTTCCCACTCGCGATGCAGTTCAAAGCCCTCTGCCGTATCAAAGCTCGGCAGGCGCTCGGCGGGCACGTTATCGGCCAGCCAAGCTCTTACTTCTGCTCTAAATCGCTGTTGCTCTTGGGTGAAATTGATGTTCATGGGCAAATTTTGACCTGCAGATAGCCGCTCTAAGCTTTAGGGCTCTCGGGTTTTTCGCTCGCAGCATCAAAGTTGGCAGCCTTGCCGGTTTCTACGAACGCATCACGCGACTTTTGACTGTCTTCATGCATATACATCTCAAACGTAAACCCTTGTTCCCACCGATAACTGGCATCCACATCAAAGGGCTCAATACCATTCAAGGCTTGCTTGGCAATCCGCAAGGCATCTCTTGATTTCTCAGCGATCACTGCGGCGTAGGCACGTGCTTCTTCCAGCAAGACATCTCTAGCGACCAGCCGCTCAATCCCGCCCAAGCGGTAGGCTTCAGAAGCCGGTATTTTGCCGCCGGTAAGAAATGCCGCCCGGACTTTAGGAAGCGGCAAAATTCGTTGTAAATGCGAGGCACCGCCCATTGCTCCGCGGTCAATCTCTGGCAGCGAGAAAAAACAGTCCTCCGAAGCGATGACAATATCAGCGGCACCACACATGCCGATCCCACCACCAATCACAAAGCCATGCGGAGCGCAGATAACTGGCACCTCGCAATGGTGAATTGCCTTAAAGGTTTCAAAGTTGCCTTTATTGACGTTGACGATAGCGGAGGCATTGTCGGCCAATTCTTTGATATCAACACCGGCGCAA